>JAOPXM010000220.1 GCA_025965125.1 Nocardioides sp.
GAACGCGGCGGACCGACCAGCCACACCGCGATCATCGCGCGCCAGCTCGGCATCCCCTGCGTGGTCGGCACCGCGGGTGCCCTGACCATCGAGGGCGGCACCCCGCTCCTGGTCGACGGGGTGGCCGGCACCGTCGAGCTGCACCCAGACGAGGACGTGGCACGCGAGCGCGTGCGTGTCGACCAGGCCACCCGGGCCGCGCTCGCGGAGTGGGCCGGTCCCGGAGAGACGGCCGACGGCACCCGGATCAAGATCCTCGCCAACGTCGCCGACGGTGACTCGGCTGATTCCTCGTCGACCGCACCGGTCGAGGGCGTCGGCCTGTTCCGCACCGAGCTCTGCTTCCTCAACCGCCAGGACGAGCCTTCGGTCGACGAGCAGACCGATATCTACGCCCGCGTGCTCTCGGCCTTCGGCGACGGTCGGTACGTCGTGGTCCGCACGCTCGACGCCGGTTCGGACAAGCCCGTCGCGTTCGCCACCCACGAGGGTGAGGAGAACCCTGCCCTCGGTGTCCGTGGCCTGCGGCTGTCCTTCGACAACCCGGGTCTGCTCGACCGGCAGCTCGACGCCATCGCGGCTGCGGCCGAGCGCACCGGCACCGAAACCTGGGTGATGGCACCGATGGTGGCGACCGTGGCCGAGGCCGCTGACTTCGCGGCGAAGGTCCGGGCGCGTGGCCTCAAGGCCGGCGTCATGGTCGAGGTCCCGAGTGCCGCCCTCCTGGCGCACCGGATGCTCGAGGTCGTGGACTTCCTCTCGATCGGCACCAACGACCTGACCCAGTACACGATGGCCGCCGACCGGATGGCCACCGACCTGGCACACCTGACCGATCCGTGGCAGCCCGCGGTCCTCCAGCTGATCGCCATCACAGCCGAGGCCGGGCGACGCGCCGGCAAGCCCGTCGGCGTCTGCGGCGAGGCCGCAGCCGACCCGCTGCTGGCCTGCGCCCTTGTGGGCATGGGCATCACGTCCCTGTCCATGGCGGCCGCCGCAGTCCGCCCCGTCGGGGCCCGGCTGGCCTCGGTCAACATGGACGTCTGCGAGGACATCGCGGAGGCCGCACTGGCCGCAGCCGACCCCCAGGCGGCCCGCGCCGCGGTTCTCGAGCTGCTGGGCTGACCACCAGACGCTAGGCCCGCAGCCAGGTGAGGACCGCGCGGACGCGGCGGTTGGCCTCCATGTCGACGGGCAGGTCCAGCTTGGTGAAGATGTTGTTGATGTGCTTGGCCACGGCCTTCTCCGTCACGTGGAGCGCCGTGGCGATGGACGTGTTCGAGCGGCCCTCGGCCATCCGTCCCAACACCTCCCGCTCGCGGGGAGTGAGGCGCTCGAGAGGCTCGTCCTGGCTGCGGGCCATGATCGCCGCCACGACCTCAGCGTCGAGCACGGTGCCCCCGGCGAGGACCCGGCGTACGGCGTCGAGGAAGTCGCGCACGTCCGCGACCCGGTCCTTGAGCAGGTAGCCCACAGACCCCTCGCCGGACGCCAGCAGCTCGCGCGCGTAGAGCTGCTCGACGTACTGCGAGAGCACCAGCACCGGGAAGCCTGGCCGGTCGGCTCGCACGGCGATCGCCGCGCGCAGGCCCTCGTCCGTGAACGTCGGCGGCATCCGGACATCCAGCACGGCGCCCTCGAGCGACGGGTCCTTGAGCGCCTGGTCGAGCTCCACCGCGTTGTCGACCGCCACCGCCACCACGAATCCGGCCGACTCCAGGACCTGGGTCAGCCCGGCTCGGAGAAGGGCGTTGTCTTCGGCGAGGACAAGTCGCACGGGACCTCCAGGGTGACGATCGTCGGGCCGTCGGCGGGACTGGACACGCTCATCGTGCCGTCGAACGCCGCCAACCGTCTCATCACCCCCCGCATCCCCGTTCCCTGCCGCGGGTCCGCACCTCCGCGTCCGTCGTCGCCGACGACCGCCCTGAGCAGTCCGTCCCGGTGCTCGAGCACGATCCACGCGTGCTGGGGCTCGGCATGCTTGGCGGCGTTGGCCAGGCACTCCGCGATCGCGAAGTAGACCGCCGACTCGACCGGCGCCGGCGGTCTCCCGGGGATCGACCCGCTGACCTCGACGGGTACGGCCATGTCGAGGGCCAGGGCGCGCACGCCCCCGTCGAGTCCGCGGTCGGCCAGCACCGGCGGGTGGATGCCCCGGACGACCGACCGGAGCTCGCCGATCGCCGCAGTGGTGGTGCTGCGTGCCTCGCCCACCATCCGGGCTGCGGCCTCGGGATCGGTCTCGAAGAGCGTCTCGGCCATACCCAGGCTCATCGAGAGCGACACGAGCCGGGCCTGGGTGCCGTCGTGGAGGTCCCGCTCGAGGCGCCGCAGCTCGGCGGCCGAGTGGTCCACGGCATCCGCGCGGGTCCTGGTCAGCACCTGCACCCGCTGCTCCAGCGCCTCGGTGGTCCCGTAGGACAGCAACGCCCGGTCCACCACCGAGCGGATCCACAGGATCGGTCCGACGCCGTACCACCAGATGAACCCGGTGACCACGGTGACCAGGAGCACGATCACCAGCAGGGACAGCACCCAGCCGAAGCTGACGGCCCAGAGCAACCAGAGCAGGTCGCGCCACGTCATCGGGTCGGACGCGACCGCCCGCAGCCGGACCAGCGGACCACCGGCAGGGAGTGGTCGGTAGGGACGGGGGATCTCCACGCCGAGCACCCGGCTCGCGATGGACCGCTGCTGGTCGGCGAACCAGCGCAGCGCCGGGATCGCGGCCACGAGCAGGACGAGGCCCACCCAGACAACGACCAGCACCCCGCCCACCACGATCAGCACGAAGATCACCAGGAGTGGCACCAGCCAGAGCACCTGTGCCAGGGCGTACGCCGTCATGAGCCATCGGCTCGGCGGGGTCGGGGGAATCGGTCCAGTGGTGCTCACGGACTCCATCCTCGCCGAGATCGGACGATCGGACAGTGGTGCTGGGACCACCACGGGAGGGGTGCAGGTGCCCCTGACGCGGCGGTCGCCGCTCACGAGGCTTGAGGTGCCGCCGAGGCCACCCGGTCCCGCACTCCCCGAGAGGAACGCCCACCATGTCCCTTCACCTGTCTGCGATCCCCATGCGCACCGCGCGCTGGTCTGCCCTGCACCCCTGGCGGGCGATGCTCGCGTGGGTCGCGTTCGTGACCGTCGCCGTGGGCATGGCTGCCTTGATCCCGACCCAGGAGACCACTGACGCCGACTACCGGATCGGGGAGTCCGGCCGCGCCGACGAGCTGGTCACGTCGGCGGGTCTCGACAACCCCACCACCGAGAACGTCCTGGTCACCACGACCTCCGGAGCCCTCGACCACGCCGCCGCCCAGTCGGCAGCCGCGGCGCTGAAGAGGGAGATGCGCGGCCTCGACGGCGTGGCCACGGTTTCTGCGCCGCAGTGGAGCCCCGACGGCACCGCGCTGCTCGTCGCGATCCAGCTCGCGAAGGACCACGAAGACGCCGCACCCCTCGTGGCGGCCACCGCGTCCGTCCAGTCGCAGTACCCGGACCTCGACATCCGTGAGGCCGGCGACCTCACGGTCGACGACGCCATCAACAACCAGGTCGCCGACGACCTGTCCTCGGCCGAGACGCTGAGCCTGCCGCTGACCCTGATCCTGATGCTGGTTGCATTCGGTGCGCTGATCGCGGCCGGGCTCCCGGTGCTGCTGGCGGCCACCAGCGTCGCGGCGACCGTGGGCATGATCGCCCCGCTGTCCCACCTGGTGCACGCCGACTCGACGGTCACCAGCATGATCGTCCTGATCGGCATGGCCGTCGGCGTCGACTACTCACTGTTCTACCTCAAGCGGGAGCGCGAGGAACGCGCGAAGGGTCACTCGACACTGGACGCGGTCGCCATCGCCGCCCAGACGTCCGGCCACTCGATTCTTGTCTCGGGCGGCGCCGTGATCGCCTCGATGGCGGGCCTCTTCATCGTCGGCGACACGACGTTCAACTCCCTCGCGGTCGGCGCGATCCTCGTCGTGGCCGTGGCGGTACTCGGCTCGATCACCGTGCTACCGGCCCTGTTGGCCAAGCTGGGCCGCTGGGTGGACCGGCCGAGGGTCCCGCTGCTGTGGCGCCTCAACAAGCGGATCGGCCGCGGCGGTATCAGCCGACGGGTGCTCGCACCGGTCATCGGCCACCCGGCGATCGCGCTGGCCTTCTCGTCGCTCGTCGTCGTGACGCTCGCCATCCCGGCCCTGGGCATGAAGACGCACAGCGGCAACCTCGAGACCCTGCCTGCCTCGATCCCCGAGGTGCAGACCCTGCGGGCGATGAGCGCGTCCTTCCCGACCGAGGGCGCGGTGGCTGACCTGGTGGTCCATGCTCCTGCTGACCGCCGGACCGATGTCGCGTCGGCGCTGAACCAGGTTGCGCACGCCGCAGGTGAGACCAACCTGTTCGTCGTCGGCGACCCTGCGATCGACGTGTCCGCCGACGGCCGCACGTCCGTGTTGACGCTGGCGATGCCCTTCGAGGAGTCCGACCCCCGGGTCGACGACGGCATCCGGGAGCTCCGCTCGGACCTCGCTCCTGCTGCCCTCGACGGCATCGGAGCGGAGTACGCCGTCGGTGGCGACGCCGCTGACTCGCTGGACTTCGTGGACCGTGAGCACGACCGGCTGCCGCTGGTCATCGGTTTCGTCCTCCTGCTGACGCTGCTGATCATGGCGTTCACGTTCCGCAGCCTCGCGATCGCGGTGGTGTCCACGGTGCTGAACCTCGCGTCCGTGGGGGTTGCGTTCGGACTGATGACGCTGGTCTTCCAGCACGGCTGGTTCGAGGGTGCGCTGGACTTCTCGAGTCCAGGGTTCGTCATCGACTGGCTTCCGTTGTTCGTGCTCGTGGTGCTCGTCGGCCTGTCGATGGACTACCACGTGTTCGTGCTGAGCCGCGTCCGCGAGCACCTGCAGCGGGGCCTGCCGGCGCGGCTCGCCGTCCGCGAGGGCGTGGCGGACACCGCCGGCGTCGTCACCAGCGCGGCGACGGTGATGGTCTCGGTGTTCGCGATCTTCGCGACGCTGAGCATGATGGAGATGAAGATGATGGGTGTCGGGCTGTCGGCAGCGATCCTCATCGACGCCACCGTGATCCGGCTGGTGATGCTGCCCGCAATCCTGGTGCTGCTCGGGGAGCGGGCCTGGTGGCCCACGCGTCCCGTCCGACCCGTGGGGGACCCGGTCGAGGAGACCGAGCCGGCGTACGAGCTCGTCTCGCGCTGACCTATCCCGCGGATGCCACCGTGACGGGAACGCCGTTGAAGGCGGCGTTCCCGCTCACGTCGAGCAGCTCGGGGTCGGTGAGGTCGTTGATGGAGACGCCGGCGACCTTGCTGGCGGTCGCCAGGCGTACGCCGTCCCTGGCGTGGCCGTAGCCGTGGGGGAGGCTCACGACTCCCCGCATCATGTCCTCGGTGGCGAGCACCTCCACCTGCACCGAACCCACCCTGGAGGACACAGTGGCGGTCGTACCGTCCTCGAGCCCGCGGGCGCTGAGGTCGTCGGGGTGGATGTAGAGCTGGTGCCGCGGCCTGCCCTTGGTCAGCCGCTCGGAGTTGTGCATCCACGTGTTGCAGTCGCGTTGGTGCCGCCGGCCGATGAGGAGCAGCCCGTCGGGGTCGGGCGGGACCACCGCGCGGAGCCGCTCGAGGTCGTCGAGCACCAGGTCCGGCGCCGCGTCGATGCGGCGGTCACGGTGGGGGATCCGCTCGGGAAGCTGACCCTCGCGCAGCGGGCCGAGGTCGACTCCTTCGGGGTTCTTGCGCAGGCTTCGCAGGGTCACCTTGGACTTGCTGCGCTGGAGGAGGAGTCCGATGAGGACCGTGGGGCTGGTCGAGAGCCGCACGCGCTGCTCGAGCCGCTTGCGGAGCGGCGGCTTGCTGCGCAGCCTGGTCTGGGTCCGCAGGGCGATCTCGCGATAGATCTCCCAGTCGTGACGGGAGTCCTTCTCGGGTGCGAGGACCGCAGGCGTGAACCGGGCGGTGTCCCGCACGGCCAGGGCGTGGAAGACGAGGTCGTACTGGTCGCGCTCGAGCGCGGTCGTCGGCGGCAGGATCACGTCGGCGTGCCGGGTCGTCTCGTTGAGGAAGATGTCGACGGCAGCCATGAAGTCGAGCCCCTCCATCGCCCGGTCCAGGGCGGCGCCGTCGGGGGTCGAGAGGACGGGGTTGCCCGCCAGCGTCAGCATCGCGCGGATCTGCCCGGCGCCGGGCGTCTCGATCTCCTCGCGCAGCGCGGACACCGGCAGCTCTCCGCCGAACTCCGGAAGCCCGCGGACCCGGCTGCGCCACACGTCGTAGTGGCCCCGCCCGACCAGCCCGGTGCCGACCACGTCGATGGCGGGGGTCGTGATGAGCACACCGCCGGCCCGGTCGAGGTTGCCCGTGAGCAGGTTGAGCAGCTGCACGGCCCAGTGGCAGACCGTGCCGAACGCGTGGGTGGACACCCCGATCCGGCCGTACGCTGCGGCGCCGTCCGCGGCCGCGAACTCGCGAGCCACCCGACGGATCTCCTCGGCCGGCACACCGCTCGCCTCCGCGGCCCGCTCCGGGGTGAAGTCCGCGATCGCGGTCTCCACTGCTGCCAGCCCGTCGACGTACGACGCGGGGCTGGTCAGTCCCTCGGCGAACAACACGTTGACCATCGCCAGCAACACGAACGCGTCCGTGCCCGGCCGGACGAAGTGGTGCTCGGTGGCGACCTTCGCGGTCTCGGTGCGGCGCGGGTCGAAGACGACCATCCGGCCGCCGCGCGCCTTCAGCTCGCGCAGCCGACCCGGAAAGTCGGGGACGGTCATCAGCGAGCCGTTGGAGGCCATCGGGTTGGCCCCGAAGACAAGGAAGTAGCGGGTGCGGTCGATGTCGGGGATCGGCAGGAAGAACTGGTGGCCGTACATCAGGTACGCCAGGAACTGGTGAGGGAGCTGGTCGACCGAGGTCGCACTGAACTTGTTGCGGGTCCGGAAGGTCTTCACCATGGCGGTGCCGTGGGTCAGCGACCCGAGGCTGTGCGCGTTGGGGTTTCCCAGGTAGATCCCGAGCGCATCGCGCCCGTGGTCGTTGATCGCCGCTGCCAGGCCGTCCGCGACGAGGTCGAACGCCTCGTCCCAGCCGATCTCCACCCACTCCGCGTCCGGGCCGGACCCGACCCGACGTACCGGTCGTCGCAACCGGTCGGGGTCGCCGTGGATGTCGGCGATCGCCACCCCCTTGGGGCAGATGTGGCCGCGGGAGAGGGGGTCCTCGGGGTTCCCGCGGACGCCGGTGACGGCGCCGTCGGTCAGGGTGAGCTCGAGGCCGCAGATCGCCTCGCACAGGTTGCAGACGCCGAGTCGGGTGCCGGTGAAACCGGGCGGCACCGGGCCGCCGGCGATCGCGGTGCGGGCAGCGCCGGCGACCGAGCCGACCAGGCGGGTGGGTGACGGCAGGTCCATGCCGCCATCCTGACACCTGTTCGGCGCGGGTTGGGGTTTGAACGGGGCTGATGGGGGCTACCGGTCCGGTGCAGGCAGCCGATCCCCGGGTGCCACGACCGAAGGACATGTGATGGGCTACGGACTCGGAGTCTTTCTCCTCGCGGTGGGCCTGGCGCTCGCGCTGGCCGTGACCGACTCCATCAACGGGGTCGACCTGACGATGATCGGCTGGATCCTCGCGGCGGCCGGGGTCCTCGTGATCGTCCTGACCGCCGTCCAGCTCAACACGCGCCGTCGCGCCACCAGCGTGGCGACGACCGTGCACCCCGACGGCCGCCAGACGGTGAGCGAGCGGCGCAGCGACATCGACCCGCCGGCGGTCTGAGCGTCGATCCTTCCGTTTTGGGCGCGGACCCGCCCCGCTGATAGTCTTCTGAGGTTGCCCGGAGTGTGGCGTTGCGCCGTACTCCCCGGTCCCAGGACCAGGCAGCACCCACCAGTTGCATCGCCGTCCAACGGCCGCGGATCCAGAGTGCCCGGGAGAACAAGCCCCGGTGCGCCGCGCAGCGAAACCGGAAGGAGCCCCATGTCGATCGGAACCGACGCGGAGACCAAGAAGAAGATCATCGCCGAATACGGCCTGTCCGAGGGTGACTCCGGTTCCCCTGAGGTGCAGATCGCGCTGGCGAGCTACCGCATCGCGCACCTGACTGAGCACCTCAAGGTGCACAAGAAGGACCACCACAGCCGCCGCGGCCTGCTGCTGCTCGTCGGCCAGCGCCGCCGGCTGCTCAACTACCTGCAGAAGACCGAGATCGCGCGCTACCGCTCGATCGTCGAGCGCCTCGGCCTGCGACGCTGATCCCACGTTTTTGATGGGGCGAAGCGGCTGCCCCAGCGGGCAGCCGCTTCGTCGCATTTCTGCCGAATCCGGTTAGTGTCGGATTCGGAGCCCAGCACCAGGCAGAACAACATGGGCAACAACTCAAAACACACGAAACCAGGAGCGACACGCACGTTCTGGCCCGGTCCTCGGTAGTGGCCCTCAGAGCTCGTCCCCGATGGGGGCGGGGCTGCGGGCCTCGATCGAAGACCGGCCCCCTTCCGGCAGGACTGGGGAAGGGACACCCAGGCGGGACCCTCGAGAAGAGACACCCCGCCACGACGCGGGACGCCGCGGATCGCTCCGCGAAAAGAATATGGATGAACCCTTGACTGAATCGAATACAGCGGGACCCATCATCTCCGCCGTCGAAACCGTTCTCGACAACGGCAAGTTCGGCACCCGCACCATCAAGTTCGAGACGGGCCTGCTGGCTCGTCAGGCGGCTGGCTCCGTCACAGCCTATCTCGACGACGACACGATGCTCCTGTCAGCCACCACGGCCGGCAAGCACCCCAAGGACCACTTC
>JAOPXM010000234.1 GCA_025965125.1 Nocardioides sp.
ATGGCGACGTCGTCGGGGGTGGGCAGGCGGCACACTCCCAGCTCGGGAGCATCGACGGAGTCGACCTGGTCGGGATCTGTGTTGCTGCCCTGTTCCTCGGCCTGGCCGCAGGCGGCAAGGGCCAGGCCGGCAACAACAACAAGAGCCACGAGGCTCCGTCGCATCCCTGCCCTCCCTCTCTGTGCTCGTCGACCCCTGTGCTCGTCGACCTGGTTGCCCGGGCTCCAGCGGACAATACCCGCGCCCGCTGCGCGGCTCGGCTGCCTCCGGTGTTTTTGTCCGGCCGCGGTGGGTACCGGCTCCAGTGACGGGACGTGCACCTCGGTGGTGTGCGCACACCTCACGTTCGGAGGCCCCCCACTTGACGGCAGACCGCCACGACTCGGGCGACGATGACGCGGTCCTCGCCGCCTTCGACCAGGCTCCCACGATGCTGGTGCTCTGCGTGGGTGCCGGTCTCGTCGTGCGCGCTCTGAACGGGGCCGCGCGGGCGGTCTTCGGTGAGGGGGTCGGGCTGCCGGCCGAGGAGGCGTTTCGCCGGTTCGCCGGCCAGCAGTTCATCGAGCGGCTGCACGAGGTCAACGCGACAGGGAGGGCGTACGTCGGCCACGAGTGGCGGCTCGAGACACAGGACGCCAACGGCGCCGACACGGAGCTCTACGTGGACTTCACGATGTCGCCGTTCCTGACGCGCGACGGCTCGGTGCAGGGGGTCGTCAGCGCCCTGGTCGACGTGACCGACGCGGTGGGGGTGAGTCTGGACGTCAGGGCGCTCTCGAGCGACGACCGACTGCAGGAGGACGACCTGGTCACCCTGCTGCAGGACGCTCTGCTGCCGCCGACGTTGCCGATCCTGCCGGGGCTCGAGGTGGCCGCGCGCTACCTCCTGGGAGGGTCCGGTCCTCCTGCCGGGGGTGACTGGTTCGACGCGATTCCGCTGCCCGACGGACGCGTGGGGCTCGTCGTCGGTGACGTGGCAGGGCAGGGCCCGGGCGCGGCGGTGGCCATGGGTCAGCTGCGCACCGTCCTGGAGGAGTCGTTGAGCAACGGTGTCGACCTGGTCGCCGCCGTCGAGCAGCTGGATCGTCGGGCCCGAAGGATGCCGGATGCGCACTCGACGTCGGTGTGCGCCGTGGCGCTGGATCCGGCGACCGGTGCGATGTCCTACTGCACGGCGGGTCACCCGCCCCCACTCGTGGTCGGGTCGTCGGGCCGAGCGGCGTACCTCCCGGCGAGCGGCAGCGGTCCGCTGGGCTCGGGCCTGCCCGTAAGAGTCGCCGAGCACGTGCTGGCGGTGGGTGACGTGCTCGTCCTCTACACCGACGGGCTCGTCGAGCGGCCCGGACGCTCGCCGTCCGAGAACACCGTTGAGCTGCTCCAGGTGGTGCAGGAGTCCAGGCTGGCGGGCCGCCCGGCCGCCGCCAGGGAGCAGTTGGTCGAGCGGGTGTGCCGTCGGGTCGTAGAGATCCTGACCCGGATCTCGGGCTTTGACGACGACATTGCGGTGCTGGCCGCACAGCGGGTGCCGGCGATCGCGCCGATGGACCTCGGACTGACCGCCGAGCTGGCCTCGGTGCGAGAAGTTCGGTCCCGACTGGGTGAGTGGCTCGACTCCCTTCGCGTGGGTGCGATGGACACGATCGCGTTGCAGCACGCAGTTGGAGAGCTCGTGACAAACGCGGTCGAGCATGCCTACGCCGGCCGGGCGGCTCCGGAGCGGGAGTCCGTGCGGGTGCGGTCCAGCCTGGCTGCCGACGGCATCATCGAGGTCGAGGTCGAGGACCAGGGCCGGTGGCGCTCCCCGGACGCCGAAGGGCGCCGCGGCCGCGGCCTGGCCATGGCACAGGGGCTCGCGGACGAGCTGACGGTTGAGCGCCACCCGCTGGGCACCCGTGCGCGGCTGCGTCATCGCCCGTCGGTCGCCCCTGAGTTCCTCAGCGTCTCGGGCGAAGCAGACCCGGACCGCGCCAGCCGCGGTGGGCGGTTGCAGGTCACGTTCGGGGATGCTCGGCTCGCGCTCACCGGTGCTCTCGACCAGTGGTCCGTCTCCGACCTGCGCAGCAGCCTTGCCCACGTCACCCGGGGCGGCACCACCGATGTGCTCGTCGACCTGTCCGAGGTGTCGATCCTGGCCAGCGCAGGCGTCCAGGTGCTGGTCGAGCAGCTGACCAGGCCCGAGGTGTCCATCCGGTTGCTGGCGCCGATCGGGTCACCGGCCCAGCACGTGCTCGACCTCGCCCGACTTCCCTACGTCACGGCCTGAGGTCAGGCGACGAGCACTCGTTGCATCAGTCGCCCCGGGCCGCGACGGTCACGATCGCTATGTCGTCTCGAGGGTTTCCGTCCTGGAATTCCAGGACCTCGTCCACGATCGCCGCAGTCATCGAGTGCGGGTCGGAGTCCGAGCGCGCGAGAAGATCGATCAGTCGCTCGGCGCCGTAGAGCTCACCTTCCCGGCGGGCCTCCGTCACACCGTCGGTGTACATCGTGAGCGTCTCGCCGGGTTCGAGCACGTGCCGAAACGACGTGAAGACGACGTTGCGAAGTACGCCGATGAGCGGGCCGGGCAATCCGAGCTCGCTCACCTCACCCCGAGCAGTGCGGAGCAGGGGAAGCGGATGGCCGCCCGCGCTCCCGTCGAGGAGCCAGTGCGTCTCTCCACGCTCGAGCCGCAGGGCCACGAGCGTGACGAAGCGGTCGGTGGGATGCTCCGAGAGCGCGGTGTCGAGGTGGCTGAGCAGCTCCGCGGGATCCGTGAGCTGCATCGCCAACGCGCGCACCGTGTGGCGCACGAAGGAGGTGACGGTCGCAGCCTGGACGCCCTTGCCACACACGTCACCCAGCACGACCATCCAAGCTTCCGGACCCACCTGGAAGACGTCGTAGAAGTCGCCACCCACCTCCTGGCCGTCGCCGGCCGGTCGGTATGCCGCAGCCACCACCAGACCCTCGATGGTAGGAGGAGTGGGGGGGATCAGGGTCTGTTGGAGGGTCTCGGCCAGGGCGTCCGCGTGGGCGCGGGCCTCCTCGGCGATCCGCTTCGCGCGAAGCAGCTCTGTCTCGTACCTGCGGCGGTCCCTGGCGACGAAGACGATGGCACGAACGAGTGGGCCACCCGGCTCGGGCGGCTCGAAGAGATTTGCCGTGACCAGGACGGGGATGCGCTCCTGCCGCGGCCCAATGAGCTCGAGTGCCACCTCGGAGACCCGACCGCTGAGGTCCAGCATGGGCATCAGGTGGGTGTCGAAGAAGATGCGTCCGCCCGTAGAGACCAGGCTGGAGAACGTGCGAGCGAGGACGACCTGGTCCCGGGGGAGGTCGACGAGCCTCAGGAAGGCGGCGTTGGCCTCGATGATGAGTCCGTCGCGGCTGAACACGACGTACCCGCAGGGTGCGTCGTCGAAGAGTTGAGCCGGATCTAGCTTCACGATCGGAGGAACGCCTCGATGGCGGCGGTCGTGGGCTCCGGCGCACTGAGCTGCGGGCAGTGGCCCGAGGCATCGATGAGGGCGTACGTCGTCGCCGGGATCGAGTCGCGGACGAACTCACCTGCGCTCACGGGTGCGATGGCGTCGTTGCGGGTCTGGATCACCAGGGCGGGCACGGTCACCCGCGCCAGGTCCGACCGGTTGTCGCTCAAGAAGGTCACGCCCGCGAACTGGCGTGCGATGTCGGGGCGGGTGCGGCAGAAGCTGGCCTCGAGCTCACCCTCGAGCTCGGGACGCTCGGGGGTGCCCATGACGACGGAGGCGAGGGAGCTCTGCCAACCGAGGTGGTTGCTGTCCATGAGCTCCAGCAGATCGTCGATGTCGGAGCTCGAGAAGCCGCCGACGTACGCGCCGTCGTCGATGTAGCACGCCGACGGGCCGACCAGCACCAGCTTGTCGAACAGGTCGGGAGCAGCGATCTGGGCCAGCACGCCGATCATCGCCGAGACCGAGTGGCCCACAAAGATCACGTTGTCGAGCCCGAGCTCGCGACACAGCTCGATGAGGTCCGCTGCGTGCTGGTCGAGGCGGTCGTAGCGGGCGGGATCGTAGGCTGCGAGATCGGACTTGCCCGAACCGACGAGGTCGAAGAGGACCACCCGGTGCGTGGCCTCGAACGTTGGCGCGACGAGCCGCCACATGCTCTGGTCGCAGCCGAAGCCGTGTGCGAACACCATGGGCTGAGCGTCTTCGGGACCGCTCACGATCACGTGGTGCCGCCGCGTGACACTCATACGCGCATGTTATCCAGCCAGGCGCCGCAGCTTCGGTGGCACCCGCGGCCCGCGATCACGCCATGGCCAGGTCGGCCGTGACCCGGGTGCCGTGCGCCTGGTCGACGGACCAGGCCGACGAGAGGTCCGCAACGAGGGCCAGCCCGCGACCACGTGCCGCCCGCGCATCGACCCGCTTCAGCACCGGAACTCCGCCACCACCGGAGTCGCGGACGCTGAGCCGCAGCCGGTTCGCATCGAGCTGCCAGGACACCTCGATCTCGTTCTTGTTGTCTCCGCGACCATGGTCGACGCTGTTGGTCACCAGCTCGCTGAGCACCAGGGCGGCGTCGCGGATGACGTCGGCGGGGACCTTCGCCGCGACGAGGAACTCGGTGAGCACCCGGCGTGCGCTGCGGGCCGCCAATGGTCCGAGCGGCAGGGCGAGGGTGACGCGCCTCGGTCGTGTTGAGTCCTCGGACATCCTCACCCCCCTTGGTCAGGAAGCGCGGTACGGCATGGCGCACACCTGCAGGACACGTTGGGCAAGCGTCCCGTCCTGGGCGACCAGCTCGAGGCGAAAGCCAGCGTCCTCGGCCGTGTTGCGGGCGGTCGCGAGCACCCCCACCGCCATGCTCGGCAGGAAGTCGACGTCATTGAGGTCAACAACGAGGTCGCGGGAGAAGTCGCCTGAGCCAACACGGAGCGCCTCACGGAGGCTATCTCCAGCAGCCTCGTCGATGACCCCGCTGATGCGCAAGGTGCCGATGGTGGGGTCGAACTCGGACGAGAAGGCTCTTTCCTGCACGGGCGCACCCTATCCACGTCTGCCCAGAACCTGCGTCTCATCCTCCCGCGGTACCCCCCTTCGGGTGGTCCTACTCGCGGGTTCACCGGTCACGCGTAGGTGCTGATGGCGGTCTCCTTCACCGAGACCCACACCTCACGACCAGGGACGAGCCCGAGTTCGACGGTTGCCCCGGGCGTGACGTCGGCGATCAGCTGGGGACCGGCATCGACAAGCAGACGCACGGCGTCGCCGTGGGTCACCGCACTGAGCACCGTCCCGTGCCACTGGTTGCGGGCCGAGCCTTCGGGACGCGCCAGGGACACGGTGACGGCGCTCGGGCTGAAGGAGCGGAACCGGTCGTGCTCTCGGATCACGTTGAGACCCACCAGCCGCGCCACGTGGTCGGTCCGCGGCCGGGCTGCGACGTTCTGGGGGGTGCCGTACTGGGCCACCCGCCCGTCGTCGATGACCAGCACCGTGTCGGCGAGGGTCAGGGCGTCCAGGGCGTCGTGGGTGACCAGCAGCGTGATCCCGTCGTACGACGCCAGGTGCCGGGCCAGCTCGATCCGCAGCGCGGTGGCGACCCCTACGTCGAGCCCGGCGAACGGCTCGTCGAGGAGCAGCAGTGAGGGTGCCGGAGCCAGGGCCCGGGCGATGGCCACGCGCTGGGCCTGTCCTCCCGACAGCTGACCGGGCTTTCGATCGGCGAGCTCGGCTACAGCGAAGCGTGTCAGCCAGTCCCGGGCGGTGGTCTCGGCCTCGGCCCCGGCCACGCCCCGGGAGCGGAGCCCGAACGCCACGTTGTCGACGGCCGTCAGATGCGGAAAGAGCAGCTGATCCTGGAACACGAGGCCGACGTTGCGGTCCCGCACCAGCCGGGCCGGCCTGGTCCAGCTCACACCGTCCACCTCGACGGAGCCGGTCATCGACACCAGCCCGGCCAGGGCCCGCAGCAGGGTGGTCTTGCCGGCGCCGTTCGGCCCGATGACGGCGACGACTGCTCCCGGCTCGGTCGTGAGCTCAGCCTCCAGCCGGCCGTCGACTCGAACGTCTGCCGACAGACCCCTCATGGCGTGGTGAGCCAGCGGTTGCGGAGGGCGGCCAGGATCGCGATCGAGACGACCAGCAGGATCATGCTCAGCGTCCGTGCCACCTCGGGGCGCGACTGCAGCGTGGTGTAGATCAGCGACGGCATCGTCTGGGTCGTGCCCGGGTAGTTGCCGGCGAACGTGATCGTCGCGCCGAACTCCCCGAGGGAACGAGCCCACGCAAGCGCCGCGCCGGCCACCAGCCCTGGCATGGCCAGAGGCAGCGTGACCCGTCGGAACGTCGTCCAGCGGGTCGCCCCGAGGGTGGCGGCCACGACGTCGTACTTGTCACCGGAGGCGCGCAGGGCGCCCTCGACGCTGAGCACGTAGAACGGCATCGAGACGAAGGTGTGGGCGGTGACGACGGCCGTGATCGTGTAGGGCAGCGTGATCCCGGTCGCGTCGCGCAGGACAGATCCGATCAGGCCGTTTCGGCCCAGTGCGGTGACCAGGGCGACGCCGGCGACCACGGGCGGCAGGACCAGAGGCACGGTGACCGCCGCGCGCAGCACCGCCCGGCCCGGGAACTCGACCCGGGCGAGCAGCCAGGCCAGCGGAGTGCCGAGCAGCACACAGGCGACCACGGTGACTCCCGAGGCGATGGCCGTGATGCCGAGAGCGTCCAGCACGACTGTGGACCCGAGCTCGTCGAAGAAGTTGCGCCAGGGCGTGTCCAGCACCAGCGTGACCAGCGGCAGGACGAGCAGGGCCGCCGCGAGCGCGCCCGGGATGACGAGCGACAGCGGTGGCCTGCCCAGCGTCCGCCCGTCCGTGTCGGTCACGGCTTTCCGAAGCCGGCGTCCGCCAGGACCTGCTGCCCCGCGGTCGAGAGCACGAGGTCGACGAACTGCTGGGCCAGGGCAGCGTCGCCCGACTGCTTCAGCGCAGCAATGGGATAGCTGGTGACCTCGTCGGCGGCGTGCGGGATCTCGAACCTCTGAACGGCGTCGCCAGCGGCCACTGCGTCTGTTGCGTAGACGATGCCGGCATCTGCCTCCCCGCTGGTGACCTTGGCCAGCACCGCCTTGACGTCGACCTCGAGACTGGCAGGCGCCGTCTGAACGGTGTTGTCCGCCAAGAGCGCCGCTGCGACCTTGCCGCAGGGAGCGGTGTCGACGCACACGACGTAGGTGACGTCGCCGGCAACGATGTCGTCGAACCCGGTGATCCCCGCTGGGTTGTCAGTCGGCGTGACCAGCACCATGGTGTTCGTGGCGAAGAGCTCGGAGTCGCCGTCGAGCGCCGCGGTGGCGCTGTCCATCGTGGCCGTGTCGGCGGTCGCCAGCACATCGGCCGGGGCGCCGTCGACGGCCTGCTGAGCCAGCGTCGCCGAGGAGTCGAAGGCCAGCTTCACGGTCACACCCTCGTGGTCCTTCTGGAACTGGTCCGCGAGCTCGGTGAACGCGCCGGTCAGGGACGCCGCCGCCAACACGGTGATCGTGGCGTGGCCGCCCTCGTCGTCACCTCCACACCCGGCGAGCGGCAGCACGAGTGCGAGCACGGCCAGGCTGACGGTCTTCTTGAGCAACATTCAGGGACGCTCCACGACGACGTTGGTGGACTTGACGGAAGCGATGGCCCGCACGCCCGGCTCGAGGCCGAGCTCATCGGCCGCCTCCGAGCTCATCAGCGAGACCATCCGGTAGGGGCCGCAGATCATCTCGACCTGGGCCATCACCGTGTCCTTCGTGACCTTGGTGACGATCCCGGCCAGCCGGTTGCGAGCGCTGACTGCCGACGCCCTGGTGCGGTCCCGGTCGGGATGGTCTGCCAGCGACTCGGCCAACCGCGCGAGGTCGGGTCCGGCAATCGCCGTGCGGCCGGCCACGGTCTCGGACTCGACCCGGCCGGCCTCGGCCCAGCGGCGCAGGGTGTCGTCACTGACACCAAGCAGGGCGGCCGCTTCCGCAATTCGGTAGCTGGTCACGAGGCGATTATGCCGCAGAAGCGGAACTTTGGGCCGGATATCGACGTAGATGCGGCTTTGACTCTCAGTCGAAGGCGGGCCCCGGGCTGTCGTGGGGGACCTGGTCAAGCTTCACGGTCTTGCCTTCCCAGTCGATCCGCGCCTGGGTGGCGAGCGCGATCACCGTGTGCCGGTGGAGCCGGCGCACCACGGTGCGCACCAGCCAGGGCCCTTGGTCGCCGCGCCGGTCGTACCCGAGGAGGGACCCCGGTCGGCCGCGGCCGACGATCAGTGACCGCAGCACGAGGCGTCGGTCCCCGCCGGGCCGGAACCGGACGTCGAGCACCCGCCCCAGCCGGGTCCCGTCGGGGCCGAGCACGTCCATGCCCGTGAGGTTGCTCAACCGGAGACCGTCCCTGTCCTTGCGCAGGGCACCGGCCCGCGGGACCGAGAGGTGCACCGCGCTGTCGAGATGGTCGACGTCCGACATGTCGATGCGCCACGGTCTCGCTCGCAGCGGCTCGGCCGGCTTCAGCTCGCGCCAGTGATGGGCCACGGCGCCGCCGATCCGGGGGAGCAGGGCGGCAGCGCCCGTGAGGAGACCGGTGATCTCGAGGCCGTCCCTCTCGTCGGTGAGCTCGACATCGTCCACCTTGCCGCACAGGCCGCCCTCGCTGTCGATGACCTGGCGGTCGAGCAGGTGGAGGGCACCGTCTATCGCCCCGTCGAGGCGGTCCTCCGGGTGCTTGCTGCTGGTCTGGTTGCTTCGGTCGGTCATTGGCCCATTTTCGTCACGATCATCAGCGGGATCGCCACCGCGGCGGCGACGCAGACGAGCACCAGGTAGATCGACCCGAGCACGTTGGCCAACCGGCCGTTGACCTGCGCACCCAGGTAGTCAGGGTCATTGGCGACGACCAGGATCGGGAAGTAGGTCAGCGGCAGCGCAACCGCCGAGAAGACGACCGAGAACTCCGTGACCAGGATCGGGT
>JAOPXM010000026.1 GCA_025965125.1 Nocardioides sp.
ACCAGTGGCAAGCGTCAGCTCGTGCTCGCCGTGGCCGAGAAGGACGCCCGTCGGTTCTTCGCACTGCTGGGCACGACGGACAGCCCCGTGATCACCGTCGTACGGCGGGGCTGACGGCCGCCGTGGCGATCGTCCTCATCGTGGCCTCCGGCGCCGCCTGGGAGTCCCCGGTGCTGTCCGTGCTCGGCTCCGATCCGGACGTGGTGGTGCTCAAGCGGTGCGTGGACATCGACGACCTGCTCGCGGCGGCCACGGCCGGCCAGGCCGACATTGCGGTGCTGGGGCTGGACTCGCCGGCCCTCGACGTCGCCGCGGTCGAGCACCTGCGCCGCCACGGGGTCCGCCCGGTGGCGATCGTGCCGGCCGACGTGGGAGCCGACGCGGCGCGGCTGAGGGCGACCCGCATCGGCATCCGGTCGCTGGTCCCCGACACCGAGCTGGCACGGCTGCCCGACGTGGTCAGCGCGGACGACGAGGAGCTGCCGACCGTTCCCCGCGTGCCCGCGCAGCCGGGTGCTCCCGTGCCACCCGGCCCACCCGTCCCAGGTGGGCGGGTGATCGCCGTCTGGGGCCCGGCCGGTGCGCCCGGGCGCACCACGGTCGCGGCCGGCATCGCCGCGGAGCTCGCCCGTCGGCAGCTGCGCACGATCCTGGTGGACGCCGACCCGTACGGCGGCACCGTGGCCCAGCAGCTCGGCATCCTCGACGAGGTGTCCGGGCTGTTGTCCGCCGCCCGGCTCGCCGCCAGCGGGGTGCTGGCCGAACGGTTCGCGTCCGTGCAGCGCGGGATCGATGCCCGGCTGAGCGTGGTCACCGGGCTGCCGCGTGCCGACCGCTGGGTGGAGCTGCGGCAGGGGTTGGTCGAGCACCTGCTGGAGGTGGCACGTGACCACGGCCAGGTCGTCGTCGACACCGGCTTCAGCCTCGAGGAGGACTCCGGCTCCGGTCACGGCTCGCGGCCGGGCCGCAACCAGATGACGCTCGCGGCGATCGAGGTCGCCGACGACCTCGTGGTCGTGGGCAGCGCCGACCCGGTGGGCCTGTCCCGGTTGGCCCGGGCCCTGGTCGAGCTGCGCGACAACACGGACGGGCGGCCCGTACACGTCGTGGTCAACCGGATGCGGCCGACGCTCGGCTGGTCGGAGCAGGACATCGCGGGCATGGTCTCCGGCTTCACCCGTCTGGCGGGGCTGCACTTCCTGCCCGACGACCGGCCCGCGGTCGACCGCGCCGTCGTGACGGGTCGGACGCTCCTGGAGTCCGGCGACTCCGTCCTGGTGCGGGCGGTCTCCACCGTGGTCGACGCGCTCGTGCCGGCGCGCACGGTGCCCGCGACTGCGGTCAGGCAGCGAACAAGAGGTAGAGCCCGCCGACCGTGAAGGCCACCATCGCCACCAGCAGCGGGAGCTGACCGGTGAGCTGGTGTCGCTTCGGCAGCAGGCGTACGGCTCGGTCATGCGCGGCAACGACGGCAAGCACATGGCCGAGCACGACCGCGACCACCTTCGTGTTCGCCAGCAGGTGCGGGTGGTAGGACAGCCAGTAGTTGACCTCCAGGTTGCCGGTGCCCAGCCAGTTGCTGCCGTTGCTCAACGGGTCGCTCATCAGCATCAGCGTCGTTTGGCCGACCTCGACGAAGTAGCTCAGGTAGTGCGCCACGAAGTAGCCCACAATGATCGGCACGATCGAGTGCGCGAACTGGTTGGGCAGCTCGCTCCGCCGCTGCTCGACCCCCACCCCGGTGAGGACGCAGCCGGTCGCGAAGATCAGGCCGACGCCGACGCAGAACCCCAGCAGCGCCAGGTTGTTGAGCAGCTCGGTGGACATGTTCGTGGACTGGACGAACTTCACCCAGTTGGTCGAGTCGCGGAACGAGTCGAACGCCGTGCTCCCGAACAGCACGGCCATCACCGCCACCAGTCCCGGACGCACCTCGACGCTGTCCAGGTTGGCGAGCGGGCTGCGGATCACCAGCCGGCCGCCACGGCGTCCCCAGATCGACATCCGCCCCACGAGGCTCGAGAAGACCTCGAACGGGTCGGCACGTTCGTAGAAGGTGTTCCCGAACAGGGCGCCGCCGAGCAGCATCGCGGCGACGTACACCGCACACCAGAGCCGCACCGGCCCCAGCTCGGTCCCGTAGGGATAGACGAGCTCGAGCCAGACGAACGCGAACAGGCCAACCGCGGCCGGCCAGTGCCCGAGCCGCTCCGGGTAGACGAACACGCCCCGGTCCGGGTCGCTGCGCGACAGCTTGGCGAAGGCCTGGTTGATCGTCCGGACGGGGCTGATCGCCTTCCACACCGGGCCGAAGAGGAACGAGACCGGGACGAGCCCCACCCACCACCACACGTAGAAGACCCCGAAGATCGGGTTGATGAGCAGGTCCTTGCCGAACACGGCGGCCATGGCGACGTAGGCGAACAGCGCGAAGCCGAACGTGCGCAGTGCCACCGCGAAAGCCGTCGAGTCGACGATGGCGGACACCGTGCGAGGCGCCGGTCGTCCGCTGGTCGCGGCGTCGTAGCGGGGGGAGCGCCAGGCGACCGCCAGGACCGTGAACGAAACGGTCAGCGCGGCGACCGCTCCGGCGATGGCCAGCCCGGGCGAGATCGGCAGGTCCTTGGCGCCGCCTATGCCGTGGGCGAGCGTGATGCCGTCCGGGGACACCTCAGCGGGCTTCGAGCTGGACGATGGTCTTCTCGAGCGTGTGCGACTCGACGTCGACGATGCTCGGCTTGTCGATGGGGTCCAGGTGGAGCGTTTCGGTGCCCGCCTTGTACTGGAACTCCTGCTCGGGGCTCGAGTGGACGTGGATCTCACCCGGGGCGTCGGCCGTCACGACCAGGTCGATCTTCTGGCCCACCGCCACCTGCACGCGGTCACCGTTCGGGGTGACCGAGTCCCCCGTGACCGTGACCGTGATCGACTTCGTTCCCGTCGAGCCGGTGTCGGGGGACTTCGTGTCGCCACCGCACGCGGTGGCCAGGGCGAGGGTGCAGGCGAGGACCGCGGCGGTTGCGATCATGCGGCGCATCTGGGTGAATCCTGTCGTTCGGGGCGGGTGAGCCACTGGTGTTGACTGGCAGCACCATGGTGGAAACCGGTGGGCGAGTCAGTCTGGATGGTCCCCTCCGAGCGAGGAGACCTCTGCCAGAATCCCACGTTGAACAAGGTCGGGTGCCTCGGGGCCCGGGTCACCGGATGAAAGGCGACGAGATGAGCGACCGGCTCCGGCCGCGGGACCTCGCCTTCCTTGCCGAGGAGACCCCGTCGACTCCGATGCACAACGCGACCGTCGAGATCTTCGACACCAGTGGGTCGGACTTCGACTACGACCACTTCGTCGAGCTGGTCCGGGACCAGATCTCCTTCGTGCCGCGCTACCGGCAGCGCATCCAGTCGGTGCCCGGACGGCTCGCGAACCCGGTGTGGGTCGACGACGAGGACTTCGACCTCGGCTACCACGTACGCCGCTCAGCCCTGCCCCGGCCGGGCAGCCTCGACCAGCTCCGGGAGCTGGTGGCCCGCATCGTCTCGCGCCCGCTGGACCGCAGCCGCCCCCTCTGGGAGATCTACTTCGTCGAGGGGCTGAGCGAGGGCAAGGTGGCGCTGCTCTACAAGACCCACCAGGTGCTGGTCGACGGCGTGGAGACCGTCGACCTCGGTCAGCTCCTCCTCGACGTCAACCGCGAGACGAAGTCGCTCGGCGGTGACGAGTGGCACCCTCGCCGCCGCCCGTCTCCGACGTCGCTGCTCGTCGGGGCCGTCAGGGAGTCCTTCGGCGAGCCGGAGACCGTCGTCGACACCCTCCGCGCGAACGGCGGCACCGTCCTGCGTACGACCGGCAACGCCGCCAAGCAGACGACCCGGATCGTCAACGGCCTCGCCGGGCGACGCCCCGAACGGGAGACCCCGATCTCCGGCGTGCTGTCCCAGCAACGTCGCGTGGTCGTCGTGCGCACCCAGCTCGCCGACTACCGCAAGATCCGCGACGTGCACGACGGCACCGTGAACGACGTCATCCTGGCCACGATCGCCGGGGGTCTCCGGGGTTGGCTGATGACGCGGGCCGAGTCGATGGGTGGGCTCCGGCAGATCCGCGCCGTCGTGCCGGTGTCCGTCATCGACCGCGAGCTCGAGGCGACATCGCTCGGCACCCAGATCGCCGCGCACTTCGTCGACCTGCCGATCGGAGAGGCCAGCCCGGTCGTGCGCCTGCACCAGGTGTCGTACTCCTTCGACAAGCACAAGCAGGACGGCCGGGGAGTCGCCGCCGACCGGTTGGCCGGAATCGCCGGGTTCGCGCCGGCGACGTTCCACGCGATCGGGTCCCGGGTGGCCGCCGCGGAGGCTCGGCGCGGCTTCCAGGTCAGCGTCGTCAACGTGCCGGGGCCCCAGGAACCGTTGTACGCCGCCGGCGCCAAGATGGTCGGCACCTACCCGGTCCACCCGCTGCTGCCCGGCCATGCCCTCGCGATCGGCGTGACGTCGTACAACGGCGACGTCTTCTACGGCATCACCGCCGACCGGGACCTGCTGCCGGACGCCGACCTGTTCGGCACCTGCATCAGCGAGGCCCTCGTGGAGCTGCTCGACACTGTCACCGGGGCGCGACCACAGGTGCCACGCGGGCGCCGGAAGTCCCCCCGGAAGCCGGCGCCGAAACCGTGACGTCGCGTGTCTACATCCCCGCGACGTCCGCCCTCCTCGTGCGGCTGGTGGCGGAGGGCCGGCTCGACGGGCCGTTTCGCGCGCACGCCGTCACCGACGAGTTGAGGTCCGACTGGGCCGACGGTGACGAGGAGTCGTGGGAGTACGCCGCGCTGATGGCCGCCGCCGCCGGATCCGTCGCCCTGCGCAGTGGCGGCGACGCCCCGAGGCGCTGTGTCATCGCCGCCGACGTGCCCTCGGTGGTGCCGGTTGCGGGGGACGACCCGACGCTGGTCGAGGTGACCGCGGATGTGCCCTGGAAGAACGTCGCGGCCGCCCACGTCGACCTGGTTGACGACGCCGACGAGGACGACGACCTGGCGTGGTTCGCAACACAGGAGATCGCGCACCTGACGTAGCCGACGCGGGTTGGTCTGCGACGGCGGGGACGTGACAACATCGCGATATGGACGCAGTGACCACACCACCGGCTCCCATCAACGAGCCGAACCTGACCTATGCACCGGGCAGCCCCGAACGGGCCGCCCTGGTCGTGGAGATCGAGAAGCTCGAACGCACCCAGAAGGACCTCCGGGCCCACATCGGTGGTCGCCGGAGGACCGGCGGGGGCGCCGAGATCAAGGTCGTCCAGCCGCACGACCACCAGCACGTGCTCGGGGTCCTGAAGAACGCCACCCAGGCCGACGCCCGGGCCGCCGTCAAGGCCGCCCAGGACGCGGCACCCGCCTGGCGGGGCCTCGACTTCGACGAGCGCTGCGCGATCCTGCTCAAGGCGGCCGACCTGCTGGCCGGCCCGTGGCGGCAGCGGATCAACGCCGCGACCATGCTGGGCCAGTCCAAGACGGCGTACCAGGCCGAGATCGACAGTGCCTGTGAGCTGATCGACTTCTGGCGCTACAACGTCCACTACGCCAAGCAGATCCTCACCGACCAGCCCATCGCGAACAGCCCCGGCATCTGGAACCGCACCGACCACCGACCGCTCGAGGGCTTCGTCTACGCGATCACGCCGTTCAACTTCACCGCGATCGCCGGCAACCTCCCGACGGCGCCGGCCCTGATGGGCAACACCGTGATCTGGAAGCCGTCGCCGACCCAGCAGCTCGCTGCCTCGTTGACGATGGAGCTCCTCGAGGAGGCCGGCATGCCGCCCGGCGTCATCAACATGCTGCCCGGAGACGGCATCGACGTCTCGAAGGTCACGATGGCGCACCCCGACCTGGCGGGGATCCACTTCACCGGGTCGACCCCGACGTTCCAGCACCTGTGGCGCAGCGTCGGCGAGAACATCACGTCGTACCGCTCCTACCCGCGCATCGTGGGGGAGACCGGGGGCAAGGACTTCGTGGTCGCACATCCGTCGGCCGACCCCGACGTGGTCCGGGTGGCGCTGATCCGGGGCTCGTTCGAGTACCAGGGCCAGAAGTGCTCGGCCGCGTCACGGGCCTACGTCGCGAAGTCGGTGTGGAAGAAGATGCGCGACTCGTTCCTCGCCGAGGTCGAGGCGATCTCGATGGGCGACGTCACGGACTTCTCCCACTTCATGGGTGCGGTCATCGACGACCGCGCGTTCGCCAAGCACAAGGCGGCGATCGCGAGGGCCAAGCGGCACAAGAACCTCGAGGTGATTGCCGGCGGGCAGGTCGACGACAAGGTCGGCTACTTCGTGCGGCCGACGGTCGTGCAGTCGACCGACCCGACGGACCAGATGTTCTCGACCGAGTACTTCGGCCCGATCCTGGTCCTGCACGTCTACGAGGACGACGACTTCGAGAAGGTGGTCCGCCAGCTCGAGGGCATCGCGCCGTACGCGCTGACCGGTGCCGTCATCGCTCAGGACCGCTACGCGATCGCCTGGGCGAGCGAGGAGCTGCGCTTCGCGGCCGGCAACTTCTACGTCAACGACAAGCCGACCGGCGCCGTGGTCGGTCAGCAGCCGTTCGGCGGCGGGCGGGCCAGCGGCACCAACGACAAGGCGGGGGCCGCGGTGAACCTGCTGCGCTGGACGTCGCCGCGCTCGATCAAGGAGACGTTCGTGCCGCCGACGGACTACCGCTACCCGTTCATGGGCTGAGGGCCGTGCACCTGCTCCTGATGTCCGCGCTCGTCAGCGCCTGGCACATGGGTGCCCTGCACCCGCACGAGAAGGCGCTCACGCTGCTGCTGGCGTTCGGTCCCTTCGTGCTGCTCGGTGTCGTCATCGTCGTACGTCGTCGCCAGGACCGTCGCGAGGACGACGGCACCGCGCCTTCCTCGACCAGCGAACGTCAGCGGGAGAGGTAGTCGCGGCCGACCTTCTGCTCGGCCCGCAGCGCCTTGAGGAGCAGGTCGGAGATCAGCCCCTCGATCTTGCCGCCGACGAGCGGGATGCCGACCTTGATGGTGAAGTCCACGGTCTCGGTGGTGACACCACCGGACTCGCGTAGCCGGGCGGTGCCGGTCATGTCGCCCGGCTTGCCCGGGATCTCGACATGGATGTCGCCACCGGTGTGGGTCGACCAGTTCTCCGTCTGCACGATGTTGATCTCGTCGCCCACGAACTTCTTGGCGAAGGACGGGATCCCGCTGGCCGCGTGGAACTGGTCGATCTTCACCCGCATGCCCTCGCCCCTGGGCTCGACGGTCACGTCGTGCCGGATGACGTGCTGGAAGTCGCAGACCTCCTCGCGGAAGGCCGGGTCAGCCAGCATCGCCCAGACGTCGGCGAGCGGAGCGTCGTACGTCAT
Source organism: Nocardioides sp. (assembly GCA_025965125.1). GTDB lineage: Bacteria > Actinomycetota > Actinomycetes > Propionibacteriales > Nocardioidaceae > Nocardioides. Next base: position 7,401 of record JAOPXM010000026.1, read on the forward strand.
CTCGTGCCTGAGGTGACGGCTCACGTCAGCCCTTCCCGGCGAGGTAGCTGGTGCCGACACCGTGTTCGAGGTCCATCCCGGCCGCGATCTTCTCGGCCATCAGCTTCTCCAGCTTGCCGCCGATCAGCGGCACCTTCATCTTCACGTCGAGCTCGACGATCTCGCGGGTGCCGGATCCCTCGGGCCGCAACGTGATGGTGCCCTTCACCTCGGTGGGCTTGCCGGGAGTCTCGATCGCGAGGGTGCCGCCGGTCGTGTCGGCCCACTCCTCACGCTGGATCGCCCGGGAGGAGTCGCCGGCGAAGGCCCGCGCGAAGCTGGGCAGGTCGGTCGTCTTCTGCAGCTGATCGATGACGAGCGAGAACGCGTTGCCGGTCCGCTCGATCGCCACGTCGGCTGAGATGACGTCCTGGGCGGCACCGGCCGCCGCGCGGAACGCCGGGTCGGCCAGCATCTCGAAGACGGCCGAGGGCGGTGCGTCGTACACGAGCTCGTGTCGGAACTTCATGGCCCACATCATGCCCGCAGAGCGGCCGGTTGGGGCCGTCGCCGGGGGACTACGGTCGTGCCATGACCCAGACGCCCGACACGTTCGTGTCCTTCGGGGAGCAGGGCGCACAGCTGACGTACGGCAGCTACCTGCGGCTGCCGCAGCTCCTCGACTCGCAGCACCTCGAGTCCGACGCCCACGACGAGCTCCTGTTCATCACCATCCACCAGGTCTACGAGCTGTGGTTCAAGCAGCTGCTCCACGAGGTCGGCGCAGCGCGCGAGGCGATGACCAGCGGCAAGTTGTGGTGGGCCCAGCACCTGCTCGGTCGGGTCGCGGTGATCGAACGGATCCTGGTGCAGCAGGTGGATGTGCTCGAGACGATGACCCCGCAGGACTTCCTGCAGTTCCGTCAGCGGTTGGCGCCGGCCAGCGGCTTCCAGTCCGTGCAGTTCCGCGAGCTCGAGTTCGCCTCGGGCGCGAAGGATGCGTCGTACGTCGAGCGGTTCCGCGGCCTCACCGACGACGAGAAGCGGCGGTTGACCGCGCGGCTCGAGGAGCCGACCCTGTGGGACGCGTTCGTCGATGTGCTGCGGGCCAACGACCTGCCGGCGGACACCGACGCGGAGGTCTCGGAGTCGATGCGCACCGTCGCGCACGATCGTTCGGAGTACGCCGCCGTGTGGGCGCTCTCGGAGGCGTTGCTGACCCACGACGAACTCGCCGCGAGCTGGCGCGCCCGGCACATCGTGATGGTGGAGCGGATGATCGGCACCAAGTCCGGCACCGGGGGGTCGAGCGGCTCGGCGTACCTCCGCACCCGGCTGCCGCTGCGCTACTTCCCGGTCCTGTGGGAGCTGCGCAGCGACCTCTGACGCAGGCCCGCGAGGGCCCTGTTGTGGGGTCCTGCGCCAGGTCCTACTGTCGGAGGGTGTCAACGGCGACGCAGGATCTGGACAAGGCCGAGCTCCTGGCCAAGGCGATCGACCTGGCCAAGGCCAGGAAAGGGACGGGCGGCCCGCCCCACGACGAGGTCGACGGCCTGCTCCGGGCCTACTACCGCCACGTGGCGCCCGAGGACCTGGCCGAGCGCTCCGACCTCGACGTGTACGGCGCCCTCGCATCGCAGTTCAAGCTCGCGGCCAACCGGCCCCAGGGGACGGCCAGCGTGCGGGTCTACACGCCGACCCCGAGTGAGCACGGGTGGTCCGCCGCCGGGCACTCGGTCGTCGAGGTCGTCATCGACGACATGCCGTTCCTTGTCGACTCGCTCACCATGGAGCTCTCCCGCCAGCTGCGCGAGGTGCATGTGGTCGTGCACCCCCTCTTCGACGTCGAGCGGGACATCACCGGAGCCCTCCAGCGGGTGCGGCCGGTGCCCGACGGCGCCCTCGAGCCCGCCGGAGAGTCGGTGCGCGAGTCGTGGATGCACGTCGAGATCGACCGGGTGCGGGAGGGCGACGACCCCGCCGAGATCGAGGAGGCCGTGCAGCGGGTGCTCCGCGACGTCCGGGAGTCGGTCGAGGACTGGGCGAAGATGCAGGCGCAGATCACCGAGATCGTCGAGTCCCTCGAGAGCGACCCGCCGCAGCTCGACCCCGAAGAGGTGCGCCAGGGTCGCGAGCTGCTGGCCTGGCTGGCCGACGACCACTTCACGTTCCTCGGCTACCGCGAGTACCACCTCGAGCGCGAGGGAGAGGACGACTACCTGCGCGGAGTGCCGGGCACCGGTCTCGGCATCCTGCGCGCCGACCAGGACATGACCACGACGTTCGGCCGGCTGCCGGAGCCGGTTCGCGCCAAGGCCCGCGACAAGACCCTCCTGGTCATGGCCAAGGCGAACTCGCGGGCGACCGTGCACCGGCCGGCGTACCTCGACTACGTCGGTGTCAAGACGTTCGGCCCGGACGGCGAGGTCACCGGTGAGCGCCGGTTCCTCGGGCTCTTCTCCAGCGGCGCCTACACGGAGTCGCTGACCCGCATCCCGTTGCTGCGGGAGAAGACCCACGCGATCCTCAGGAGCAGCGGCTTCGACCCGCGCAGCCACGCAGGCAAGGCGCTGATGGACACGCTGGAGACCTATCCCCGCGACGAGCTGTTCCACACCCCGGTCGACGAGCTCGCGCCGATGGCGGAGGCCGCGATGCATGCCCGGGAGCGACGCGGCGTGCGGATGTTCATCCGTCGGGACACCTACGGTCGCTACGTCTCGGTGATCGTCTACCTGCCCCGAGACCGCTACAACACCAGCGTCCGCGAGCGGTTCTCCCAGATCCTCAAGGAACGCCTCGGGGGCGACTCAGTCGAGTTCACCGTCCGCATCAACGAGTCGACGACGGCGCGCGTGCACTTCGTCGTGCACATGGCCAAGGGCGAGACGATCCCCGACGTCAACACCGCCGACCTGGAGCGCCGGCTCACCGAGGCATCCCGCTCGTGGCGCGACGACTTCACGTCCGCGGTGATCGCGGAGTACGGCGAGGAGGTGGGCGCCATCCTCGGGCGCCGGTACGTCGACTCGTGGCCGGAGGCGTACAAGGAGGACTTCTCGGCCCGGACGGCGTCGATCGACCTCGGTCGCCTCGAGGGGATCATCGGCGACGAGGGCCTCGACCTGTCGCTCTACCAGCAGCTCGACGCCGGCCGTGGCGAGGCCCGGTTGAAGGTGTTCCGTGTCGGGGCGCCGCTGTCGTTGTCGGAGCTGCTGCCGATGCTGTCGTCGATGGGGGTCGAGGTCGTCGACGAGCGGCCCTACGAGCTGGGCGGGCTGGAGCGCCGGTCGTTCGTCTACGAGTTCGGGCTGCGCTACGGCCGCGAGCTGCCCGACAACACCCGCGAGCTGTTCCAGGACGCCCTGCGCGCGGTGTGGGACGGGCACAACGAGACCGACGGGTTCAACGCGCTGGTGCTGAGTGCCGGGCTGACCTGGCGACAGGCGACGGTCCTCCGGGCGTACGCCAAGTACATGCGGCAGGGCAACTCGCCGTTCGCCCTCGACTACATCGAGCACGCCCTGGGCAACAACGTCGACATCACCCGGCTGCTGGTCCAGCTCTTCGAGGCCCGCTTCGACCCGCAGCTGCAGGGGCGCGACGAGAAGGCAGCGAAGGTCGAGCAGCGCATCGCCCGTGCGCTCGACGAGGTCGCCAGCCTCGACCACGACCGGATCTTGCGGTCCTACCTCACGCACATCAAGGCCACGCTGCGCACCAACTTCTTCAAGCCGGCCGACGGCGGTGGGGTGCGCCCGTACATGTCCTTCAAGCTCGAGCCGTCGGTGATCCCGGACCTGCCCGAGCCCCGGCCGAAGTACGAGATCTTCGTCTACTCCCCGCGCGTCGAGGGCGTGCACCTGCGGTTCGGTGCGGTGGCGCGGGGCGGTCTGCGCTGGTCCGATCGGCGCGACGACTTCCGGACCGAGGTCCTCGGGCTGGTCAAGGCGCAGATGGTCAAGAACACCGTGATCGTGCCGGTGGGCGCCAAGGGCGGGTTCTTCTGCAAGGCCCTCCCGGACCCCGCCGACCGGGACGCCTGGCTGGCCGAAGGCATCTCCTGCTACCGCACGTTCATCTCCGGCCTGCTCGACATCACCGACAACCTCGTCGACAACGAGAACGTGCCGCCGTCCGACGTCGTACGCCACGACGGCGACGACTCCTACCTGGTGGTGGCCGCCGACAAGGGCACCGCGACGTTCTCGGACATCGCCAACGGCGTTGCGAAGGACTACGGATTCTGGCTCGGCGACGCCTTCGCCAGCGGCGGCTCGGTGGGCTACGACCACAAGGCAATGGGGATCACCGCCCGCGGCGCCTGGGTCTCGGTGCAGCGGCACTTCCGCGAGCGGGGGATCGACTGCCAGCAGGAGGACTTCACGGCCGTGGGGATCGGGGACATGTCGGGTGACGTGTTCGGCAACGGCATGCTCTGCTCCGAGCACACCCGGCTCGTGGCCGCGTTCGACCACCGCGACATCTTCCTGGACCCGACCCCGGACCCCGCCGTGTCGTACGCCGAGCGCCGCCGGCTCTTCGAGCTCTCGCGCTCGAGCTGGCAGGACTACGACGCGTCCCTGATCTCCGAGGGCGGAGGAGTCTTTCCGCGGTCCCTGAAGAAGGTCGCACTGAACGACCCAGTCCGCACGGCGCTCGGGATCGACGCCGCGGTCGAGTCCATGACGCCGGCCGAGCTGATGAAGGCGATCCTCCAGGCCCCCGTCGACCTGCTCTGGAACGGCGGCATCGGCACCTACGTCAAGGGCTCCGACGAGACCCACGCCGACGCCGGTGACAAGGCCAACGACGCCATCCGTGTCGACGGCCACGAGGTGCGAGCGCAGTGCGTCGGGGAAGGCGGCAACCTCGGCCTGACGCAGGCGGGCCGGATCGAGTACGCCCTGCACGGCGCCGCGGGCGAGGGCGGTCGGATCAACACCGACTTCATCGACAACTCCGCCGGCGTGGACACCTCCGACCACGAGGTGAACATCAAGATCCTGCTCGACGGCGTCGTGCAGGACGGCGACCTCACCGAGAAGCAGCGCAACAAGGTCCTCGCCGAGATGACCGACGAGGTCGCGGCCCTGGTGCTGCGCGACAACTACGAGCAGAACGTCTCGCTCGCCAATGCGGCCGCCCACGCTCCTTCGCTGCTGCACGTGCACGAGGACTGGATGAAGCGACTCGAGCGCGACGGCATCCTCAACCGCGAGATCGAGGGGCTCCCGACCAGCAGGGAGGTCCGCCGGCGGCTCGATGCCAAGGAGGGCCTGACCACCCCGGAGCTGTCGGTGTTGATGGCGTGGACCAAGATCGTGCTCGCCGAGGAGCTGCTGGCCACCGACCTGCCCGATGACCCCTACCTCGACCTCGACCTGAGGGCCTACTTCCCCGGCCCGGTCCGGGAGGGGTTCCAGCCGCAGATCAGCGCGCATCCGCTGCGCCGCCAGATCATCGTGACCCAGGTCGTCAACGACCTCGTGAACGGCGCCGGCATGACCTACTGGCCCCGCCTCGCGGGCGAGACGGGTTCTGACGCCGCGGAGCTGACTCGGGCCAACTTCGTGGCCCGCGAGATCTTTGGATCCTTGGCGATCCGCGAAGAGCTGAAGACCTACGACAACGTCCTCGACGCGGCCGTCCAGACCCGGATGCGCATCGAGATGCGCACCCTCGTCGAGCGCGCCTCGAGGTGGATGGTCAACAACCGTCGGCCCCCGCTGGACAGCCAGGGCACCGTGGACCACTTCTCGGGTCCGGTGCAGGCCGTGATGGCCGAGCTGCCCGGCCTGATGAGCGGCGGCGAGCTCACGGCGTACCAGGAAAGACTCGCGGCGCTGGTCGGCCGGGGCGTCCCTGAGGATCTGGCCTCGCGGGTGGCGGTGCTTCCCCCGGCGTACATGCTGCTGGGCGTCATCGAGATCGCGACCCGCGAGAACCTCGACCCGTACGACGTGACGCGGGTCCACTTCGCGCTCGGCGAGCGGCTCGGGCTGCCCGCGCTCGTGCAGCGGATCCTGGCGCTGCCTCGGGAGGACCGGTGGCAGACCATGGCTCGGGCCGCGTTGCGCGACGACCTGCACGGCGTGCACGCCCAGCTGACCGCGCAGGTGTTGCTGGCGACCTCGCCCGACGAACCGGCCCCCGTCCGGATCGCGGCGTGGGAGGACTCCGAGGCCGTCCTGATCAGCCGTGCCTCGTCGACACTGGAGGAGATCTGCGCCGACGACAACGCCGACCTGGCCCGGATGTCGGTCGGGCTGCGGGTCGTGCGCGGGCTGCTCGCCACCGGCTGAGCCCGGCCCGACTCCTACGGCTGGGGGTCCCGGGCCGGCCGAAAACCGGTTCGCCGATTGTCGGGGGGCCGTCCTAGGGTGGATGACGATGTCAACCACCCTCTCGGACCCTCCCGCCGGCGTGCACTCCCTCTGGAGGCTCCGGGGATATCTGCGCCCCCACGCGCCGGCGCTGTCGATCATGGCGGCCGCCTCCCTGGGCGGGGTGGGGCTCAGCATCGCGATCCCGCTGGTCACCAAGGCGCTCATCGACGGCCCGATCACCGACCGTGACATCGGCGCCGTGCTCCCGCTGGGGTTGCTGGCCCTGGCGCTCGGCATCGTCGAGGCGCTGCTGATCTTCATCCGGCGGTGGGTGCAGTCCAACGCCGTGCTCGGGCTCGAGACCGACATGCGCCACGACCTCTACGAACGGCTCCAGCAGCTGCCGATGAGCTTCCACAGCAAGTGGGGCTCCGGCCAGCTGCTCTCCCGGGCAACCACCGACCTATCGGCGATCCGTCGGTTCAGCGGCTTCGGCCTGCTCTTCCTCGTCATCAACATCCTGCAGGTCACGGTCGTGACGATCGTGCTGCTCGACATGTACTGGCCGCTCGGCCTCGTCGTCGCCGCGGCCGCGGCTCCGATCGTGTGGCTGTCGATGCGTTTCGAGAAGTCCTACGTCGTCGTCTCCCGGCGGGTCCAGGACGAACAAGGTGACCTCGCGACGCTCGCCGAGGAGGGTGCGGTCGGCATCCGGGTGATCAAGTCTTTCGGGCGGTCGGAGCACGTCGCCCAGCAGTACGAATCCGCTGCGCGCAGGCTGCGGGCCACCAGCATGGACAAGGTCCGCCTGTCGGCGAAGTTCTGGACCTTCCTCGAGGTGATCCCGAACTTCGCGGTGGTGGTGGTGCTGCTGCTCGGCGCGATCGGCGTGGGCCACGGCAACCTGACGCCCGGCGAGCTGGTCGCGTTCATCACGCTGATGCTGTCGCTGGTGTGGCCGGTGGCCTCTCTGGGCGTGATCCTCGCGATGGCCCAGGAGGCCATGACGGCTGCCGCGCGCATCCTCGAGATCTTCGACACCGACCCCGACATCGTGTCTGGCCCCCGGGTGATCGAGCAGCCGCGCGGGCACCTGCGTTTCGAGCATGTCGACTTCGCGTTTCCCGACTCTCTCGACCAGCCGGTCCTCCGCGACGTCAACCTCGACCTGGCCCCCGGCGAGACCGTCGCCCTGGTGGGCGCCACCGGGTCGGGCAAGACCATCCTCACCGCCCTCGTCCCCCGCCTCTACGACGTCACCGGTGGCCGGGTGACGATCGACGGCGTCGACGTGCGCGAGCTCCAGCTGGGGCACCTGAGGTCGCTGGTCGCGACGGCCTTCGAGGACCCGACACTGTTCTCGATGAGTGCCCGCGAGAACCTCACCCTCGGGCGGGCCGACGCCACCGAGGCGGAGATCCAGTCCGCGCTCGAGGTCAGCCAGGCCGAGTTCGTGCACGACCTCCCCTGGGGCCTCGAGACCCGGATCGGTGAGCAGGGCATGGCCCTGTCCGGCGGCCAGCGGCAGCGGCTTGCCCTGGCGCGTGCCGTGCTGGCACAGCCGAAGGTGCTGGTGCTCGACGACACCCTGTCCGCGCTCGACATCCACACCGAGAAGCTCGTCGAGGAAGCGCTGCAGCGGGTGCTGGCCGCGACCACCGGCCTGGTGGTCGCGCACCGGGCCTCGACGGTGCTGCTCGCCGACCGGGTGGCGCTGCTCCAGGGCGGCACGATCACCCATGTCGGCGATCACCGGGAGCTGCTCGCCACCGTCCCTGCCTATCGTGAGCTGCTCGCCGCCGACGTTGCGGTGGATGCATGAGCACCGACACGACACCTGCCGACCAGGTCGAGCCGGACGACCACACCACGGCCTGGCGCGGCGTCGCCCAGGTGGACGACGAGGAAGCCGAGGAGCGCGAGACCGCGGGCCGTCTCGGCGGCGCCTCCCGACGCCTGCTCGGCGAGCTGCTCACGCCGTACAAGCGGGTGCTCCAGATCCTCATCCTCATCGTGATCGTGGAGAACGCCGCCCGGTTGTCGATCCCGTACCTCGTCAAGGAGGGCATCGACAACGGCATCCCGCCGATCCGGGACTCCGGCGACAACGGCCCCTTGTTCGTGATCGTCGGCATCGTCTTGTTCGCGACGATCACCCAGGCCGTCGCGCGGCAGCTGTTCCTGCTCCGCTCGGGCAAGATCGGGCAGGACGTCCTCTTCGAGCTGCGGCGCCGGGTGTTCCGTCACTTCCAGGTGCTGAGCCCGGAGTTCCACGACGGCTACACCTCCGGCCGGGTCATCTCACGACAGACCTCCGACGTCGACGCGATCTACGAGATGCTCGAGACCGGTTTCGACGGGCTCGTCACCGCTGCCCTCACGCTGGTCGGAACGGCCGCGCTGCTGCTGTTCCTCGACGTCAAGCTCGGCCTCGTGGCGCTGCTCTGCGGCCCGTTCCTGGCGTGGCTCACCAACTGGTTCCGCAAGGCGTCCGCCGACAGCTACCGCGTCACCCGCGAGAAGGTCGCGCTCGTGATCGTGCACTTCGTGGAGTCGATGGGTGGCATCCGTGCGGTCCAGGCGTTTCGCCGCGAGGGGCGCAACCAGGAGATCTTCGACGACGTCAACAACCAGTACCGCGCCGCCAACCTGGTCGCCTTCCGGCTCGTCGCCTGGTTCATGCCGGGCATCAGGCTGATCGGCAACGTCACCATCGCGGTCGTGCTGCTGTACGGCGGCTACCGGGCCTACCACGGCGACGTCACCGTCGGCGTCCTGGCGGCGTTCCTGCTCTACCTACGGCAGTTCTTCGAGCCGATGATGGAGATCTCGCAGTTCTACAACACCTTCCAGTCCGCGTCGGCCGCGCTCGAGAAGCTCGCCGGCGTGCTGGAGCTCGAGCCGAGCGTGCCCGAGCCGACCGAGCCCACCCGCATCCACCAGGTCCGCGGGGAGCTGACGTTCGACCACGTCCGGTTCGCCTACGTCGAGGGCCGCCCGGTGCTGCCCGACCTCGACCTGACCGTGCCCGCGGGACAGACCCTTGCCCTGGTCGGCACGACCGGTGCCGGCAAGACGACGCTCGCGAAGCTGGCCACCCGCTTCTACGACCCGCTCGACGGCCGGATCCTCCTGGACGGTGTCGACATCCGGCGGCTGACGTCCACGGACCTGCGCGACTCCGTCGTGATGGTCACCCAGGAGAACTACCTCTTCTCGGGGACGATCGCCGACAACATCCGCTTCGGGCGCCCCGACGCCACCATGGCGCAGGTCATCGAGGCCACCACCGCCCTGGGCGCCCACGACTTCATCAGCGCGATGCCCGACGGCTACGAGACCGACGTGGCCAACCAGGGGGGCCGGCTCAGCGCCGGGCAACGCCAGCTGGTCGCATTCGCCCGGGCGTTCCTCGCCGATCCCGCGGTGCTGATCCTCGACGAGGCGACCTCGTCGCTCGACAGCCCCTCCGAGCGCCTGGTGCAGCGCGCGCTGCGCACGGTCCTGGCCGGTCGGACCGCGGTGATCATCGCGCACCGGCTGTCGACCGTCGAGATCGCCGACCGGGTGCTGGTGATGGAACACGGCCGGATCGTCGAGGACGGCTCGCCTGCCGACCTGGTGGCAGGCGGCGACGGCCGTTACTCCGATCTCCATCAGGCGTGGATCGACTCCCTCGCCTGACCACCGCAGGGGGACGTCATACGGACGGGGCAACCACTTGCTCCCACCGCATGACGTCCGCCCGAGACGTCCGGCGGCGTACGGCTTCCCGCACTAGGCTCGCCGCCGTGACCGACCTACGCGCCGCCGATGTTGCCGAGACCGTCCGCCTGACCTCCTCCGGAGAGGTGAGCGCAACCGTCGTGGTCGACGAGGCCCTGGCCCGGATCGCTGGGGCGAACCCGGGGCTCAACGCGATCTCGAGGCTGTTGGCCGACGAGGCCCGGCTCGAGGCAACCGCCCGCGACGAGCACCTGGCCTCCGGAGGCACCCCCGGACCGCTGCACGGCGTACCCATGCTGATCAAGGAGGAGATCGCCGTCGCCGGCACGGTCACCACGTTCGGCGGTGAGGCGAACTCCACTCCCGCGGCGGCGGACGCCGAGCTCGTCCGTCGGCTCCGCGACGCCGGTGCCGTCATCGTCGGCAAGTCGACGATGCCCGAGTTCGGCGCCTGGCCCTACACCGAGTCCACCTCGAGAGGCATCACGCACAACCCCTGGGACCCGACGCGCACCCCGGGCGGCTCGAGCGGCGGCACGGCGGCAGCCGTGTCGTCGGGCATGGTCCCGGTCGCGATCGGCGGCGACGGGGGTGGCTCGATCCGGATCCCGAGCGCGTGCTGCGGCCTCTTCGGGCTCAAGCCGCAGCGCGGACGCGTCACGGGGTCGCCGGAGCCGCACCTGTGGTGGGCGCTGGGCACGATGGGGCCGCTCGCGCGCACGGTGCTCGACAGCGCGATCGTCTACGACGTGATCCGCGGCAACGTCGACGGCGACCTCTACCGCGCCGGGGAGACCGGGTCGTTCGTCGAGGCCGTCGGTCGCGAGCCCGGCCGACTGCGGATCGGCTGGTCGACCAAGGCCGTGACGCTGGGCGTCAGACCGGATCCGATCCACGTCCGGGCTGTCCAGGAGACCGCCCGCCTGCTCGGCGACCTCGGGCACGACGTACGCGAGGTCGACCCGCACTATCCCGACCCCACCGCCGCGTTCGTCCCGCAGTTCTTCGCCGGCATCCGCACCGAGGCCGACGCGGTCGAGCACTTCGACCGCCTCGAGCGCCGGACCCGCGAGACCTACCGGCTCGGGTCCTGGGTGCGCCCCCGCGTCCTCGAGTGGGCACTCGCCCAGACCGAGAAGGTGTCCGCCAAGGCGAACCGCGTCTTCGACGGGCTCGACGTACTCCTCACCCCCTCGATCGCGCACCGTCCACCGCGGGTGGGCATCCTCGACGGCCGTGGCACGGTCGCGTCGTCGTTGGCTGCGATGCCGGCCATCGCGTACGCCGCACTCTGGAACGTCGCCGGCAACCCGGCGGCCGCGGTGCCGTGCGGCATCGCCGAGGACGGCCTGCCGGTCTCGGTCCAGCTGGTTGGCCGGACCGACGGGGAGCCCACGCTGCTCAGCCTGTCCGCGCAGATCGAGCGCGTTCGACCCTGGCCCCTCCTCGCCGGCGGCGCCTGATCGACGCTCGGTAGGGTCCGCAGTCATGGGAGCGATCGAGGTCCTCGACCTCACGATGTCGTACGGCGACCTCCGGGCCGTCGACGGCGTGAGCCTGGAGGTGGCCGAGGGCGAGTTCGTCGGCATCCTGGGGCCCAACGGTGCCGGGAAGACCACGACGCTGGAGATCATCGAGGGGCTCCGCAAGCCCGACTCCGGCACGGCCCGGGTCCTCGGGGAACCCGTGTGGCCGCGCAACCCGAAGCTGCTGCCGCGGATCGGTGTCCAGCTCCAGGCCTCGTCGTTCTTCGAACGGCTCACCGCCCGTGAGCAGATCCGCACGTTCGCCGCGCTCTACTCCGTGCCCGCCGCACGCGCGGACGAGTGGCTGGAACGGGTCGGCCTCGTCGACAAGGCGGACAGCCGCGTCGAGGACCTGTCCGGCGGACAGGCCCAGCGGCTGTCGATCGCCTGCGCTCTGGTCCACGACCCCGAGGTCGTCTTCCTCGACGAGCCCACGGCGGCACTGGACCCGCAGGCGCGTCGCAACCTGTGGGACCTGCTGTCCGGCCTCAACGACTCCGGTCGCACGGTGGTCCTCACCACGCACTACATGGACGAGGCGGAGGTCCTCTGCGACCGCGTCGCGATCATGGACGCCGGGAGGATCCTGGAGTTCGACTCTCCGGCGGCGCTCGTCCGTGGTCTGGACGCGCCGGCCAGGATCACGGTCGGGCCCGGACAGGTCGCGCTGGAGGACGCCCGCTCGATCGTCGGCGTGACCGAGGTCAACGAGGGTCCCGACGGCGTGGTCCTCACCACCCGCGAGCCCGCGGCGGTCGTGTCGTACCTCGCCCAGCACGACCAGCTCGACGGGGTCCGTGTGCAGACCGGCACCCTCGAGGATGTCTTCCTCGACCTCACCGGCCGGGAGTACCGCGCGTGAACACCGCCCGACGCGGATCGGCCTTCATCGCCCTGTCGACGGCCATCGTGCGCGGCTTCGTCCGGGACCGGTCCTCGGTGTTCTTCGCCGTGATCTTCCCGCTGATGTTCCTCGTGCTGTTCGGCGGCATCTTCTCCGACCAGAGCCAGTCCAAGGTCGACCTGATCGAGGTCGGCAACGTCTCCCTCGTCGACGGCCTGCCCTCCGACGCCCGCGCCGCCTTCGAGCGAACCTTCCAGGTGACCAGGTCGGACGACCTGGCCGACGCCGTCGACCAGGTGCGCAAGGGCGACGCCGACGTCGCGATCGAGATGCAGGGCGACACTCTCGTCGCGCACTACACCCAGACCGACCAGGTGAAGGCGGCGATCACCCAGGGTGCCCTGCAGGCCTTCGTCGACGGCACCAACGTGGCCCTGTCCGGCAACCCACCGAAGTTCGACCTCCAGGCCGAGCGGGTCGAGGACGACTCGCTCAAAACCATCCAGTTCGTCACCCCGGGACTGCTCGGCTGGGCAGTGGCCATGAGCGCCAGCTTCGGCGCGGCCGCCACCCTGCAGGGCTGGCGGCAGAGCAAGCTGCTCCGCCGGCTGCAGCTGGCCCCGGTGTCCACGCGCACGGTCGTGGCCGCCCGCGTGGCGGTCACGGTCGCGATCGCCCTGGTGCAGATGGGGATCTTCATCGGCCTCGGCGCGGCGGCGTTCGGGCTGACGCTCACGGGCTCGTGGTGGATGGCGATCCCGCTGCTGGTGGTCGGCACCCTCTGCTTCATGGCCCTCGGCCTGCTGGCGGGCGCGATCACCAAGACCACGGAGGGCGCGGTCAACGCGGCCAACTTCATGGTGCTGCCGATGGCGTTCCTCAGCGGCTCGTTCTTCCCGCTCGACGGATCACCGGGCTGGCTTCAGGCCGTCTCGAAGGCGCTGCCGCTCAGGCACCTGAACGACGGAATGCTCGACGTGATGGTGCGCGGCGAAGGCCCGTCGGCAGCGCTCGCCCCCATGGCGATCCTGGCCGCGTTCGCGATCGTGGTCACCCTGATCGCCGCCCGGCTCTTCACCTGGGAGACGAGCTGAGCAGGGGCCTGCTTCTCCAGACACCCCGGGCCAGGGCCCGCCGGCTGCTGCGCCGGGTGCATGGTGACGCGACCAGCCCGCTGGCCGGCCGCACTGCGATGGTCACCGGCGCATCGTCCGGTATCGGCGAAGCCACTGCCCTGGCGGTGGCCGCGCGGGGCGCGACGTTGCTGCTCGTCGCCCGCCGCGCCGAGGAGCTCGAGCGGGTCCGGCGCGCGATCGAAGCGGGCGGCGGTCGTGCCGCGTCGTACGTCTGCGACCTGAGCGACGGTGACGAGGTCGACGCCCTGGTGGAGCGGGTGCTGGCCGAGCACGGTGTTGTGGACTACCTCGTCAACAACGCCGGTCGTTCGATCCGGCGGTCCCTGCACCTGTCCTACGAGCGCTTCCATGACTTCGAGCGCACGATGGCGCTCAACTACTTCGCCCCGGTGCGCCTGACCATGGGGTTGCTTCCCGCGATGCGCGCCCAGCGGTTCGGCCACGTCGTGAACGTGCTCAGCTGGGGCGTGCAGATGAAGGCACCCAAGTTCGCCGCCTATCTCGCCTCGAAGTCGGCTCTGGACACCTGGAGCCGGATCGCCGGTCGTGAGGTGTACGCCGATGGCGTCACGTTCACGAACATGCGCTTCGCCCTGATCCGCACGGCGATGTCGGCGCCGACCGAGACGTATGCCGGTCGAGGGAAGTCGCCGGAATGGGCGGCCGCCCGGATCGTCAGGGCGCTGGAGGAACGGCCGGTCACCGTCAGCACCCGTAGCGGCAACGTGGGGGAGGTCCTGAACCTGGTGGCCCCGCGGCTGAGCGACGCGATGTTCTCGCGCTTCGACAGGCTGTTCCCCGACTCGGCTGCCGCTCGCGCTAGTCGTCCTGAGGAGCCAGGTTCGGACCCATCAACATGAATGGGACCCCCACCGGGTCGGCGATCGCCGCCAGACGGCCGTACGGCGAGTCATCGACGCGCATGAGCTCGTTGGCTCCCGCGGCCAGGGCCCGTTTGACGGCCACGTCGGTGTCCTCGACCTGCACGTAGAAGCTCCAGCGGGAGCGTTGGCCGTCGAGGAGATTCTTGGCGTCCATGATCCCGGCGCGCGCCTCCTCATCCTTGCCCAGCGTGGTGTAGCGGAACTCGTCGGTGTCGCTCATCGTGTGGGTGTCCCACCCGAAGACGTTGCGGTAGAACGGGATCACCGATTCGTAGTCGGACGTCAGCAGCTCGAACCAGGCGGGGGCGCCGACCTCCGCCCGCGCCGCGAAGCCCTGGTGCTCCAGCGGCTGCCAGATGCCCACCCGGGCACCGGAAGGGTCGGTCACGAACGCCATGTGGCCCAGTGCGCCGACCTGCATGGGCTCGATCTCGATCTCGCCGCCGTTTGCCTCCGCCATGCCCACCGTGTTGGTGACGTCGTCGCTCTCGAGGTAGACCGACCACGAGTTCACGCCACCGGTGGTGCCGTCGTTGCGCATCAGCCCGGCGACTGGCTCGCCGTCTCGCTGGAACGTGACGTACCCGCCGTACTCCGGGCCGCTGTCGACCGTTGTCCAACCGAACAGCTCGCCGTAGAACGCTGCCGCAGCCTGGGTGTCCTCGGTATACAGCTCGATCCAGATCGGTGCGCCGGGGAGGTCGGAGTTCGACATGCGGGTTCCTTCGCTGTGCTGTGAGGGTCAGGCCCAGGGAGGGTGGCGGGTGACCACAGGTGCGACCACCTTGGGCTTGACCATGTGGGTCTGTCCAGCGGGTGTCTAGGTGCGTCTGGTGAAGGCGACCTTGCCGCCGGGCAGCTTGCTCATTGTGTAGGCCGGGTCGTGGGCTCGGGTGTGGTGTCGGGGGCACAGGAGCCGGCCCTCGTTCGCCGACGTCTCGCCGCCCTGGTGCCAGGGTGTGTGGTGGTGGACGTGGCACAGACCGGGCGGCCAGTCACAGCCCTCGGCGGTGCAGGTCTGGTCGCGGACCCCGATCGCGACCCGTTGGACCTCGTTGTGGAACCGGGACCTGCGGCCCACGTCGAGGACCTGCGACTTCCCACCCAGGACGACCGGGATGACCCCGGCCCCACACGCCAACCTGCGGGCCTGGGCCGCGGAGATCTTCTCCCCGGTGTCGAGGTGAGCGGCGTGGAGCCCACCCAACAACGATTCGAGGGTCATGGTGACCACGACCGTGGCGTTCACACCCCCGGACTTGGGAAGCTTCTCGACCGGGTAGCCCTCGATGTAGTCCATCAACGCCCGGCCCAGCCGTTCGGGACCCGGCCGTCGGAGTGACCCGGCTCCCTGGACCGCGGCCCGGTGTTTGGGTGCGGCGAGCGCCATCAACGCCTTCTTGAGCATCGCCGCCTGCGCGGTCGGCAGCGTGAACCGGCCGTAGGTCTTGCCGTGCCCGTCGTCGGTCATCGTGAACCGGGCCGCTGCCAGCGCCTGGGCTTCCTCACGTCCCAGGACCCGGTCCTCGTGGGCCTCCCCGATCTCGGGGGCGATCACGTCCAACGCCCGTCTGCCCAGGACCCGCAACGCCTTCGCGTCGTACTCGGCGGCGTGGCCGATCAGGTGCGCCTCGACCTCGGCGCGGATCTCGTCGGTGACCAGATCGCTCGGCAACGCCTCGACGGCCCGCACGATCACCTCAGCCTGGTCCAGGTTGAGATCCCCGGCCGCCAACGCCACCCGAACCAGGGTGCGGGGACCGGCCAACGCGGCCGCGAGGTGCATCGACCTGGCCACCGCGGACCGAGTCTGGCGGGTCTGGTGTGCCCACCACGCCCCGGTCGAGACCGCACCGGTGGCCTCCCCCACCCGCACCGTCTCCGCATGCGCCGCGACCCGCAAG
>JAOPXM010000071.1 GCA_025965125.1 Nocardioides sp.
ATGGCCTGGCTGCGCATGTCCTCGCGGGTGAACCAGCGGGCGTCCTCGATCTCGTGCTCGTCCACCGTGATGTCGGTGGAGTCGGCCCGGGCGACGAAGCCCAGCATCAGGCTGGCCGGCAGCGGCCAGGGCTGGTTGCCGAAGTACGCCACGTCCCCGACGACGACGCCCACCTCCTCGAGGACTTCCCGGCGTACGGCGTCCTCGAGCGTCTCCCCCGGCTCGCAGAAGCCGGCCAGTGTCGAGTAGCGACCCTCCGGCCAGATCGACTGGCGGCCGAGCAGGCAGCGCTCCTCGGGCGAGCCCGGCTCGCCGTGCGCGACGACCATGATCACCGCCGGGTCCGTGCGCGGGAACTGTGAACGCCCGCACTGGGTGCAGACCAGCTCGTGGCCGGCCGCCCGCGGCTCCAGTGTTCCTCCGCAGCGTGGGCAGAACCGGGTCACGAACAACCACTCGGCGATGCCGAGCGCGTGGAAGATCAGGGGCGCTCCGACCACGGCCTCGTCGACCAGTTGCGGCAGCAGGCCGCGTAGGGGGAACCACGCGTCCTTCTCCGCCTGGGCTGCCTCCGGGCCGACGATCACCGCGAACCAGGCGCGGTCGTCCTGCTCGCCCAGCAACACCCGCAGGCCCTCGGGTGCGTCGGCCGCGGAGATCCAGTCGACCCGGCCATCGCGTGGCTGGATGCGGGTTCCGGACACCACCAGCACCCGGGTCTCCGGGTCGGCCCAGCGTTCGTCCAGCCACTCCTGGTCGCCGCGCCGGACACCGGCCCGGTCATGGGGGTTCGTCGACAGCCGGAGGTGCGGGTAGGTCACGCCCGCGAGGCTAGTCCGCGCCTCTAGGGTGGTCGCTCGTGAGTACCCACATCGGCGCCGCGCCCGGCGACATCGCTCCCCTCGTCCTGATGCCTGGAGACCCGCTGCGGGCGAAGTGGATCGCCGAGACGTTCCTCGAGGATGCCCGGTGCTACACCGAGGTGCGCGGGATGTACGGCTTCACCGGGACCTGGCAGGGACAACGCGTGTCGGTGCAGGGCTCCGGGATGGGTCAACCCTCGATGGCGATCTACGCCAACGAGCTGTTCACGGACTACGGCGTCGAGTCGGTCATCAGGGTCGGGTCGTGCGGCGCCCTCACCGAGCGGATCGCCATCCGCGACATCGTCATCGCCTCGGGTGCGTGCACGGACTCCTCGATGAACCGGATCCGCTTCGAGGGGCTCGACTACGCCCCGGTGGCCGACTTCGGCCTGCTGAGGGCGGCGTACGACGCCTCGGCTTCCCGCCGGGGCGACGCCGCCGTCCATGTCGGGCTCATCTTCAGCAACGACTCGTTCTACAGCCCGCGTCCCGACTTGATAGCCCGGATGGCGGAGTACGGCGTGCTCGCGGTCGAGATGGAGGCGAGCGCGCTCTACACGCTGGCGGCGAAGCACGGTCGGAAGGCGCTCGCGATCTGCACGGTCTCCGATCACATCGTCACCGGTGAGGAGACGACGTCGCAGGAGCGGGAGCAGACGTTCGGCGCGATGGTCGAGATCGCACTCTCAGCGGGCCTGGGCGGGTCCTGAGCCGGCGGGCTCGTGGTGTCGAGAATGAGGTCGCCCAGGGGCTCTACCGAGAAGCGAGGACGAGGCGTACGTTCGCAACATGATCATGATCGTGCGACTCGCGAGGATCCTCGTGATCCTCCTCTTGGCGGCCTTCACGCTCACGTTGATCATCGGCGTTGCCAGGCCAGAGACCGGCGCCATCGAGAAGGTCGTCCTCCTCGGTCTCGTCGCTGGCTGCGTCGTCCTGGCCGCGAAGGTCTCGTCGTTGGCGAGCAGGGCCGAGGGGCGCCTTCAGCGTCACTGAATGTTCTGCGTGTCGAGCCGGTTAGCCCCTTCGTCTTCAGGGATTGACGGGGCGTTGAGCTTGCCGGTCGTCGACCCCTTCGGTGGCGGGCGAGGGCTCCCCTGGCTCATTGGCTTCCGCACCATCGATCTGCGACATGATCTTGCGCAGAGCGTTGACTTCCTTGCGAAGCGCCTTCCGGCCGCTCGCGGTGATGGAGACCCACGTCCGGGGCCGGCCGTCCGCAGCGTCCCGGGTGAGCTTCACGAACCCCGCTTCCCGCAGCACCTCGAGGTGACGCCCGAGATTGCCGTCGGTGAGTGCGAGTTCGCGCTTCAGATGGGCAAAGTCTGCTCGGGTCAGGCCTGTCAGCCCAGCCAGGATCCCAAGCCGGACCCGCTGATGGACGTCGTCGTCGAGATCGTGGATCGGGTGCTCGGTCACATGCCGTCCTTGTGCTCGAAGCTACCCATTGAGGCGTGCCAGAGAAGGACGCCGAAGGCCAGGAGTTGCAACGCGACGGCGAGGTCGCCCCGGGCCGCGAGTGAAACCACGGCCGTAGACGCCACCATTGCGATCGCGGTGAGCGCGAGTCGGTGCGACCGCAGCCAGTAGGCGGTGAGGCCCGTGCCAACGGTGAACGCCAGGCACGGCCCGAAGTCGCTGACCCATGACTTGTCCAGCGCCACCCCGAGTCTCGACATGCTGGCGCCGGCGGCGAGTGTCGCCACCAGGATCAGCACCCATGGACGCACCGGAAGCTGGAGCCCGTGTCTGACCGCGTAGCGGTGATACCACCAAGCGGATGCGGCGAGGACGACGACGTATGCGGGGGCGAAGTACGCGAGCAGGTGGAATCGCCCGATGACCATGACGACGATCGCACCCATGAGATCGACTGCCGCGTTCAAACGCAACGGCAGCGTGATGGCTCGCCGGATGGCACGAACGCGTTCGCGCGCGGCCACGACCTCGCGGTAGGCAAGCTCGGCGACCAGGGGAT
This sequence comes from Nocardioides sp., assembly GCA_025965125.1. Taxonomy (GTDB): domain Bacteria; phylum Actinomycetota; class Actinomycetes; order Propionibacteriales; family Nocardioidaceae; genus Nocardioides. The sequence goes on from JAOPXM010000071.1 coordinate 2,845, forward strand.
CCCTCACTTGCCAAACTCTGCACCGCAGAGTTACCTTTCGTCAACCACTCTGTAGTGCAGAGTGACCGACCGAAGGAGTCCGACATGTTCCTGTTGCTTCCACTCATCGGCGGAATGCTCGCCGGCTGGCTCGCACCCAAGCGCACGGCCATTGGTCTTCAGGTCGCCTTCGCCATCATCGCCGCAATCGTCGTCACCGCGTCGGCACCCATGCACGGCTCGGACTACGGCATCGTGGTCTGGGTAGTGCCGATCACGATCGCCGTGTCCGTCGTCGGCCTCGGCGTCGGGCTGCTCGTCCGGCGACGTCGACTCGCCGCATGAGACTTCTCGGCCGGATCGCAGTGCTCGGCGCGATCATCGAGGTCGGGGCGTGGATGCTCGCCACCACCTTGCGGCCAGGCTCCTGGCGCTACAACATCAGCGACCTGTACGCCGCCGGAGCTCCGCGACCCTTGCTCGTCATGGTCGGCGAAGCGGCATTCTCCTTCGGGCTAGCGGCACTGGTGCTCGGCCTGCGTCGCGCGCTGCCTCGCGGTGATCACCGAACTGTCGGCTGCGCGCTGCTGGCGCTCGCGAGTCTGGGGGCGATGGCTGGGGCAGTTGCCCGCAACAGCTGCGAGGAGTCCGTGCCACGGTGCCAGGGCAACACCTTCATGACCACGAGCGACTGGGTGCACGCCATCGGCGGTATCGCGGAGATCCTCGGCATCGCCGGCGCGGCACTCGTGCTGGCCGCCACGCTGCCCCGGCCCTGGTCGCGGTACTCCGCCGCGACCGGAGGTGCGGCCTTCGTGGGCCTGCTGCTGTGGGCAGCCGTTCCGTACCCCTGGGTCGGCACCGCAGAGCGGGTCTTCGCACTGGTACTCGTGGGTTGGGCCGCGGCACTGGGCACCCGACTCGCGACGGAACGATCATTCACGTCCGCGGTCTGAGGTCCTGCGTAGTGGTCCAGGCCCTCCTCGACGACCGTGCGCAGGCGAGTAGCACCGAGAGACACGAGCCGCGCCGCCTCAGCTTCGACCCGCTCGCGCCTGGTGTCGAGCGACGAACCGCGGCCACCGCTTGCATTCACGTCGGAGTGACGCGACCTGGGGAGCCACCGGCCTGCATTCGGCGGTGGCCCGTGAAGGTCATGGCACGGTGCGGCGCATGACGCAGTTGCCCATGCCCTTGCTGCGAACGAACTCGAAGCCCGCTTGCTCGAACAAGGTCCGGGTTCCGTTGTAGAGGACCGCCTTCTTCTTGCCGCCCGCGTCGTGCGGGTACCCCTCGACGACGCCACCCCCGGCAGCCGCAATCAGGTCGAGGGCGCCCCGGAGAGCGACCGCCGACAACCCCTGTCGCCGGTAGCGCTTGTCCACAAAGATGCAGGTGATCCGGTAGTCGGGCAGGACGTCGAGCTCCTCGTCGTACTGCTTGCGGTGGTAGATGTTGGGCAGCTCCTCCGGGCATCCGTACTCGCACCAGGCCACCGCCTCGTCCGCGTCGTACACCAGTGCCGCGTGTGCCCGCCCCTCGTCGACGAGGCGTCGCTTGAGGGATCGGTTTGCCTCGTAAGTGCGTTCCTTCTCGGCGCTCATGGTGTGGAACCAGGTGCACCAGCAGCCACCGAACACGCCGTTGTGCCGCTCGGCGAGCCCGGCGAATCCATCCCAGGTGTCTGTCTCCAGCGGCTTGACCACGTATTCGCTCAACTGTCTTTCCTTCCGTCGATCGCGCCGATGGTCACGGTACGGCGTGAAGCTCGCACCGAAACGGGAAACCAGCCGTCCGGGAGCGTCGGGCCTGGGCCATTGGTGATCCACTCAAAGGGCGTGGCAGCGGGTCGACCCGACCTGAGCCCGCTCGTCAGATCCGAGTCGTAGCCCCCAGGTCGTCGTTGGTGGGGAACTCCAACGGCCCTAGCGGGCAACCTCCGCTGGTTGACGCTGGCTAGTGGCGAAGCGAAACGCCTGAGGCACTTGAACCACGTCCGGCTGGCCGCGAGTGGTGTGGTCGCTACGGTCCTCGGATGGACAACAGGCGGCCCGGTGGCACCCCGACCCCGTCATCGGCAGCGATCCACTTGTTCGATGACGCCGCCTTTCACTGGCGTCGCAATGGTCCGACACCACGAACAATTCGTGCGTTCGGGATACGCGAGGACGGGCTGCGTCCGTTCCCCGGCGGGGCCGGATACAACTGGACCGACGGACGGTTGGTCTTGAAGCCGGTGGGCTACATCCCGGAGCACGACTGGGTGTGCGAGGTCTACACAGCCTGGGACAGTGAAGACGTACGAGTGCCCGAGCCCGTCGCACCCCGAGGCACTGGCGCGACTGGCTGGTCGGCCGACGGCTGGGGCGCTCATGTCTTCGTGCCGGGCCGCGACACCGACCTGGTCCACGAACTTCCGCGAGTCAAGGACGCGAGCGACGCCTTCCACGACCACATCAAGGAGCTGCCACGTCCCGATTTCATGGACGTGCGCAACGACCCTTGGGCATTCGGCGACCGAGTGGCCTGGGATGCGGCCAGACCCGAAGGAGATCAGGAAACCCTCGAAGTGATTCACGCTCTCACCGATCACCTCGCCCCGGTGACGACCTCGGGACAGCCGATCCACGGCGACATTCTCCCCAACGTGCTGCTCGCCGACGGACTCCCCCCGGCCGTCATCGACTGGCCGGTCTACTTCAGGCCCGTCGCGATGGCCAACGCCATCACCGTCACCGATGCCCTCACGTTTCGAGGCGCACCCCTCGCGCTGCTTGACGAATGGGAGACGGGCGAGGACTGGAACCAGATGCTGATCCGCGCCCTGCTGTACCGCCTCGGCGCCACAGGACTCATCGCATAGAGGAACCGAATGATGGGCAGCCTCGTCACGCACGTTGAACGTGTTCGGTCCGTCGTGGATGAGGTCCTGTCGCGCAGCTGACACAGCAAACGAACCAACCTCCCCGACCCGAGGGTCGGCCATCAGCGCGCAAGCGGAAGGACGCCCCTATTCGTCCGCCCGGATCGCGACCTGAGAGTACGTCGTCTTCACCCGTCGAACGTGAGCAGGCGAAACTCGTTGCCGTCCGGGTCGGCCAGGAGAATGTCGCCCTCCTCGCCGGCCTCGAGCCGAGCAGCCCCGAGGGCGATCAGTCGCTCGGCCTCGCGTCCTCGGTTGCCTTCGGTCGGGGTGAGGTCGAAACGCTGTTTGGTCGTCGCCACCTGCGGGGTCACGGGCGGGCCTCCCCAGGAGATCTTGGTGCCCCCCTGCGGTGACTGGATTGCGGTCTCCTGGTCCTGATCCCACACCAGCGGCCAGCCCAGAGCCTCGCTCCAGAACAAGCCGACCTCCCGGCTTCCCTCACAGGTGAGCTCTCCGATGAAGCCGCATCCGGCCAGGAACGAGTTGCCCGGCTCAATCACACAGAACTCGTTCCCACCCGGGTCAGCGAGGACGACGTGCCCCTCCTCGGGGCCTTGTCCGACATCGAGGTGGCGGGCGCCGAGCTGCAGCGCCGTCGCCACCGTCCGTTGCTGGTCGGCGTGGCTGGTGCTGGTCAGGTGGAGGTGCGTGCGGTTCGGCCCGACCTTTTCAGTGCGGCCCGGAGCGAATCGGAGACTGAGCTGGGCGCCATCACCGGGCAGCAGCGCGCCAGTTCTCGCCTCGACGACGCCCCGCCCGAGCACACCGGCCCAGAACTGCGCCACAGGAGCTGGATCGTTGGCGTCGAACGTCACCGCGAGCAGACGCGAGGGCATGGAGCACACGCTAGTGGCGATGGCGACCGCATGCGCAAGCCCGAAACCAGCGCGGCCCGTATCGCCCCCCCGAGTGAAGGAAGTAGACCCAGTTGATGGTGCCGCTCTCAAGTCATGGGCGACTCCAGATGTCTGCTCGGGTGTCGCCACGGCCGCATCCGGCTCCACCCTCGAGCAAAGGCGGTACGACGCACCCTCTAGTCGCGGATTGCGGTTGCGGATGTTGACGCCCCCGAGCTCCGGCGTCGCCGTCAATCCGTCCGATCGTCGGGCTAGCTCCGGTAGCTGCCGTCGGGCAGCACGTCAGGACAACGGCCACCCGGGGTCGTGACCAACTCGAAGTGCCAGATCTCGTTCGCGAAGATCTGACACAGCCCGTAGTCGGAACCGTGCTGGCTGAGCCAGTCGTCAGCGTCGGTCGGACCGATGTCGACGGCGTCACCAGTGACGTGTGCCGAGGTGTCAGGAGTGGCGACGTAGCGGCGCGCCTCTTGCTCGCTCCCGTACGTGCTCACCGCCTCGGCGAACAGACGCTGCTGGTGGGCCCGGCTGCGCCAGCCGCTGGTGATGACCATTCCCACCCCGTCGTCCCGCGCGTCGCGCGCCGCGGCACTGATGGCATCGAGAAGGTCCGGGTCGAGGTTGCCGATCGTTGGTCGATCGACGTTGAAGGGGGTGCCGCGGTGCCCGTTGACTGGGTGGTCGCCGCCCGACCGGACGTGGGCGAGACCATCCGGCCCCTGTTCCGTGGCGCCGCAGCCGAACGCCGAAATGGCGACGAGGAGCATCGGCGCGGTCAGCGGGCCGCGGGATCGACGCGAGGAGCCGGGACTGGTGCGGTTGTCGGTCACATCAGCAAAGTAGGCAGCCGGGTGGAGACCAGACCTCCCTCGCAGGTACCGACTCCCGGCACCCTGGGCCTGGTTTGGTACCTGCGCGATGACCGTCCCCATCGCAGTGCCCATCAACGCCCCGAGGCTTGAGCCAAAACTAGCTTCGCTGCCGCCACTCGCGCCTGATCAGCCCGTATACCCACGAGTCCGACACCTCACCGTTCACGACGCAGTCTTCCCGCAACGTCCCTTCACGCACGAATCCGAGCTTTTCCAGGACGCGGGCAGATGCCGCATTGCGCGTATCGGTCTCGGCCTGAACTCGATTCAGGTCCAGCGTGTCGAATGCCCACTGCAGCAAGGCGCGCGCGGCCTCCGTCGCGTAGCCGTGGCCCCATGCCGCATCGTCGAGGCAGTAGCCCATCGACGCGCTGCGATAGTCCGGGTTCCATCGGGTCAGACTGCACCAGCCTATGAACGCCCCGTCGGAATCACGGTCCATGGCCAGCCGCGCCCCGCTGCCTTCCTCCGCCATCTGCCGGCTGGCTGCGATGAAGCGCTCGGCGCGCGCACGTTCGCTCCAGGGCGGCGCGTCCCAGTAGCGCAGCACGTAGGCGCTGCTGTGCAGCGCGAACAGGGCGTCCGCGTCGGCGCTGGTCGGGGGGCGCAATCGCAGGCGAGCGGTGCGCAGCGTGGGGGTGGGCAAGGACATGCGGGCCATCTTGCGCCCAATGCGGTCGCTTGGTAGTTCAGTCTTCGATCTGCGCCAAATCTTGCCGCTTCAACGCATCGAGGCCGTCCCTCATGGCCTGCAGCTTCTCTCGTGAGTGACCGACCCAATCGACGAGTTCACCCACGACACGTAGCGGCTCGCGGCTGCGGAAGGACTGCGTCGGGTTCCCGGGAAACTTCTTGTCAGTGACATTGGGGTCGTCCTCGAATCCGCCCGTCGGCTCGACGATGTAGACCCGACCGCGCCCCTCACCCAAAGCGAGTTCGGCGCCCCAGACCGCGGCGTCGAGGGTCATGGTGAAGTACACGTAGTTCATCACCCGGCCCTCCTCGAAGTTCGACTCGCGGCCGGGCACCAGCATCTCGCCCACTGCCAGGTCCGCCTTCGTGCCATGCAGGTAGGCACCGGTTTTGTAGATCTCGAAGGGCACCGGCTCACTCGACGCGCTCATGCACCGACACTAGTTGTCGCCGCCGTGCGCAGAAGCCGAAACGACGCGGCGCCCGTCGGCGCGGATCGCAGCTGTGAGCGCCCTTGTCAGGCCGTGCCCTGCTCGATGGCATCGGCATGAGCGGGCTGTGGGGCCTTCGCCGTCGCCGGTCGTTGGGCGATGCACTTCCTGGCCCGCACTCCCGTCGCCGTTTTGGGCAAGAGCGCCTTGGGTACCCACTAGTCAGGGCCATTGGCCTGCCCGAGGGATCTACCTCGGGCCTGGTGAACGGAGTCTTATCGTGTTGTGGACCATTCTCGTCATACTCGCAGTCGTCGCACTCGCGCTCTTCATCCTCGGCCGGGTCCGGGGAGGCCGCGGGGTGTGATCCCATCACCTGGCTTCGGCCAGGTGCCGCTTGGCAAGCAAAGCGCCCCTGTCGTGCACAGAGCGGCAGGGGGCGCTGCCTTCTCTGGCGTGGAGCACACTCCCGTTGCCGAAGTACTGAGGTAAGTCGTGCGCGCAGCGCGGGACCACGCTCAGCGCGACCGCGGACTCAGCACTTGTGTCAGCAGTTCGGCTGAGGCGCCTCGGCCAGAACTACCCGGGCGTTCTTGCACCATCAACGACGCTGCATCTCCCAGGCAAGGTCTATGGCCGTGCGCACCGCACGAGGCTGTGCCCGATCGAGGTAGGCCTCGACCTTGTGATGTGCCTCCATGCGAGGCGGTACGCCGAAGCTGTCCGGGTAGGTCTCGAGTAGCGACTCCCGCTTGCTGAGCGGTACTCGAATCACCAGCGTGTTCGGGTCAAGAAGGCGCACGACCAGGCGGTTGTTGACGTACCACGCCGGACGCGACTCGGTTCCCTTGCGCTTGACCTGAGGCAGCGACTCCGCGTAGCGGCCGGCCTCCTCCGGGGTCATCTGTGAAGCGTAGGCCCACCAACTCATCGCGTCGTCGATCGCGTAGCCGGTGGGCCGATGAGTAGCACGAGCAGGGCGTCAGCTGGCTAGCCGATCTCGTTGGACCATTGCAGGCCGCTCTCATCGGCCCCGGAATGCATGCGCCACACCACCCGGCAACGCCCCGCGACGCGGCAGACCGACGCCGCGACAGAGGAGTGTCGCCACGTGCCCGACGAGGTGAGCACACCGAAGGTCGCGTTGCCGAGCCAGCCGGTCAGCCTCGCGGCACGCAGAGCCGGGCCGCGCAGTGCGGCAGGGGTGACGTCCCTGCCGGTCGTCAGGTCGACCACCTGCCACGGGCGTGGGCCACGGCGATCGGAAGCGCGGTAACGCAGGCCCGGCGACCACACGCCGCGGCTCACCCTC
>JAOPXM010000118.1 GCA_025965125.1 Nocardioides sp.
GGCGAGGTCGTGGATGGCGCGGATCAGTGGCTCCCGGTCACGGGTGCGGCCCCCGAAGATGATTGCGTCGATCGGCACGCCGGTCGGGGCGTCGTAGTCGTCAGCGATGTTGGGGACGTTGGCCAGCGTCGTGGTGAACCGGCTGTTCGGGTGTGCCCACGGACTCGAGTCACTGTCCTTGCGGTCGGCGATCGGGGCGCCCCCCCAGTCGAGCCAGCCGTCGACGTCCTCCGGATGCGACGGCGTCTTGCCCTCCCACCAGACTTCCTGGGTGTTGGGGTTGTAGGCCACGTTGGTGAAGATCGTGCCGGTGCCCTCATCGACCGAGTGCAGGGCGTTGGGGTTCGTGACCTCGTTGGTGTCCTTCGCGACCCCGAACACGCCGTACTCCGGGTTCATCCCGTAGAGCTTGCCGTCGTCCTCGTTGACCCATAGCCACGCGATGTCGTCGCCGTAGAACGAGACGTGGTAGCGGTCACCGAGGGCGTCGGGTGCCAGCATCATCGCGAGGTTGGTCTTGCCCGACGCGCTCGGGAAGCCACCGCAGATGTGGTGGGTCTTCCCGGTCTCCTTGTCGTGGATCCCGATCAGCATGTACTGCTCGGCAAGGAACTTGCGCGACGCCCACCCGTCGTACGCGCCCTGGCGAAGGCCGTGGGCGATCTTGCCGAGCAGCGCGTTGCCGCCGTACGACGAGCCGAAGTGGAGGATGGTGCGCTCATCGGCGACGGTGACGAAGTAGCGCCTGTCCTCGGGGGTGCCCTGGCCGAGCCTCTCCAGGTCGCCGGTGACGTGGACCGCGCGCACGAAGTGGTCGGGGTCCACGAGGTTCTCGAGGTACTCCACCCCTACGCGCGACATCCGGATCATGTGGAGCACGACCGTCCGGGTGTCGGTGACCTGGACACCGGCGGCCCACGGGGCGAGCGCGTTCCCGGGCGGCGACATCAGGTAGGGGATGACGTACATGGTCTTGCCGGCGGAGGCGCCGCGCATCCGATCCTCGAGGAGCGGCCTCATCTCCGAGGCCGGACGCCAGTTGTTGTAGACGCCCTTGTCCTTGGGGTCGTTGGTGGCCACGATCGTGCGCTCCTCTGAGCGCGCGGTGTCCTTGTGGTAGCTGCGGGAGTAGTAGCGCCCCTCGCCGGCCGGCTGGAGCTCGCCGGCGGCGAGTGCTTCCTGAATGAGGCGCGCGTCGTCAGCCGCACTGACCACCTCGACTCGCTCCGCGCCCGTGAGGTCCGCGTAGTAGTGCACGTACTCGCGAACGCGGGGGTTCGTGACCCCCGCATCGTCCAGTGCTGCCTCAACGTCTGACATCGTCGCCTGGCTCCTACTCGTGGGAGTGCTCGTACGCCGGTGACGGGGGTGCCCGTCCCCCGCGTGGTTCGGAACACTAGTTGAGGTCTCTCCCGTCGCCAGGATGGCCCATCCTGATTTCGCCGAACGACTCGGGTTCGACTACTCTCGTGCAGTCCTCGCCGCGCGTGGGGACGGGCGCCTGTAGCTCAACGGATAGAGCATCTGACTACGGATCAGTTGGTTTGGGGTTCGAATCCCTACAGGCGCGCAGAGTGCGCAGAGAAGGCCCCCGAGCGTCAGCGGCTCGGGGGCCTTCCCCTTCACAGGACCTGTGATCGGTCCCCTCTCAGGGAGTCTGGTTGAGGCAGAGGACGACCACGGTGAAGGAGTCCGCCACGCCGTTGTCGATGATCCGTGCACTCCAGCTGTTGGTGGTGCCGGGTGTCGGGAAGCTCTCGAGCAGGTCCGAGGTGGGGTTCACACTGGCGGGGCCACCCGCCAGCAGGATGTCGCCAGGGTCGCAGGCCTTGGACTTGGTGTTGGTGTTGTCACCCAGCCGGGTGCCCGCGTCGGTCGTGGCCTCGACCTTGTAGACGGAACTGGTCGCGAACGACCCGGCCCCGCGCCCGGCCAGCGCGGAAGCGTTCGGGACGGTGCCCAACGTGGACTCCGCAATGTCGTCCCCGCTGAGTGAGTCGTTGGCCACCTGGGCACCGGTCACGGCGTCGAGGGCGAGGTCCTGGGTCCGGACATGGCCGTCCTTGATGTGCTTGCTGCGCACGGCGTCCGGCTTGATGTCCTTGGCGCCGATCTGGCTGGCGGCGAACGCGGCGCCGCCGGAGCTCAGCGCGACGACGAGTGCGGCGTAGGCCACGACGGTGCCGTGGTTCGGGGGCTTGATCATGGTGTCCTCCTCAGGGCACGGGATTGCTGAATGGGGTGCTCCCTAGGACGCTAGGAACGCAAGAGTGACCCGCCCATGGCTCGGGTGGGGTCTTGACAGCCCTGCCTTGGGCAGGGCCGATCACCCCGGCAGCCGGTCCCCGCGCGCCTCGACGAGGGCTGCGGGTGCGGACAGCCGCCAGGCCTCGAAGGTCAGCTCGGCGAGCTCGTCACGGTCGACCCCCTCGAGCTTGACCACGACCCAGCCGAAGCCGCCGACGGTGAACTGCACCTCGAAGACGTCCGGACGCTCAGCCACCAGCGCGAGCTGCTCGGCCAGGGTCTGCTTGAGGCCGACGGTGCGGGTGGGCTCCCAGAGATAGCCGAAGGTGCGTGAGCGCACCTCGAACCTGGAGTACCGCTCGTTGTCGCTCCGATGTACGTCGGGCAGCTGCAGCACCAGGTCGAGGAAGTCGGCAATCTGCACGTCGCATTCTCACACTGGCCGGACATTCACCGGGTGTCTCCGCGACCTGGCCTGTGCCATCGTGGATGGCGAGCAGCATCAGGACCTGCGAAGGGACACCTGCGATGGGGCACGTACTCGTCACGGAGCGGCTGACACTCCGACCGTGGACGCTCGACGACGACGAGGCGGCCCTCGCGACGTTCGGCAACTCCGATGTCGCGCGCTGGCTGAGCCCGGCGTTGGAGAGGGTGGGCGACCGCCAGGCGATGCGTCTGCTGCTGCAGCAGTGGATCGCCGAGGATGCGCGAGCCTTGCCGCCGACCGGTCGATGGGCGATCGAGCTCACGGCCGACCAGCGCGTGGTCGGCAGCATCGTCCTGCTCTACCTGCCACCGGGCGGTGAGGACCTGGAGATCGGCTGGCAGCTCGCGCCGGACGTGTGGGGCCGGGGCCTGGCGGCCGAGGCCGGCCACAAGGTCGCCCACTGGGCACTGGGGCACCCCGGCATCGACGAGGTGTTCGCGGTCGTGCGTACGACGAATGCCCGCGGGGCGGCCACGGCTCAGCGGATCGGCATGGAGTGGGTGGGGGAGACCGACAAGTACTACGACCTCCAGCTGAACGTGTACCGGCTTCGGTCCGCCGACCTCGACAGGCCGCTGCTCGGTCAATCTCGCGGGCCCCACGCACCTTGACCGGGTGACCGAACGGGTCGGGGGGACCAACCGCGCGAATCACCGAACAGGCCGCCCGGATTCCTTTACCCTCTACTCACCCGCCTCTTCACTCGGAACCGACGGGCCCAGAAGGGACCGCAGGATGAGGCTTGGGCTCCTCTCTCGTCGCACCGTGCTCGGCACGGGTGCGGGGGTTGCCGGTGTGACAGCGCTCGGCGCCGGCGAAGCCTGGTCGGTGCCGGCCAGCTCCGCGCCGCTGCGCGCCGACTACGCCGCGTCGGTCGGTCGCACGTTCACGGCCCGGCACGGCCGCCGCTCGATCCGGGTGCGGCTCACCGACATCCGCGACCTGAAGCCGACGACCTCCAGGCAGCGAGCGCACTGCTTCGCCCTGATCTTCGAGCCCGTGGGCAGCGCACCCCTGCACGATGCGATCTACGTGATCAGCCGACGGGGCGTCCGCACCCACACGCTCTTCCTCTCCTCGCTCGGCACGGCAGGTGCCCTGCAGGCCATCATCAACAGGCGGGCCTGACATGGCCGAGTGCGCCGAGGTGCTGCGCCGCGCGGCAGGACCCCTCGACGAGGACCTGTTGCGGGCTCTTTTCGCCGACTCGCGCCCTGACCTCGCGATGCTGGCGCCGGAGGTCCGAGAGGTGCTCCTCGACCTCCAGTTCCGCGCGCAGCGCTCTCAGTACGCCGCCAGTCATCCGCTGGCGCGCCACGAGATCCTCCTGGTCGACGGGGTGGCGGTTGGTCGGCTGCTCGTCGAGGACGCCCACGACGTCGTACGCATCGTCGACGTGACGGTGAGCCGCGATCACCGATGCCGCGGCATCGGCTCGGCCGTCCTGCGTCAGCTGAGCCACGAAGCCGACGAGACAGGTCGTGCCGTCCGGCTGAGCGTCTGGTCCGAGAACCGCGGCGCCCGGCGGCTCTACGAGTCCCTCGGTTTCGTCACGGTCGCGGACGCAGGGGCGCGCACAGGTGGATACCTCGAGATGCAGCGAGCACACGTCCAGGAAGGGGTCGCACCGTGAGCGAGCCATACATCGGTGAAGTCAGGATCTTCGGCGGCAGCTTCGCCCCGCTCGGGTGGGCCGTCTGCAACGGACAGGTGCTCCAGATCGGTGGGAACGAGGCGCTGTTCACGCTGCTCGGCACGACCTACGGCGGGGACGGCCTGACGACATTCGGGCTTCCCAACCTCGCTGGCCGGATGCCGATCGGGCAGTCGGCTTCCCACGCGATCGGCGAGAGCGCGGGTCAGGAGTCGGTCGCGCTCACCTTGAGCCAGCTGCCGACCCACACCCATGAGGTCCGGGCCGTCGACGCCCCGGCCTCGTCGACGACCCCCGCCGGCAACCTCTGGGCGACCTGGGCCGACACGCCCTACAGCACCGATGCACCGCTCGTGTCGATGGACCCGGCTGGAGTATCCGTCGCGGGAATCGGCCTACCGCACGACAACCGAGCACCGTACCTCGGCATGAGCTTCATCATCGCGCTCGAGGGCATCTTCCCGAGTCAGGCCTGAAGGGGCGTAGGGGGAATTCATGAGTGAGGCGTTCATCGGCGAGATCCGGATGTTCGGGTTCGACTTCGTGCCGCGGAATTGGGCGCGCTGCGATGGCCAGATCCTGCAGATCGCCCAGTACCAGGCGATCTTCTCCCTGCTCGGCACGACGTACGGCGGGAACGGGAGCAGCACGTTCGCCCTACCCGACCTGCGCCGTCGCGGACCGGTCCACTTCGGTGTGGGCAACGAAGCCCGCACCCTGGGCGAGGTCGGCGGCGAGGAGAACCACACCCTCACCCAGGCCGAGATCCCGGCGCACCTCCACGTCGTCTCCTCACGCCCGGCTGCCACGACGGACGTGCCCTCCGGGGCGCTGTGGGCAGGGTCGCCGCTGACCGCCTTCGGGACCGGCGCCAACACCACCATGGCGCCGAGCGCGCTGGGAACGGCCGGCCAGAGCCAGCCCCACCCCAACATGCCGCCATATCTGGTCATCACGTTCGGCATCTGCATGTTCGGCATCTTCCCGAGCAGGAGCTGAGGCGCCCAGATGACCGATCAATTCATCGGCGAGGTCAGGATGTTCGGCGGCAACTTCGCCCCCCAGGGGTGGGCGTTGTGCAACGGGCAGCTGCTCCCGATCACTCAGAACACCGCACTCTTCTCGCTCCTCGGCACGTTCTACGGGGGGAATGGGCAGACCACCTTCGCGCTCCCCAACCTCCAGGCCCGCTTCCCGGTCCACGCCGGTAACGGCCCGGGACTCACCCCGGTGGAACTCGGGGAGTCGGGCGGCGCCGCCACAGCGACGATCACCGGCCAGACGATGCCGGCCCACCGGCACCCACCGCAGGCGGTGTCAGGCCCGGGGTCCACCAACTCGCCGGCCGGGGCCGTCTGGGCGCAGGCGCACCAGGGCCGGGCGGGCGACCAGATCTACGCCACCGCCGGCACCACGACGAACATGGCATTGACGGCGCTCGGGCCGACGGGGACCGGGCAGCCCCACAACAACATGCCGCCGTTCCTCGTCGTGAACTTCATCATCGCCCTGCAGGGGATCTATCCACAGCGCGGCTGAGGGAGGGTCGGCCTGCGACAGGCCGGCCGCTCCACGGCTGAGTTCCACAACGGTGAGTCCGCTCACCACGACTCTCGAGGAAAACTTCAGATGCTGACCAACCGCTCGCTCATCCCGCGCTCCGTCATCGGCGCGGGGCTTGCGCTCGTGCTCGGCCTGGGCGCCCAGGTCGTCCTCACGGGTTCGCCCGCCGCGGCGGCCACCGCTTTCACCGTCAGCACGACTGCCGACGTGGCGGCAAACGCGGGTGCGTGTGGGAACGCCGGCATCGTCACCCCTCCCAGCCCACTGAGCCTGCGCGAGGCGGTCTGCCTGGCGAACAACAACGGCTCGACGTCCACGATCTCCATCCCCGCAGGCACCTACAACCTGACGAATGGTCAGCTGAAGGTCGGCCTCTTCAGCGGGCAGAACGTGACGCTGGACGGAGCGAGCGCCGCCACGACCGTCATTGATGCGGGGGGCAACAGCCGGGTTCTCGACTTCGACGACGGTCTCGTCGGTGGGATCACCGGCACCGTGTCCGACCTGACGATCAAGGGCGGCGCTGACACCGACTTCGGCGGGGCCGGCATCATCGCCGGCTCCGCGAACGCGCCAACCCGAGATGTCCTGACGATCACCAACAGCGTGATCACCGGCAACAATGCCAACAACTCCGCGCCCACAGTCACGAACCGGCCCGGCGGGGGGGTCCAGTTCATCGGTGGTCAGCTCACCATCAGCAACTCGACCATCAGCAACAACGGCTCCAAGAGCAGCCCGGGGTCCGGAGTGGCGTACTCGGCGACCGGCACGACAGCGTCCGAGTCGCTGACGATCACCGGCTCGACGTTCAGCGGCAACTCGGCCACCAACACGAACGGGACCGCCGCCACCAACGGGGGTGCCCTGGACGTCCGCGCGCCCGTGACGGCGACCATGAGCGTCACCGACTCGCGGTTCATCAACAACACGGTGGCGGCGACCACCGGAGGCGCGGTCGGTGCGGCCATTCGTCAGGAGTCGGGCACGCTCAGCGTGAGCCGTTCGACGTTCACCGGCAACTCGGTCTCGGGCGGAGCGCTGACGCCTGCCGGCGGAGCGATCGAGGTGACGACCGGGGCGGCCACGCTCAACTACAACCGATTCTTCGGCAACAGCGCGACGTCGGGCTCGGCCCTGCACGTCGGCTCCGGGGCCGGGGCCATCGACGCGACCAGAAACTGGTGGGGGTGCAGCGCTGGACCCGGAGGCACGGGTTGCGACACCGTCGTCGCGGTGTCACCCGGGTCCGCATCGGTGACTCCGCGGCTCGTCCTGACAGCTTCCGCCACCCCGGCCACCGTCGTCGGCCCGAGCGGCACGGCAACAATCGTCGGCTCCCTGACGACAGACTCCGCGAACGGCGCCGTCACGCCGGCCAACCTCACGGCCTTCGCCGCACTCCCGGTGACGTTCACCGACCCGCTGCCCTCTGGCGCCACGGTCACTCCCGGTTCCGTCAACATCGCGTCGGGTGCGGCCAGCGCCACCTACAACTCCCAGACCACCTCCGGCGCCGGACACGTGCTGGTGGGGCTCGACAACGCGACGGCCACGGTGCCGGTAACCGTGAACCGTGGCCCGGCAGTGACCACCAATCCGTCGTCGCAGAGCGTGAACGCGGGCGACCTGGTGACCTTCACCGCGGCCGCGAACGGGTTCCCGACCCCCACTGTTCAGTGGCAGCGCGACACAGGAAGCGGATTCACCAACATCGCTGGCGCGACCAGCACGACGTACTCCTTCACCGCGGCCGCCGGGGACAACGGCAACCAGTACCGCGCCGTCTTCACCAACTCGGTGTCGTCCGCGGTCACGACTGCCGCGGACCTGAGCGTCGGACAGCCGCCCGCGTTCACCAGCGGGGACACGGCGACGTTCGTGGTCGGCAACCCCGGCAGCTTCAGCATCACCACGTCCGGCGTGCCCACCGTCACCTCGATCAGCAAGACCGGTGCGCTTCCCTCCGGTGTGACGTTCACCGACAACGGCAACGGGACCGCAACGATCTCCGGGACGCCGGCTGCAGGAACCGGCGGCACCTACCCGGTCTCCCTCGTCGCGGTGAACGGAGTGCTTCCGAACGGTTCCCAGAGCTTCACCGTGGTGGTGAACCAGGGCCCCGCGATCACCACCAACCCCTCGGACCAGACGGTGAATCCGGGCACCTCGGTGACCTTCTCAGCGGCCGCCACTGGCGTCCCCACCCCCACAGTGCAGTGGCAGGTCGACACCGGCAGCGGATACTCGAACATCGCCGGCGCGACCAGCACGTCGTACGCGTTCACGGCTGCGGCTGGCAACAACGGGAACAAGTACCGGGCCGTGTTCACGAACGTGGCCGGCAGCGTCACCACCAGCGCGGCCACCCTTCACGTGGGCAGCGCTCCGGCGTTCACCAGCAACAACGCCACGACGTTCACCGTCGACACGGCGGGGAGCTACGACGTCACCAGCAGCGGGGTTCCCAACGCGACGATCACCGCGACGGGCACGCTCCCGGCCTGGCTCACGCTCATTGACAACGGCAACGGCAGCGGCTCGCTCGGCGGC
Organism: Nocardioides sp.; assembly: GCA_025965125.1. Taxonomy (GTDB): domain Bacteria; phylum Actinomycetota; class Actinomycetes; order Propionibacteriales; family Nocardioidaceae; genus Nocardioides. The sequence goes on from JAOPXM010000118.1 coordinate 8,508, forward strand.
ACGCCCACCGTCGGCAGCGGCGGCACCTACACGTTCACGCTGCATGCCGCCAACGGCTTCGACCCCGACGCCAGCCAGACGTTCACCCTCAGCGTGAACGAACGGCCCACGATCACCAGCGCCAACCAGGCGACGTTCACCGTCGGCTCGGCCGGCACATTCAGCGTGACGACGACGGCCGGGTTCCCGACAGCGACCAGCATCACCAAGACCGGATCCCTGCCGAGCGGGGTCACGTTGATGGACAACGGTGACGGCACCGCCACCATCGGAGGGACACCGGCCGCCGGCACCTCAGGCAGCTACCCGATCGTGATCCAGGCCCAAGCCGTCGGCGGCACCACGGCAGCCACCCAGAACTTCACGCTCGACGTGAATGGGCCGCCGAGCATCAGCAGCGCCGACCACGCGACCTTCAGCGTTGGCAGCGCCGGTTCCTTCACGGTGACCACCACGACCGGTCGCCCCGCGTCGACGACGTTGACCGAGACGGGTGCGCTGCCCGCCGGCGTCACGTTCACCGACAACAACGACGGCACCGCGACGCTGTCCGGTACACCCGCCGCCAACACGGGGGGCAGCTACAACCTGAGCCTCAAGGCCAGCAACGGCATCTCGCCCGACGACATGCAGCCCTTCACGCTGACGGTCAACCAGCCACCGGCGATCACGAGCGCGAACCATGTCACCTTCGCCCTGGGAGTGGCAGCTGCGTTCACGGTGACCACGTCGCCCGGCGTCCCAGCCGCGACCACAATCACGAAGACAGGTGCCCTGCCACCAGGCACCACCCTTGTCGACATCGGGGACGGCACCGCAACCCTTGGCGGGACCCCCACCAGCCAGGGCGTCTACACGTTCACGATCACGGCAGCCAACGGCGTGTCCCCGGATGCATCTCAGACCTTCACCGCCACGGTGACGAGTCCGCCGTCCATCACGAGCGCCGACCACACCACGTTCGCCGTTGGGACGGCTGGGTCCTTCACAGTCACGACGACAGCGGGCCAGCCGGCGACCACCACCCTCACGAAGACAGGTGCCTTGCCGGGCGGTGTCACGTTCGTCGACAACGGCAACGGCACCGCGACGCTGGGGGGCACCCCCGCTTCCGGCACCGAGGGCAGCTATTCACTCACCATCAAGGCGAGCAACGGCGTCGTGCCAGACACCACCCAGGCGTTCACGCTGACGGTGACCCAGAACCCGAGCATCACCAGTGCCGACCACGCCACGTTCGACGTGGGCGCGGCCGGCACCTTCACGGTGACCACCTCGGCAGGCTTCCCGACCGCGACCACCCTCACGAAGACCGGTGCCTTGCCGGGCGGCGTCACGTTCTTCGACAACGGGGACGGCACCGCAACCCTGAGCGGTACGCCCGCGGTCGGAACCGGTGGCGCCTACCCGATCACCCTGCGCGCCAGCAACACGTCCGGGAACAGTGATCAGTCGTTCACGCTGACCGTGCGCGAGCCCGCACACATCACCAGCGCGGACCATGCCACCTTCGCGACCGGGACCAGCGGGTCGTTCACGGTCACCACGACTCCCGGGTTCCCGACCGCGATCACGCTCACGAAGACCGGCGCCCTGCCGGGCGGTGTCACGTTCGTCGACAACGGCGACGGGACGGCGAAGCTGGCCGGCACTCCGGCGGCCGGCAGTGGAGGCAGCTACCCGATCACGGTGGTCGCGTCCAACGGCGGTACGACGGCGGACACCCAGTCGTTCGTCCTGACCGTGAACCAGGCGCCGGTCATCACGAGCGCCGACCACGCGACCTTCACGTTCGGCTCAGCAGGTAGCTTCCAGATCGGTGCCACGGGCTACCCCGTCCCGGTCGTCGCGCACACCGGTGCCCTGCCGGGCGGTGTCACGTTCGTCGACAACGGCGACGGCACGGCGACCCTCGCGGGCACGCCTGGGGCGGGGTCAGCGGGGTCCTACCCCTTGACCATCACGGCAGACAGCGTCGCCGGACACGCCCAGCAGTCCTTCTCTCTCACCGTTGCCCGGGCTGGTCAGAGCGTGCAGATCACGTCGACGCCACCCGTGCCCGCGCTGGTCGGAGGCACGTACGCCCTCACCGCGACCTCCAGCTCCGGGCTGGCCGTGTCACTCTCGGTGGATGCCGCTACCACGGCCTCCGCGTGCAGCCTCACGGGTTCGACAGTGCACCTCGACCACGCCGGCACCTGCGTCATCGATGCCAACCAGGCGGGCAACGCGAACTACGCGCCTGCGGCGCAGGACCAGCAGAGCTTCGCCGTCGCGACGGTGGCCGCCACCGTCACGATCACGGACCCGACGCCGACGACCGTCTTCGGTCAGGAGGCGCACGTGACGGCCGACGTGACCGCGGGCGGCACGAGCCCCGCCGGCGCCATCCAGTTCAAGGTGGACGGTGCAGATCTCGGCGCACCCGTCACCGTCGCGGCCGGGCACGCGTCGAGTCCCGCCCTGACGGCTGCCGATGGTTCCCCATTGGCACCCGGTTCGCACACGGTCCTGGCGGTCTTCACGCCCAGTGACCCGACGACCTACTCCAGCGCACAGGACGACGCGACGCACGTCGTGGACAAGGCGTCCACGGCACTGGACCTGGCCGTGGACTCGACAACGATCACCGCGACCGCGTCGGCAGTGGCGCCCGGTGCCGGCACGCCTGGTGGCACCGTGGTCTTCACCGTGGACGGCAGCACCGTTGGGTCCGCGCCGCTGGTCGGCGGCCTCGCCACCCTGTCGTACGTCGTGCCGCCCGGCGCGGCCCGCCAGGTCGCGGCGACGTACGACGGCGACGCCGACTTCGACGGCTCGACGTCCTCGATCACCCGGCAGGACCCGTCGATCACCGCCTCGGTGAGCAGTCGGCACCCGAGGCACCTCTACGGCTGGTACCGCAGCCCGGTGAACGTGCGCTTCACCTGCACCGCGAACGGCTCGCCGCTGACCGGACCCTGCCCGGACCCGGTTGTCCTCGACCACAACGGCACCAACCGGTCCGTGACCCGCAGCATCTCAGCGGCAGACGGCGGCACCTCGACCGTCGTCGTGGATGGCATCAACATCGACATGAACAGGCCGAGTCTCCGGGTCGCCGGGGTCCACGACGGCGCCGTCTACGACACGCACCCGCAGCTGAGCTGTGTCGCGCACGACGGCCTGTCGGGTGTCCGGAAGTGCAAGCTGACCCAGCGCCACCACGGTCACCTCTTCACCTACAAGGCCGCGGCCGTCGACTTCGCGGGCAACCGGCACGTCATCCGGGGCAGCTACCACGTCCGGTGAGGCCGGGGCTGTGCCGGCCCGGTTGTCGGTGCCCTGCACCATGCTCACGCCGGAGGAGCCGAGCGGCTCCGGTGCCGACACGATGCCAGGAGCAAGCATGAGATTCCCCCGCCCGATCGAGGGACTTGAGAAGAAGACGTCCGGGTTCGACTTCATCGTCGGGGAGTGGAACGTCGCGAACGAACGGCTCCGCGCGCCGCTCTCCGGGCAGACCGAGTGGTACGACACCCAGGCGACCGCCCGCGCCTTCACCCTGCACAACGGCGCGGTCAGCATGGACGAGATGTGGTACGCCGAGGCCGGGTTCGCCGCCAGCGCCTTCCGTCTGTACGACGCGGCCCAGGACCTGTGGACGATCTACTGGGTGTCCAGCGACAACGGCACCCTCCAGCCGCCGGTCTACGGCCGGTGGAACGACGCGGGAGACCACTTCGAGGCCCGGGGACCGGACGAGTTCCAGGGGAGACCCATCCTGGCTCGGTTCCTGTGGCACTCGATCAAGAAGGACTCCGCCACCTGGGAGCAGGCGTTCTCCGTCGACGACGGCGACAGCTGGGAGACCAACTGGCGCATGCACTGGACCCGCGCCTGAGCTCTGCTAGGCCTGACGCCGCGTCGTGAGCTCGGCAACGCTGGCGGGGTCGCTGGTCACGGCGCGGGCGACGTCGCCGAGCTTCAGGTGGTTGCGCCGGCAGTAGCCGCGGAGCAGCTCGAAGGCCTCGTCGGTGTTGCAGTTGTGGATCTGCGACAGGGCACCCTTGGCCTGCTCGACCTCGATCCTGCTGTTCAGCGCGGCCTGCAGCTGCTCGGTGAGCACGTCTCCACGGTGGATCGTCCGCTCCTGCAGCAGCCCGATGGTGGCCACGTCGGCGAGCGCCTGCACGATGCGGGCCCCGGCGGGTTCCATCGGTCCGGGCTCGGTGCCGAACAGGTTCAAGGCGCCGATGACGTCCTTGCGGAGCCGCAGCGGGAACGCGTGCACCGAGCGGTAGCCGGCCGCGACGGCGCGCGGCGCGAACCTCGGCCACCGATCGGCCGCCGTGGACAGATCCGTGGTGGACACCGCGACACCCTCGCGGTAGCAGTCCTGGCAGGGTCCCTCGAGGGACTGCACCTGGAAGAGCTCGAGCAGCTCCGCCCGCTCGTCCGAGGCGGCCATCAGCCGCAGTCGACCGTGGTTGTCGGCCAGCAGCAAACCCGCGGCCCGTGCCTCGATGAGATCTGACGTGCGGATGGTGAGAATCTGCAGGAACTCGATCAGGTCGAACTCGTCGACGAGGGTGTCGGCCAGCTCGACGAACACCTCGGCGAGACGTTCTGCCTGGATGTCGGCCATCTCAGGATCCCTTCACTCGCATGGCGTTCGCTTTCACAGGTGGTCCGGTTCGAAGACCAGCTTGCGGGAGACGATGTCAACGGCGACATCGCTGAGCTGTCGATCCTGAGCGTAGGCGTAGGCGCGCAGTCGTGACATGGCCTCTCCGAGGTCCACTCCGAGCTGGACCATCACCATGCCCTGGGCCTGGTACAGCTCGAAGTGGCTCTCGAGCACGTCATCGAGGTCGGGCAGGCAGTCAGTCTCCCCCGGGTGATGTGAGTCGAGCAGTGACCGGACCGAGACGTCGGCAAAGGACAGCGCCCGGGAGAGGGACCTCAACGAGAGTGCGCCCGGGCGGTCCCGATAGACGTCCATTGCGCCGAGCTGGGCGGCCCCCACCTGGAGCGGGAAGGCGAACACCGCCTCCACTCCCCGGTCCTGCGCAGCGGGGCCGTAACCCAGCCAGCGCGTCCTGGCGGCCTTCGCCAGGTCGGGCGTCAGGACCGGCCTTCTCAACGCGTACGCATCCAGGCAGGGGCCCTCGCCGAGCGTGAACTGCAGCTCCTGGATCGCTTCGCACTCCGGTCCGGACGAGGCCACGGTCGCGGGCTCGCCCCGTTTCGACATGACGATCACCCCGACCCCCATGGCCGGCAGGGCTCGTGCGGCAGCCCGGCACAGCCGCTCCAGTCCGCCGAACGCGTTCTGCTGGTCGCCGGGCAGCCGAGGCTCGTCCGCGATCAGCGCCAGCACGTCGTCGGCCGACCCGGAGGAGACCGTCACGAAGCCGGTTGCCCGTCCGGCTGCGGGAGCCCGAACGTGGACCGGAGCCCGACGATGTCGACCAGCCAGCTGAATCTCGGACTCGGGTTGATCACGTCGACGACCACGTGCCTGGCACGCAGCTCGTTCCAGACCTTCTCGAGCAGGCCCAGGGCGGAGGCGTCCACGAAGAGGACATGCTCGAGGTCGATGGTCAGCGAGCGGCTTGCGGTCGTGGCCACGTGGTTGAGCACCCTGCGCAAGTGCAGTGCGCTGAAGAGGTCGAGCTCACCGTCGAGGCGCAACAGGAGAGCCGAGGGGAGGCCTGTGTGCTGGGTGATGAGAAGCATGGTCCCGGTTTCCGAGGCGACGCGCGGGTCCGGGGCGAGGCTTCTAGGTATGGGTGGAACGATGACACCTAGTGGCAGACCAGGACTGTACGCCGGAAAGGTCTCGCCATGCATCGTGATGGGCAAACCGGTCCAGGCGCCGGCTCGCCCCCTGGTGACGCGGGCTGCGTGAGTCCGATACGGGGGCGGGCCGGCTGTTACCTGTTTTCATCATGCCTCGGCGACCGCCGTCCGAAACCACCCCAAGGGGTGGATGAGGTCGGCCGGAGGCGGGTACCTACCGGAGACCGCTGTCCCCCACCGAGGAGCGACCATGTCGACCGACGCGATCGTGCTGTTGAAGAACGACCACAAGGAGATCCTCAAGAACTTCAGGGACTTCGAGAAGGCAGGCGAGAAGGCCTACGCCGCCAAGGGCAAGCTCGTCGACCGGATCATCGAGCTGTTGACGGTGCACACCTACATCGAGAACGAGGTGATGTACCCCCGGGTGCGAGAGCTGCTGCCGGAGGTCGAGGACGACGTGCTGGAGTCCTACGAGGAGCACCACGTCGCGGATCTGCTGGTGATGGAGCTCGCCCTGATGAAGCCCGAGGACGAGCGGTTCGCAGCGAAGACCACCGTCCTCATCGAGAACGTCCGCCACCACATCGAGGAAGAGGAGGACGAGTGGTTCCCGAAGGTTCGAGCGGGACTCGGGCGACGCGTCCTCCAGGACCTCGGGGCCGACATGCTGAAGGCGCGGAAGAAGGCACCGCGCAGGCCGTCTCAGCCCAGTGCGTTGAAGAAGTCCATCGACGCCGTGATCGCCTGAGGCGGCGTCAGGGCTGGTCCCGGAGTCGTCGGTTCTGGGAGCGGAGGCGGAGCACCTCCGCCTCCAGCTCGAGCACCCGCCCTATGCCGGCGATGTTGAGCCCCTCGGCGAGGAGCTTCCGGATCCGGTGCAGCCGCTCGACGTCGGCCGGAGAGTAGAGCCTCGTCCCGCCCTCGGTGCGGTCGGGCTCCAGAAGCCCGCGGCGCTCGTAGACGCGCAGGTTCTGGACCTCCATCGACACCATCTCGGCCGCCACCGAGATCCCGAAGACGCCGGTCGTGTCGTCTGCCATTCCGCCTCCGAGGACAATGCGTTGGACCCCTTGATTCTGCCTGATGTCGGCGCTATAAAAAACCTATAGCGGCAGATATAGATATGCCGTGGCCATCACCGCGAGACCAGAGGAGGAATGCAGATGCTGATCCGCAACACCGACCCGTTCCGTGACTTCGACCGACTCGCCCAGCAGGTCTTCGGCACCACCAACCGTCCCGCGGTGATGCCGATGGACGCGTGGCGCGAGGGTGAGGCATTCGTGATCGAGTTCGACCTCCCCGGTGTGAGCCGTGAGTCGATCGACCTGGACGTCGAACGCAACGTGCTCACCGTTCGCGCCGAGCGGGTTGCCCGCAACGGTGACTGGGAGATGCTGGCCGCAGAGCGCAGCCGCGGGGCGTTCAGCCGGCAGCTCGTTCTCGGCGACAACCTCGACCTCGAGCACATCGAGGCGACGTACGACGAGGGCATCCTGCGCCTCGTCATCCCGGTGGCCGAGCGGGCCAAGCCACGCAAGATCCAGGTGGGCGCACGCGACGCGGAGGACCACGCGGCCATCACCGCCTGACGGGGCTCTGTCGAGACAGGAGCGGCGGCCGCCCGCGGGGGCGGCTGTCGCTGACTCGCCCGAGAACTTCGGGCGGGTCAGCGCGGTCGGGTCGCGCCCCACAGGCCGACAGCGATGCCGACGGCTGCGCCGCCGAGCCCGACGACCTGTTGGGACCTCGGCATCTGCGCGTGGACGCTCATCCCGCCGAGCAGATCCGCGGCGTCG
>JAOPXM010000129.1 GCA_025965125.1 Nocardioides sp.
CGTCCAGGGTCTTCGGCTGACCGTCGGTCAGGCCGAAGCGCATCGAGACGACGCCGGCCTCGCGCTCGGAGAGCGTGTCGAGGACGGCGTGCAGCTGCTCCTGGAGCCGCGTGAAGCTGACGGCGTCGGCCGGGACGATCGCCTCGGAGTCCTCGATCAGGTCACCGAACTCCGAGTCGCCGTCTTCACCGAGGGGCGTGTGGAGCGAGATGGGCTCGCGGCCGTACTTCTGGACCTCGATGACCTTTTCCGGGGTCATGTCCAGCTCGGCGGCCAGTTCCTCCGGCGTGGGCTCGCGGCCCAGGTCCTGCAGCATCTGGCGCTGCACCCGGGCCAGCTTGTTGATGACCTCGACCATGTGCACCGGAATCCGGATGGTGCGGGCCTGGTCGGCCATCGCGCGGGTGATCGCCTGACGGATCCACCAGGTGGCGTACGTCGAGAACTTGTAGCCCTTGGTGTAGTCGAACTTCTCGACCGCGCGGATCAGACCGAGGTTGCCCTCCTGGATCAGGTCCAGGAAGAGCATGCCGCGACCGGTGTAGCGCTTGGCCAGCGAGACGACGAGTCGGAGGTTGGCCTCGAGGAGGTGGTTCTTGGCGCGTCGGCCGTCCTCGGAGATCCACTCGAGCTCCTCGAGCATCTTCGGGGAGACCTTGCCGCCCTTGCCGAGCTTCTCCTCGGAGAACAGGCCGGCCTCGATCCGCTTGGCAAGCTCGACCTCCATCTCCGCGTTGAGGAGTGGGACCTTGCCGATCTGCTTCAGGTAGTCCTTGACCGGGTCGGCGGTCGCACCGGCGACCATGACCTGCTGCTCGGGTTCGTCGGTGTCGTCGGCCGCCGAGACGACGAACGTGGCGGACTTCTCGTCCTCCTCGATCGTGGGGTCGACCTTGACGTCCTTCTCGAACTGCTCGTCGGGGACGTCAGGCAGGATCTTCTTGCCGTCCGGGCCGATCGCGGCGGCCGGGTCGACGACGATCTCGGCCTCGTCGGCCGCGGCCTTCTTCGAGGGGGCCTTCTTCGCCGGTGCCTTGGCGGCGGACTTGGCCGGCGCGGCCTTGGTCGCAGACTTCGTGGCCGGCGCAGCGGAAGCGGCCTTCTTGGCGGGAGCCGCGGTCTTCGCTGCCGGAGCCTTCTTCGCCGCCTTGGCCGTGGTGGTCGTCTTGCGCGCGGTCGTAGCGGCAGCAGCCCGGGTGCTCGTCGGACCGACGTCGACCGAGATGCCCACGCCGCTCAGGTGGGCGAGCAGCGCCTTGAGGTGACGGGGTTCGACGGCCGCGTCCTCACTGGCCCGGCGAACCTCCTCGGGCGTCAGGCTGCCCGATGGGGTGCCCTTCTGGATCAGTGCTTCGACGGCCGGGTGCGACAGCACCTGTGCAGGGATCTTGCGCGCGTTCGAGGACACGAACACCTCTCGTCAACTTGCATGGGGGCGCGGCAAGACCCGGTGTCGTCAAGTGCCGCGGGCTCCATTCTGCCACGGCCTCGGTGATGCACGGGCACTCCCCCGGCGTTTGGGCAACGGGCGTTCGTCCTCGTGTCAGGAACCGGCCGCGGAAAGCACGACGCCCCCGCCGGTGAGGGCGGGGGCGTTGCGCGGCTCGGTAACCATGGCCAAGGTTACGGGCGCCATGTTTCATCTCGGTGCATCCGGGACGACAGATCGGAATGGTCATCACGGGCCATCCCGGACAGCCGATCGGATGAAGAGGTCGGTGAGGGGTCGGTACGGCGGCTGAGCGGTCAGCCGGCCTGTGCCCTGGCCGCGGCCTTCTTCTGCTTCTTGAAGTCGCGGACCTTCTGCAGGGACTCGGGGTCGACGACGTCTGCGACCGAGCGGAAGCCGGGCTCGGCGTAGGCGCCCACCGCCGCCTCCCACCCCTCGGGACGTACGCCGAGCTGCTTGGCGAGCAGGGCGACGAAGATCTGGGCCTTCTGCTTGCCGAAGCCGGGCAGCTCCATCATCCGGGCCAGCAGGTCCTTGCCGGTCGCGGCTTCGGTCCACAGCCGCTCGGCCCGGCCGTCGTACTTCTCCACCACGAGCGCCGCGAGTGTCTGCAGGCGCGAGGCCATCGAGCCCGGGAACCGGTGCACTGCCGGCGGGGTCGTGCAGAGTGCCGCAAACTCCACCGGGTCTGCCTCGGCGATGCGCCTCGGGTCGAGGGTGCCGAATCGGTCAAGAACCTTGGCCGGGCCCCGGAAGGCGTGCTCCATCGGGTACTGCTGGTCGAGCATCATGCCCATCAACAACGCGAACGGGTCGTCGGTGAGGATCTGGTCCGCGTCGTCGAGACCGGTGATGTGGATGGCCATGTGACCATCCTGCCCCAGGATCCGCCCTCCGTGGCCGCTGTGTCAGCCGGCTGCCTTCACGGCGAGGACCGGGCAGTGCGCATCGAGAAGGATCCGTTGCGCGTTGCTGCCGAGGATGAGCTTGCCGACCGGTGAGCGGCGACGCAGACCGATGACGATGAGGTCGGCGGCGTTCGCCTCCGCGATGCTGATCAGGTCCTCGGCCGGCTCGAACCCACGGACCAGCTGGCGCAGGTCGTACTCCACGCCGGCAGCGTCGAGCTTGGCCTTGACGGCGTTCATGTCGCGCTCGGACTGCGTCGCGGCGTCGGCGTCGAACTCGTTGCCACCACGGTGCGAGTTGACCACGACGAGCTTGCTGCCCCGCAGTTTCGCCTCGTCGATCGCCGTCGCCAGCGCGGCCTCGCCCTCCGGCTTGGGTACGTAGCCCACCACGACGGTCCCCATCGAGTCTCCTCCACGTTGTCGGAACCACCGGCTCCTCGTGGCACGCTACCGAATCCGCGGGGACGGCGGGAGCCTGTGGACGAGCGACGCGGCCCGCGACGGATCCGGGGCACGCTAGAGGGCGTGTCTACGGACGACGGGATCCGGGAACCGGTGCCGCGGCACCTGCATGCCCTGCTGCGGCGGGCCGCCCTCGACCATGCCGTGTCGGAGCGGCGCAAGGTGTACCTCCCACTGATCCACGTGGGCCTCCCGGGGCGCCAGGAGACCGTGTTCGCGGTCCGGCCCGAGGAGCTGGGCGACCACGCCCTGCGTGCGGACCTGATCGCAGCCATGCTGCGAAGAGTGCGGGGCGATCGGACCCCGATCGTGTGGTTGACCCGGACCGGAAGCCTCGAGCTGCAGGACGTGGACGCCCAGTGGCTGGCGGGAGCGCGGACGGCGTACGCCGAGACCGGGGCTCCGCTCACCATGGTCGTCGTCAACCGGCGCGGCTGGCGGGATCCTCGCAGCGGCGTCGGGCGGACCTGGTCGCGACTGCGGGCCCGCTGACCCGGCGGACGGCTGTCAGGCCCAGGTGTGGACGGGCTCGTTGGTGTGCATGCCTTGGCGGTACTCGAGCAGGGTCGCGCGCAGAGCGTCGTACCTGTCCAGGTCGGAGCGGTCGCTCATCCGACGTGCGAACCACTCGGCGCCGTTGACGCCGGTCAGGCACCGCTGCTCGATGATGTCCAGCAGCCGGTCACTCTCCGCGGTGCTGGCCCCCCAGGCCGCGAGCCCCTCGTGGGCCAGGGGCAGCAGGCGACGCAGCACCAGCTCGGTGGCCCGGACCTGCCCGACGCCGGGCCAGTAGACCTGCGCCTCGATGCCCTGCTGGGCGGCCACGTGGAAGTTCTCCTCGGCGGCGCTGAACGACATCTGGGACCACAGTGGTCGCTCGCTCTCGGCGAGCGCCCGGACCAGACCGAAGTAGAACGCTGCGTTGGCGATCGTGTCGGCGACCGTCGGACCCGCAGCAAGCACGCGGTTCTCGACGCGCAGGTGCGGGACCCCGTTGGCGATGTCGTAGACGGGGCGGTTCCAGCGATAGATGGTGCCGTTGTGGAGCCGCAGCTCCGACAGCTTCGGGACCCCGCCGGCCTCGAGGACCTCGAGCGGGTCCTCGTCGTCGGTGATGGGCAACAACGCCGGGAAGTAGCGGACGTTCTCCTCGAACAGGTCGAACACGGAGGTGATCCACCGCTCCCCGAACCACACCCGTGGCCGGACACCCTGCGCCTTGAGCTCCTCGCTGCGGGTGTCGGTGGCCTGCTCGAACAGCGGGATCCGGGTCTCGCGCCACAGCTCCTTGCCGAGGAGGTACGGCGAGTTGGCGCCGACTGCCAGCTGGATTGCCGAGATGACCTGGGAGGCGTTCCAGACCGACGCGAACTGGTCGGGCGACGTCTGCACGTGGAACTGGGTGCTGGTGCACGCGGCCTCGGGGACGATGGAGTCCGCGGTGGTGACGAGGCGCTCGGCGCCGCTGATCGCAATCGTGATGTCCTCGCCCCGGGCGGCGAGGATCTGTTCGCTCAGCAGCCGGTAGCGCGGGTTGCCGCTGAGGCTGGACGGGCCCATGTGTCCCTCGGCGAGTGTCGGCAGGATGCCGATCATCACCATATGAGCCCCGACCTCGGCGGACTTGGCCTCGGCGTCGTTGAGGCTGCGTCGCAGGTTGTTCTCGAACGTCGTCAGCCCGCCCTCGCGGAGCTTCGCGGGGGGCACGTTGATCTCGACGTTGAACTGACCCAGCTCGGTCTGGAAGTCGGGGTCGGCAATCGCCTCGAGGGCCTCGGCGTTCTTCAGCGCCGGGTCACCGAGCTCGTCGACCAGGTTGAGCTCGACCTCGAGGCCCGTCATCGGGTCGTCGGTGTCGAACTGCTCCTCGCGCAACATCCGGGCGAACACGTCGAGGCCGCGCCGCACCTTCTCGCGATGGCGCGTGCGGTCGGCCCGGGAGAACTCCTGTGCTTCCACCTCTTCGCCCATGCGCCGACCCTAGTCTCGCCAGACGCGTTCGCTGCGCTCCACGAGGTCGTCCACGACTCCCTCGATCGTGCCGTGCCGCTCGAACGCGGCGTGCTGGCGCGTGGCGCCGGTCGCGCGCAAGAGGCGGTCAGCGCCGTCGCCCACGAGCTCGAGGTCGCCGGCCTCCTCGAGCTCGGCGCGCACGTTCGCCAGGAGCGACTCCAGCACCTCACGGGCCGGACGGAGCTCGCGGGCCGTGGGATGCAGCAGGGTGTCGGTGAGCCCCAGGCGCGCGGCCCGCCAGTGCGCGGCGCGCAGGGCCTCGACCCGCCACACCGGCAGCGGCTCACCGCGTGACCAGTCGCGAGCGGCGTGCTCGACCAGTGCCCGCACCAGGGCGGCGACAACCACTGCGTCGGCGGGCTCGTCGCAGACGTCGAAGACGCGCACCTCCACCGTTGGCTGGTGAACTGACAACCGGGCGTCGAAGTAGAGCATCCCGTCGTCGCTGGCGGCGCCGGTCTCGAGCAGCGCCGCCCGGGCCTCGTGGTAGCCCGCCACGGATCCGAACGCCTCGGTCCTGCCGGCGCTCGGCCACAGCGACCAGAGCTGGGTCCGCCACGAAAGGTGTCCGGTGTCCCGGCCATGGGAGTACGGCGAGTTGGTCGTGGCCGCGAGCAGCGTAGGCAGCCAGGGCGCGATCCGGTCGATCACGGCGACCCCCTCCTCGTCCGAGTCGATCGCCACATGAACGTGCATGCCGCAGGTCCCGGCTGACCGGGCGATCTCGCCGAACGTGTCCACCATGTCGCGGTACCGGTCGTTGGGAGACACCTGTGGCTCGTTGTCGCCCAAGGGGACGGTCGCCGACGCAACGGCGACGAGGTCGAAGTCCCGGGCGGCCTCCCCCGCGACCCGGCGAGCGGCGACCAGCTCGGACCGGCCCTCGGACAGGTCAAGGACCGGGTCGGTACGGGTCTCGAGCTGGTGACGGAACAGCTCCTGGCCGAGATCATCGATCCCCAGCTGCGACGGTCTGGGCGGCTGCCGCTCACGGTGCAGCCTCAGCACCTCCGGGGACCGGCCGCTGACCTCACGCGTCCGAGGGTCGACGAGGAGCAGCTCCTCCTCGATGCCCACCGTGCGCACGACCATGGCGGGGTGGTACCCAGCTGGGCGCTGATCCACCCCGGCCCGGACGAACCAGCCAGCTCACCGGGTGGCCGGGCCCTCCCTGTCCCAGGCCGAGGGCGGGAGCGCCTGGGTGAGCACCTGTCCAAGGAGGGAGGCCATGGAGTAGCCGGGGTCGGCCTCGTCGCACCGGTCGATGGCGCACCAGGCCAGCGCACCGTGCCCGGACAGCCAGGCCGCGAAGCCCAGGAGGGCAGCCGGGGCGGGCACCAGGGCCATCGGGGCCCGGCGGACGACGTCGGTCCACAACCGGACGTGCTGGCCCGCGGTCTGCCTCGTCATCAACGTCCAGGCGACGTCGCGCACAGCGTGGTCGGCGATGGCCGCGAGCAGCCGTGCCGTGGCCGCGACGTCGGGAGCCGTGCCGTCGGTGACGTGCTGAGCGACGACGGAGCGCACCCAGTCGGCGTCGTCGGCCCGCGCCTCGTGGCCGTCCAGCGCGTCCGCCACGGCGCCCACTCCGCCCGGATCGGTGGCGATCATCGCCGCCAGCTCGTCGCGGGAGCCGAGCGTCACCTTGCCGTCCAGGACCGACTGCACCACGAACGGATGCGCGGACACGTCGTAGGGGACGCCCCACTCCGGTACCCCGCGGTGACCCCCAGCGAGCGGGAACCAGCGGGCGCCGTCGGCCCGCAGCACCTCGATCACCTGGATCCCTGAGCTCTCGAACGCACCCACCAGGACCCGGCGAACGCGCCGGGCCAGCCGGGCGTCCCCGGAGTAGACGACGAAGACCACACGTCGGACCCGATGCAGCCGGGCCGGCTCGAGCAGCGCCGCGACGAGCTGGGCCAGCCCGTCGGCGTCGTCCGGCAGGTCCAGCCGGGCATGGAAGGTGTCGTCAGCTCCGAACGTGAGCATGACGACGGAGTCGGTGGGCACGAAACCGAGCACCACGGGCACCACCGCGAGCAGGTCCTCGGGGCTGCGTGCGGTGAGGGTGACGGGTGCTGTCGAGGCTGAGGAAGTCATGCTGGGACGTTCCCCTCGCCGACCGACCGTGACGCGCCCGGTCGATGACGGCTGGGGAGAACGGTTCCTACGGCTCGCCTGTGGAGAGAAGGTGGCCGGGAGTGTCGGCGGAGGCGAGTAGTTTGCGCCCATGTGGTCGGGGTCGGCGGGGTCTCGGTAGTGCGGGCGCACGCTTCGGTGCTCCACATCGACCTCGATGCCTTCTTCGCGGCTGTCGAGCAGCGCGACAAACCTTCCCTGCGCGGCAAGCCCGTGGTCGTCGGCGGCGTGGGTGGGCGCGGGGTGGTGGCGACCGCGTCGTACGAAGCCAGGAAGTACGGCGTGCGTTCCGCCATGTCGACCCGCGAGGCCCGGTCGCGGTGCCCGCACGCCGCGTTCCTGACCGGTCGGTTCCACGCCTACCGCGATGCCAGCCGCACGGTCATGGCGCTGCTGCGCTCGGTCTCGCCACTCGTGGAGCCGCTGTCGCTCGACGAGGCCTTCATCGACCTCGAGCGGGCCGACCTGCCCGATCTCGAGGTGCCGACCGTGACGGCGCTCGCCGAGGACCTGCGGCGGCGCCTCCAGGAGGCCACCGGCGGCCTGACGGCATCGGTGGGCATCGGGACCTCGAAGTTCATCGCCAAGGTGGCCAGCGAGCTCGACAAGCCGGACGGGCTGACCGTCATCACGCCCGGGACCGAGCAGGACGTCCTTCGCCCGATGAACGTGACGGTCATCCCCGGGGTCGGGCCGGCGACGGCGGAGCGGTTGCGCAGGGCCGGCATCCAGACCGTCGCCGAGCTGGAGTCGGTGAGCCTCGAGGAGCTGGTGCGCCTGGTCGGCAAGGCACACGGCAACGGCCTGTGGTCGCTCGCCCGTGCGCTCGACGCGCGACCCGTCGTCCCCGAGCGCGAGGCCAAGTCGGTGAGCGTCGAGGGCACCTACGACACGGACCTCACGGACCGGAAGCTGATGGAGCACCTGCTGACCCGCCAGGCCGGCGAGGTCGCTGGCCGCCTGCGCAAGCACGGCCTGTCGGGTCGCACCGTCTCGATCAAGGTGCGCATGCACGACTTCACGACCCTGAGCCGGTCCACCACGCTGCAGTCCCCCACCGACAGCACCGCGGCCATCGCGCGACTCGCCCGCTCGTTGCTCACCGATCTCGACACCGCGGGTGGGGTCCGGTTGCTCGGC
>JAOPXM010000132.1 GCA_025965125.1 Nocardioides sp.
ATCCGGGTTCGCGACTGGGAGGGTGCGGAGACGGAGGGCCGCAGCCTGGCTCCCTACCTCACCCGGCTCAACGAGATCCGACGTGCACACCCGGCTCTGCAGCAGCTGCGCAACCTGACGGTCCATCACAGCGACGACGAGAACGTGCTGGTCTTCTCGAAGTCAGCGGCGCTGCCCGACGGCGGGACGGACACGGTCATTGTCGTCATCAACGTCGACCCCCACGCGGCCCGGGAGACGATGGTCCACCTCGACCTGCCCGCGCTCGGCCTGACCTGGAACGACTCCCTTGGCGTCCACGACGAGATCTCGGGTCAGGACTGGAGCTGGAGCCAGCACAACTTCGTCCGCCTGGATCCCGGCCACGAACCCGCCCACATCCTGACCGTGAGGAGCACCCGTTGACCCAGGGCTGGACCGACGACACCCCGGGGACGACCGCCTCAGAGCTGGTCTCGACCCATGACATTGACGCAGACCCGTTTCCCGACTCCGTGGGCAGCACCCCCGACTGGTTCAAGACCGCGGTGTTCTACGAGGTCATGGTCCGGTCGTTCCGGGACTCGAACGGCGACGGCACCGGCGACTTCAAGGGCCTGACCGAGAAGCTCGACTACCTCGAGTGGCTCGGCGTCGACTGCCTGTGGGTCCCGCCGTTCTTCAGCTCACCGCTGCGCGACGGCGGCTACGACGTGGCCGACTACACGAACATCCTCCCGGAGGCCGGCACCGTCGAGGACTTCCACGAGTTCCTCGACGAGGCGCACAAGCGCAACATCCGGGTGATCATCGACTTCGTCATGAACCACACGTCGGACCAGCATCCGTGGTTCCAGGCGAGCCGCGAGGACCCCGACGGTCCCTACGGCGACTTCTACGTCTGGTCCGACACCGACGACATGTACCAGGACGCCCGCGTCATCTTCGTCGACACCGAGCCGTCCAACTGGACCTGGGACCCGGTCCGGCAGCAGTACTTCTGGCACCGGTTCTTCTCCCACCAGCCGGACCTCAACTTCGACAACCCCACGGTCCACGACGCGATCCTCGATGCCATCTCGTTCTGGTTCGACATGGGGCTCGACGGGTTCCGACTCGACGCGGTTCCGTACCTCTACGAACGCCCGGGCACCAACGGCGAGAACCTGCCCGAGACCCACGAGTTCCTCCGGAAGGTGCGCAGGTTCGTCGACGCGACCTACCCGGGCCGGGTGCTGCTCGCCGAGGCCAACCAGTGGCCGGCCGATGTCGTCGACTACTTCGGCGACTTCGAGGTGGGCGGGGACGAGTGCCACATGTGCTTCCACTTCCCGGTCATGCCGCGCATCTTCATGGCTGTCCGCCGCGAGTCCCGGTTCCCGATCTCGGAGATCCTCGAGCAGACACCGCCGATCCCGGACGGCTGCCAGTGGGGAATCTTCTTGCGCAACCACGACGAGCTGACCCTCGAGATGGTCAGCGACGACGACCGCGACTACATGTGGGGCGAGTACGCCAAGGACCCCCGCATGAAGGCCAACATCGGCATCCGTCGCCGCCTGGCCCCGTTGCTCGAGAACGACACCAACCAGATCGAGCTGTTCACCGCACTCCTGCTGTCGCTACCCGGCTCGCCGGTCCTCTACTACGGCGACGAGATCGGGATGGGCGACAACATCTGGCTCGGTGACCGCGACGGCGTACGCACCCCGATGCAGTGGACTCCCGATCGCAACGCCGGCTTCTCTGCGGCCACCCCGGGCAAGCTGTTCCTGCCCGCGATCCAGGACCCGGTCTACGGCTACCAGAGCGTCAATGTCGAGTCGCAGCTGGAGAACTCGTCCTCCTTGCTGCACTGGACCCGCCGGATGATCCAGATCCGGCGCCGCCACGATTCGTTCGGCCTCGGGTCCTTCGTGGACCTGGGCGGCACGAACGCGGCCGTCTTGTCCTATGCCCGCGAGCACCAGGGCGACAACGGCGAGATGGACATCATCATCTGCGTCAACAACCTCTCGCGCTTTCCGCAGCCGGTCGAGCTGGACCTACGGCGCTGGGAGGGCAGGCAGCCGGTCGAGCTGATCGGCGGGGTGCCGTTCCCGCGGATCGGCGAGCTGCCCTACCTGCTCACGCTGGGTGGTTACGGCTTCTACTGGTTCCGGCTGACCCGCTCCGACATCGAGGAGGGCCCGCTTCTGTGAGTCCCGAGTCCCGCACCGGCCAGATCGATCCCGCGGTCTTCGAGAGCTACCTCACGAAGACGAGGTGGTTCGGCGGCAAGGGCCGGCCCTTCGCCGTCTCCGACGTACGTCGGATCGGCGAGGTGCCCGGCCGACTGGACGACGGCCCGCACGTGCTGATCGTCCTGGTGGAGGTCACCTACGACGACGTGGCTCAGGACGCCGTCGACAAGGTCGAGCTCTACCAGGTGCCACTGGTCCTCTACCGCGACCCCGAGGCACGCCTGGACCACGCCTTCCTCGGCTGGTGGGAGGACGCCGACCTCGGCTGGGTGCACGCCTACGACGCGCTGCACGACCGGGAGGCCATGGCCTGCTGGCTGCGCTCGTTCGGCGCGTCCGGCGAGCAGCCGATCACCTCCGCCGAGGGCCTCACGTTCCACCGGATCCAAGGCTATGACCTCGACCAGACGGCGCACTCGACGCTGTTCACCGGCGAGCAGTCCAACTCGTCGGTCGCGTTCGGGGACGACTCCCTGATGAAGGTGTTCCGCAAGGTCACCCCGGGTGTGAACCCCGACATCCTGGTCCACGAGGTGCTCACCCGCGCCGGATCCGAGCACGTGGCGGCCCTGTACGGGTGGCTCGACATCAACGACCCGCAGACCGGTTCGGTCCTGCAGCTGGCGATGCTCACGCAGTTCCTGCGCACGGCGACCGATGGCTGGGACCTGGCGACGGCCAGTGTCCGCAACCTGTTCAGCGAGGCCGACCTGCATGCTCACGAGGTCGGCGGAGACTTCGCGGGTGAGTCGACGCGGCTCGGCGAGTCGCTGCGCGAGGTCCACGAAGCGCTGCGCGAACACTTCCCCACCGAGCGGCGGTCTCGCGATGCCGCCCGCCAGCTCGCCGAGGAGATGTCGAGACGCCTCGACGCTGCGCTCGCCGTCGTCCCCGAGCTGGCCGAGCACGCCGATGCCCTGCGGGCGACGTACGCGAAGGTCGCCGACCTGTCCGCCCTGGAGGTCCAGCAGATCCACGGTGACCTGCACCTCGGCCAGACTCTCCGCACCAGCCTCGGCTGGAAGATCGTCGACTTCGAGGGTGAGCCCGCCAAGCCGCTGGCCGAGCGCCTGCTCCCGGACTCGCGTTGGCGCGACGTCGCCGGGATGCTCCGCTCGTTCGACTACGCGCCGCGTGTCGTCGAGCGCACCCACAGCGAGCAGGACGAGGAAGGCAGCGAGCAGCGGGCCTATCGCGCCGAGGAGTGGGCGAACCGCAACCGCAACCACTTCCTGGTCGCGTACGCCGAGGGCGCCCTGAGTGCCGACGAACGCACGCTGCTCGACGCGTACCTGGCGGACAAGGCCGTCTACGAGATCGTCTACGAGACTCGAAACCGCCCCGGCTGGGTACAGATCCCCCTGGAAGCCGTCGCGAGGATCGGAGCGTCATGACCGCACCTGTCAAGGTGTCCAGCAAGCCCGTCTCCCACGCGGAGCTCGACCAGATCGTGCGCGGGGAGCACGGGCACCCGCATTCCGTGCTCGGCCCGCACGTCCACGAGGGTCGGGTGACCGTCCGGGTGTTCAAACCGCTCGCCTCCAGCGTCGTCGTCCGCTACCAGGACGCGGGCACCG
Source organism: Nocardioides sp. (assembly GCA_025965125.1). Classification (GTDB taxonomy): domain Bacteria; phylum Actinomycetota; class Actinomycetes; order Propionibacteriales; family Nocardioidaceae; genus Nocardioides. The sequence continues at coordinate 3,800 of JAOPXM010000132.1, forward strand.
AGGGTGAGACGGAGCTGACCCACGAGCACGACGGCATCTGGGTCGGCGTGCTGCCGGTCGACGACGTGCCGGACTACCGGCTTGCGGTCAGCTACGACGGTGACCCCCAGGTCATCGACGACCCCTACCGCTTCCTCCCGACGCTCGGCGAGGTGGACCTGCACCTGATCAACGAGGGCCGGCACGAGCAGCTCTGGGAGGTGCTCGGCAGCCGGGTTCACCACTACGGGGGCGGTGTCGTCGGAGCGTCGTTCGCGGTCTGGGCGCCGTCCGCGCGGGGGATCCGGCTCAAGGCGGACTTCAACAACTGGGACGGCCGCGAGCACCCGATGCGGCAGCTCGGCCAGTCCGGCGTGTGGGAGCTCTTCATCCCCGACATCGGCAGCGGCACGGCGTACAAGTACGTCATTCTTGGACCAGACGGCGCCTGGCAGGAGAAGGCCGACCCGATGGCCGTCTACGCCGAGCAGCCCCCAGCCACGTCGTCGGTCGTCTTCGAGTCGTCCTACGAGTGGAGCGACAACGACTGGATGGCCGCACGGGCCAGCAAGCAGCCGGTGGCCGAGGCCATGTCGACCTACGAGCTGCACCTGGCGTCGTGGCGCCGCGGCAAGACATGGGGAGAGCTGGCCGACGAGCTGCCGGCGTACCTCTCCGACCTCGGCTTCACCCACGTCGAGCTGATGCCGGTCATGCAGCACCCGTTCGGCGGCTCGTGGGGCTACCACGTGACGTCGTACTTCGCGCCGGACTCGAGGTTCGGCGACCCCGACGGCTTCCGCCTCCTCGTCGACAGGCTCCACCAGGCCGGCATCGGCGTGATCCTCGACTGGGTGCCGGGCCACTTCGCGACGGACCCGTGGGCGTTGGCCCGCTTCGACGGCACGCCCCTCTACGAGGACCCCAACCCCCAGCGTGGCTGGCACAAGGAGTGGGGCTCGCACATCTTCAACTTCGGGCGCCACGAGGTGCGCAACTTCCTCTACGCGAACGCGCTCTACTGGCTCGAGGAGTTCCACGCCGACGGCCTCAGGGTCGACGGGGTGGCGTCGATGCTCTACCTCGACTACTCGCGCGAGGAGGGCGAGTGGACGCCCAACAAGTACGGCGGGCGCGAGAACCTCGAGGCCGTCCAGTTCCTCCAGGAGATGAACGCCACCGTCTACAAGCGGACACCGGGCGTCGTGACCATCGCCGAGGAGTCGACGTCCTGGCCAGGGGTGACCCGCTCGACCAGCGATGGGGGCCTCGGGTTCGGGTTCAAGTGGAACATGGGCTGGATGCACGACTCGCTCGGCTACGTGCAACAGGATCCGGTCTATCGGGCCTACCACCATGGCGAGATGACGTTCTCGCTCGTCTATGCGTGGTCCGAGAACTTCGTGCTGCCGATCAGCCACGACGAGGTCGTGCACGGCAAGGGCTCGCTGTTGCGCAAGATGCCCGGCGATCGCTGGCAGCAGCTCGCCAACCTGCGCGCCTACCTCGGCTACATGTGGGCGCACCCCGGCAAGCAGCTGCTGTTCATGGGCGTCGAGCTGGGGCAGGAGTCGGAGTGGGCCGAGGCCCGCGAGCTCGACTGGTGGCTCCTCGACCACCCGGAGCACCGGGGCGTCCAGTCACTCGTCCGGGACCTCAACACGGCGTACGTCGCCAGCCCGGCGATCTGGGCCCGGGACGCCGACCCGGGCGGGTTCCAGTGGATCGACGCCAACGACGCTGGCCGCAACACGTTCTCGTTCATCCGCCGCGGCGGTGATGCTCCCGACGTCGTCTGCGTGTCCAACTTCTCCGCGGTCCCGCACGACGGCTACCGGCTGGCCTTCCCGGCTGCCGGGGTCTGGGACGAGTTGTTGAACACCGATGCCGAGGCCTACACCGGGTCCGGCGTCGGCAACCTCGGCTCCGTCACCGCCGTGCCGGGCGAGCACCTGGGCCACCCGGCGTACGCCGACGTGGTCGTGCCGCCGCTGGCCACGGTCTGGTTCCGCGCGCGCACCTAGGGTGTGGCTCCGTGCGCGCGGCAGGCCTTGGAGCAAGGAGACACGACCTAGATAGGGTTTGCCCGTGACCGAGCAGCCGACCACCGTGACGACCGTCGCGGACGGGGTGGCGAGGATCGCCTGGATCCCCGGCGTGGGCGATGGTGGCTGGGTGGCAGCGGTCGACGCCGTACGCCGAGAGGTCGAGGCGGCGTTGGCCGGGCACGTCCGCGTGGAGACCCTCGTGGATCCCGACGACGAGCACGCCCAACGCGTCGCGACCTGGTCGGGGATGCGCAAGGAAGGCGTGATGCGAGGCGTCACCGTCGACGGTGAGGCCGTGGACCGGATCGTCTATGCGCGGCTCGCCACCGACGTGCCCGTTCACGAACCGGAGGGTTTTCGTGCACTGCTGAACTCCTTCCTGCCGAGGAAGCGGGCGATCAGCCAGATGCTGGTGCGTGACACGGACGGTCGGGTGCTCCTCTGTCAGCTGACCTACAAGTTCGACTGGGACCTGCCTGGCGGCGTGGTCGAGGTCGGCGAGTCTCCCCAGCTGGCCGTGTCCCGCGAGGTCCAGGAGGAGCTCGGGCTCACGATCGACGCCGGCGGGTTGCTACTGACGGACTGGCTGCCGCCGTGGAGCGGCTGGGACGACGCGATCTGCCTGGTCTTCGACGGTGGCACGTACGACGCGTCGGTCCTTGGCCGGATGGTCAAGCAGGACCGAGAGATCCGCGAAGCCGAGTTCTGCACCATCGAGCAGGTGCGAGAGCGCTGCGCGGACTTCACGGCCCGCCGGATCGAGTCGGCGCTCGCCAACCTCGTTTCTGGCGGGCCGTCGTACACCGAGTCAGGCGCCTAGGTCGTTGCGTGCAGCCACCAGGTGGCTGTAGATCGCGACTCAGGGGCAGTTCGGACACCGCCGCAACGACCCGGACCACCCACGACGTCGTAGGAGGGCGCCCAGCCGCGACGCCGTGCGGCAGCCCGTCCTGTACACCTGGCCATATGTGAGCCTTACCGTCAGCAGGTCGCTGTCGACGACAGAATCGAGATCCCGCTCGAAGTCCCGGTCGCGAAGCCGGGCACTGTCGTGGAACGCGCGTCCGTCCAGCTCCACCACGAGTGCGAACTTGGCGTAGGTCACGTCGCGATAGGCCGAGCGACCTCGGAGGTCCGCAGGAACCTGGCGCTCGCCCTTGGGCAACCCGTGGGCGCGCTCCAGGTGGAGGTAACCCCGCTCGAGGACGGAGCACGCTCCCGTCGACAGGTCATCAATGAGGAATCGGAGCAGGCGACCGTTGCGCACCCTCCTGCGCGCCGCGAGTGCCGTGGCGAGACGCAGCGGGCTCGTCACTTGCGCCTGGCAGGCGTCGGCCAAGGTGCCAAACGCCTCGGCGGCGTCGCTGGCATCCGCAGCGACGTCGATCGCGGCGTCCTCGACGGAGACCTGTGGCGGCGCCCTGAACCACAACGCGCGTTGATCGAGGTCGGACATGCGGTGCACCCGGATGCCGTGGCCTGGCGCGACGGTCCGGCGCGCGTCGACCGCGACGTGGATCGGGGCGTTGCTACGCGGTGTCGGCAGTGCCGACTCCCGAGCCAGCACGGCCGGCCAGTGCAGCAACACCGCGGCCCAGGCGCGCTGTTGCCAGGTCGGTTGACCTGTGTGGTCGAGGTAGACCCCAGGGTGGACCTTCGTCAGGACTCGACGCCTGAGAAGCCGCCGGACATCGTGATCGTGCGCCCCGATCTCTTTCAGCTGGCGGCGCGAGATGACTCCCTCCTGCCTGACCAGGATCAATTCGAACTCCTCGGCATCCATGCACCAGAAGGTGACTTGATCGCGAGGATCTCGCCAGGCCCGAGCTCGTCACCTGTGGATGGCCGCCTTCAGTCGTTGTGCGCAGCCACCAGGTGGCCGCGCAGCGCGACCGAAGGCACCACCGCGCGCACCGGTCGCATCGCGACGAGCACGCCGACGATGAGCACCGCCCCACCGAGCATCTCGGGACCGTTGGGGCGTTGCCCGAGCAGCGCCCAGGCAGAGCCCATCGCGACGACCGGCGCGAGGAGCACCCAGGGCACGACGGACGCCGACGGGTTCCGCGCGAGCAGTGTGTTGAAGATGCCGTAGCCGACCAGCGACGCGAGCCCCGCCGTGTAGACGGTCGAGAGCCCTGCCTGCCAGCCGAAGCCCGCCAGTCCGTCCGCGACCTCGCTGGTGCCGTCCAGGATCAGCGAGAGCGCGAGTAGCGGCACCGGGACCACGGTCGCCGACCAGACCGTCAGCGACAGGCCGCCCGTGACTCCGGAGGCGCGGGAGACGACGTTGCCGATCCCCCACGACAGGGCACCGAGCAGGCACAGCAGCACTGCGCTCACCGCGACATGTCCGCCGCGTCCGAACGCCACCACGGCCAACCCGATCGAACCGAGCAGCACACCGAGGATCTGCCGCCTCGTCGGACGCTCGCGGAGGACACCGGCCGCGATGAGGATCGTGAAGATGACCTGCGCCTGCAGCACCAGGGCGGCGAGGCCGGGAGACATCCCGGCGTCCATGGCGACGTACAGGAACCCGAACTGGCCGATCGACATGAAGACGCCCACCGCCACGACCGTCCGCCAGGGCGCGCTCGGCCGGGACACGAAGAATGCGGCCGGGAAGATCACCAGTGCGAACCGGACGGCGAGGAAGAGCAACGGCGGCACCCCGTCCATGCCCCAGTCGATCACCACGAAGTTGAAACCCCAGATGGTGGCGACCAGGGCAGCGAGGAGCGAGTCGCGTCGGTTCACCGGACCAGCCTGACGGGCAGAACCATGAAGCACCAGCGGATTGTCCTGCATGCTTCCATGTAGCATCGCTGCATGATCGATCTGGCCGCACTCACTTCCCTGCAGGCGGTCGCGACCCACGGCTCCGTCGTCGGCGCGGCCGATGCTCTCGGGTTCACCCCCAGCGCGGTGTCCCAACAGGTGAAGCGACTGGAGAAGCAGACCGGCGTGCCACTCCTCGAGCGGGTCGGTCGCGGGGTCATGCTCACCCAGCACGGCCGTCACCTCGTCGACGCGGGCGCGCGGCTGCTCAGCGACCTCGAGGAGATCGAGTCCGGGTTGCACCACCAGGCCGACGCCGTCGCGGGTCACCTCCGCGTCGCCGCGTTCTCGACCGCGATGCGCGGCCTCGTCGCACCGGTCGTCCGCCGGCTGCGCGACGCTCATCCGGATCTGACACTCACGCTGGCCGAGCGCGAGCCCTGGGACACGATCGACCTGGTGGCCTCGGGACAGACCGACCTCGGCGTCGTGCACAGCTGGGGCGACGTGCCGCTTGCGATCCCCGACCATCTCGCCACGACCTCCGTGGCGCGAGATGTCGCGGACGTGATCGTCCATCGCGAGCACCCGCTGGCCGCACGCAGCCGGGTCACGCCGCACGACCTGGTGGACGAGGACTGGATCGCCACTCCCGAGGGCACCATCTGCAGGCAGTGGCTGACCAGGATGTACGACGGCACGGGCCGCCTCCCCCGCATCGCACACCAGTCGATGGAGTTCGACTCCCACCTCGCACTCGTGCGGGCGGGCCTCGGGATCGCGCTGGTGCCGCGGCTGGGCCGACAGCCGATCGGCGACGAGCTCGTGGCGGTGCTCGCCGAGGACCCGGTGCCCACGCGGGAGATCGTCGCCCTGCACCGGCGCAGCATGGCCAAGTCGCCCGCAGTCACGGCGGTGCTCGGTGCTCTGACGGGCGCCTGACCCACGTGACCAGGCACCGCGATCCTCAGAAGAGTGCGGACGCCAGGTTCTGTCGGCCCTTGAGGACACGCGGGTCCTCGTTGCCGACCGCCGCGAAGAGCCCGACGAGGTGTTCACGCGCCTTGTTGCGCTCATCGCCGCCCGAGCGCCGGACAAGATCCACGAGGCGGTTGAACGCGTCGTCGACGTGTCCCCCCAGCAGGTCGAGGTCGGCGACCAGCGTCTGAGCGTCAACGTCGTCGGGGTTGGCAGCGGCGGCCTCGCGGGCCGCATTCAGGTCAACGCCCTGGGTGCGTTGCAGGATCTTGGCCATGGCGAGGCCCGCTGCAGCCTCGGCATCAGCGGGGTTGGCGGTCACGAGCTTCTGGTACTCAGCGACCGCACGGTCGATGTCCCCGTCCCCGAGCGCATCCTGGGCAGCGGCGTACCGAGGGTCGAAGCCCGGCTCCTCGACGCCCTCGCCGTCCTCGACGGGTCCGGCCGCGAGCGGCTGGTGGCGCGCGGTGACGCCCTGGGTGGCGAGCTGCTGCATCACCTGCGTCAGCGCCGTGCGCAGCTCGTCGATCGGCACGGCGTCCTGCAGTAGTGGCGCCGGGCGACCGTCGAGCACGGCGACCACCAGCGGGACCGACGGGATCTGCATGGCCTGGGCGATCGCGGGCACGGCGTCGATGTCGACGAGGCCGGCCAGGAACTTGCCCTCGAACTCTGCCGACAGGGTCGCCAGGTTGTCGGCGAGCTGGCCGCTCTCGGGCATCCGGGTGCGCGAATAGAACGCGAGGAGCACCGGGGCGGTCATCGATGCCTCGATCGTGGCCTGGAAGTTCTCCTCGGTGACGTTCAGTGCGTACGCCGACCCGCCTGCCGACGTCGCGGCCGGACCGCCGGCACCGCCGGAGGGCGGGGGGGCTGCCGGTCGCTTCAGCGCCGACAGGTCGATGGCGCCGGGACGGGTGAAGGGCTGCTGCGTCATGTCGCAATCCTAGGAGGCCCTCGCGAGCCCGAGCGCGACCGCCTCCTCGCGCAGCTCCTCGCGGACGCTCGGATGGGCCGCGTGCTCGATGATCTGCCGCGCCTGCTCGCCCTGGTCACGGCCGAACACCTCGGCCACGCCTTGCTCGGTGATGATCGCGCTCATCTGGAAGGAGGTGACCGGCTCGTCGACGAGCGGCACGACCGTCGAGCAGTCGGCCCTGGGGTGCCAGGACCTGAGCGCGATCAGCGCCTGGCCGCCCGAGCTGTGCAGGGCGCCAACGATGAAGTCGGTCTGGCCGCCGAAGCCGGAGTGGATACGGGTGTTGATCCGCGACGCGTTCGCCTGACCGAACAGGTCGACCTGGAGCGCCGTGTTGACGCTGACCATCGAGGGGTTCTGGGCGATCCGGGCCGGGTTGTTGGTCACCTCGGTGCGCACCATCTCGACGCGTGGGTTGCCGTCGACCCACGCCATCAGCTCGGGCGAGCCGAACAGGAACGACGCGGTGATCGGGACGTCGCGTGCCAGGGCGCCGGCTCGTTCGAGCGCGAGCACGCTGTCGCTGAACATCTCGGTCCAGATCCGCAGCTTCCGTCGGCGCGCGAGCCCGTGCATGGTCGCGTCGGGGACGGCCCCGATCCCGGCCTGGAGCGTGGCACCGTCCCCGACCCGCTCGGCCACCATCGCGCCGATCCGGGCGGACTCCTCGTCGATGACGCTCGGCGGGGCGGCCGGGAGTGGGGCATCGGCCTCGACCCAGACGTCGACGTCAGCGGCGTCGATCAATGCGTCGCCGTACGTCCAGGGCAGATGCCGGTTGGTCTGGGCGACGACGAGGCCGCCCCTGCGGCGGACGACCTCCAGCGCCGCGGGCAGCACGTTCACCTCGATGCCTAGCGACACCCGCCCGTCGCGAGGAGGTGTCGTGTGCAGTACGACGACATCCGGCACCAGGCACGTCTCGAACAGGTTGGGCACCAGCGAGAGCCGGGCCGGCACATAGCTCAGCCGCGGGCTGCGACGCATGCCCGGCCCGACGAACGATGTCTCGAGGGTCACGCCCTCCCGGTCCGGGATGCCGGGCTGGGCGTTGAGCATCCAGAGCCGGTACGACGCGAGCGCCTCGTCCACCAGGCCGAGCGTGTGCCACGGCGTCGCGTGGTTGCCGGACACGACGACACGCGGATTGTCGGGCAGCCTGGCCAACGCCTGGGAGAGAGTCACGCGTTGATTGGACCAGACGTGAGCTTCGGCTCCAGCCGGTCACGCGGACTCATCAGAAGCGCGCCTGCTCGCGGTACTCGCCCCACTCGGCGCGCAGGGCGTCGCAGATCTCCCCGAGGGTCGCCTCGGCGCGGACGGCCGCCAGCATCGGTTCGATCATGTTCTCGTCGGTGCGCGAGACCTCGACCATCTTGTCCAGCGCCTTCGAAACAGCGTCGTTGTCGCGACGGGCGCGACGCTCGGCAAGGACACGGACCTGCTCGGTCTCGACCTCGTGGGAGACACGCAGGATCTCGAGCTCGTGGGTCACGGACTCCTCGTGGCAGTTGACGCCGACGATCCTCTTCTCCCCCTTCTCGAGGGCCACCTGGTACTGGAACGCGGCCTCGGCGATCTCGGTCATGAACCAGCCCTCCTCGATGCCGTTCAGGAGACCCTTGGTGACCAACGACTCCCCCCGCTTCGTCGCCTGCGCGAGCTCGTCGGTGTCTGAGTGGGTCAGCGTCGAGCCGCCCAGGGAGAGGACCTTGTCGAAGATCGCGTTGGCCTCGGCCTCGATCCTGTCGGTGAGCGCCTCGACGTACCACGAGCCGCCAAGCGGGTCGGCGACGTTGACGACGCCGGTCTCCTCCAT
>JAOPXM010000133.1 GCA_025965125.1 Nocardioides sp.
CTGGCCGTGCGACTCCCCCGCGGTGATCCAGCGCAACATGCGCGAAGTCTCCCACGGGCCGAGGTGGCGGCCCGTGGGAGACCTGGCGTGTCCCGCCTCACAGGGGCGGGCGGGGCGGTCAGCCGAGCATCCGCCCCTGGCCCTCGCCGAGCGTGAAGCGCTGGTCGCCGTACAGGAACGTGACCTTGCCGGTGGCGCCCTTGCCCTTGATGGCAACGACCTTGAGGACGCCGTCGATGGTCTCCCCGGTCGTGGCGATGTGGATGGTCGTGTCCATCCGGACCATCACGGCGGAGCCGGAGGAGTCACCCTGGATCTCGACGACGGACACCCGGGTCGGGACCGTGGTGGCCGCACCCGTGGAGCCGGTGGAACCGGTCGTGCCGGTACCGCCGCCGGCGGCGGTACCGGCCGATGCGCCGCCGCCGGACGCCGCGGACTTCTCGTTCAGCAGCGGCTTGAACGGGTCGGCACGGCCGATCGTGCCGCCATAGCTCTGCAGCCTCGTGGCCGCAGGAGACGGGGTGGCCGACGCGGTGGCGGACGCCGACGGGGTCGCCGCCGCCCCCGCCGCGGTGTTGGTGGTCGCCGGCGAGCCGAACATCGGCATGACCAGGAAGTACCCGACGAGCGCGGCGACCACGGCGGCCGCGGCGACGGCGAGCAGGAGAACCGTTCGCTGCTTCTTGGTTGCCGCGGCGTCCTCGGCGGTCGTGATGTCACTCATGTCGGTGGCCCGTTCTCACTTGGCCGCGCCGGTCGGTGCCGGCCCGGGGTTGACCTGACCGGCGGTGGCCGCCGAGGGCGTCGAGAGGGTGGCGGCCTCCGCCGAGGACACGAAGACCTGGCCCGTGACGGTGAGCTTCAGCGAACCCGGCGTGGCCGTGTCCGCGCTCTCCGACGCAACGTGCTCGAGGTCGAAGCCCTGCACCAGCAGCGCACGCTGCAGCTGCTCCAGCTTGGCGACGAACCGCTGCATGCCGCCGTACTCGCCGGTGACCACGATCGACAGCGGCACGGTGTACACCGTGTCGGCCGTCGCTCCGGACCCGCTCGCGGACGGCTTCTGGGTGGCCGTCGCCGACGGCGCCGTGGTGCCCGCGGGGGTGAAGACCACGGGTGTACCCGGGGCCGTCGTGACCAGCGTGAGGTCCGACTGCTTCGCGCTCGTGGCGAGCGCACGCTGCAGGGCCGGCAGCTGCGGTCCGTCCGGGACCTTCTGCTCCAGCTTGTCGAGCGCGTCCTGCTGGGCCGGCAGGTCGGCGGCCTTGCGCTTGAGCTCGGCGAGCCGGGCCTGGGTCAGCGCCACGTTCCGCTGGACGTCCTCCGTCTGGACGCGGACGGCGTCGGCGGCGGCACGCTTCGGGGACACCACCAGGAACCAGCCGGCGATGAACACCAGGAGGACGGCGGGCACCGTGAGGAGGAGCCAGATTCGAGTTTTCGGCATCTCAGTTCCCGGAGCTCGACGGGTAGCGGTTGGACAGCGCCTCGGGCATCACGCTGACGGTCGACGTGAACTGCACGGCCTTGGCATTCTCGCCGTACTTCTGGAGCGTCGAGTCCGTGAAATACACGTTCGTGAAGCCCTTGCCGCGGGAGATCGACTGGAGCCAGTTCGTCACGTCGTCCTGGCTGATCGCCTGACCGGTGAACGTGATCGTCGCGATCGCGCCGGCCGCGGTCTGCGGTCCGAACCCGGGTGTGCCGGCCGCGCCGGTGGACCCCGGCGCGGTGGCCGCAGTGACCGGAGCGACGCTCATCTTCTCGAGCCACACGTTGTCGGGCACGAGCAGCGCCAGGTCGGTCAGGTACTGCGACCACAGCACCTCGCCCGACATCGCCGACGACAGCACCGTGCGGCGCTGCTGGATCTGCGTGTAGGTCGCCGCCACGTCGGCCAGCGCGCCCGTTTCGCGGTTCACCGCGGTCTGCCGCGCACTGGCGGCGTCGAGGTCCTGCTGGGCGGACGCCTGGTCGATGCTCGCCAGGCCCCACAGCCCGGCCACGACGAGGACCGAGGCGGCCACGGCGGCCCCGAGCCCGACCTGGGCACGGCGGACCGACCGGACCTCGAGGATCTCGGGGGGCAACAGGTTGACCCGGGGAAGCCGGACCGGACCCTGCGGCAGGATCAGCTCGGTGCCGGACAGCACAGCCGTGTCGTCGAGGGTCTGACTCATGAGTGGACTCCCATCGCGAGGCCGACCGGCACGGAGGCCAGCGGGTCGACGTACTCGAGTTGCTCGGACGTGAGCCCGACGTTGCCGACACGCAGCGACGCGAGGACCGAGCCCTGCTCCACGGGCAGGTGGGTGGAGGCGGCGAGGCGATGGGCGAGACCGCCCAGCCGGGCGCCGCCACCGGCGAGGATGAGGCGCCGCACCGGGGTGGAGGTCGGCTGCGCCTTGTAGTAGTCGAGCGAGTTGCGGATCTCGTCGATGAACGCGGAACCGGCGGACTCGATGACCTTGGCCTCGGCCCGCTCCGTCGCGAACTGACCGGGGTGCTCGGACAGGGCGGACTGGTGCTTGACCGTCTCCGCCTCGTCCAGTCCCACGCCCAGCCGCTCGGCGATCGCGTCGGTGATGTCCGCGCCGCCCATCGGGACGATGCGGACGAACCGCGGCACCCCGCCGGCGTGGACGATGATGTTCGTGACGCTGGCGCCCACGTTCACGACGACGTCGGCCTCCCCGGAGTCGAACCCGAGGTGGTCCATCTTCGCCATGGCCCGCAGGAGCGCGAACGGCACGAGGTCGACGTGCACGGGCCGGAGCCCGGCCTTCCGGACCGCGTCGACGCTGCGCCACACCATCTCCTTGGACGCGGCGACCAGCAGGGCGCGCAGCACGCGGTTCCCCTGCTCGTTCACCACCTCCTCCAGAGGGTGGTAGTCGAGGAGAACCTGGTCGACCGGCATCGGGATGAAGTCCTGCACCTGGTACGGCAGCGAGGCCTTGAGCTCGGCCGGCGGCAGCGACGGCAGCTCGACCTGGCGGACGATGACCCGCTGGTTCGCCACGCCCAGCACGACGTCCTTGCCCGAGAAGCGCGTCGCGCCCCAGAGGTGCCTGATCGCGCCCGCGACGGCATCGACGTCGACCACCTCGCCGTCGACGACGGCGCCCGCCTCCAGGGCGACCTGGCCGAACCGATCCAGCGTGCCCGGCCCGCCACCTCGTCCGAAGGAGACCTGCGCGGCGCGCACCCCCGATGTCCCGATGTCGAGACCGATGGCTGTCCGTCCTGCCACTGTCGTCTCCTCCACACTGGTCGACGCCGCCGAGGCGTTACTCGGCGACTCGCAGTGGAATCGGCGCGGACGGCCCTCTCCTTGAGCCCGGAGGGCTCGGCCGTTCGGGTGACGAGATGATCAAGGCCCGCTCAGCCGAGGGTCGCGGACACGTACACATGGGCCAGCTCGTGCCCGTACAGCACGGCGGTGAGCGCGCCGGCGACGAGGAACGGTCCGAACGGCACTGTCGACTTGCGACCGGCACGGCCCAGCGCGATGAGCGCGATGCTGACCAGGGCGCCGTACGCGAACCCGAGGAAGAACCCGGCGAGCAGCTCACCCCAGCCGAGCCAGGCGAGCGCCATCCCCAGGACACCGGCGAGCTTGACGTCCCCGAACCCCATCCCCCGCGGCACCGCCACGGCGAGCACGAACAGGAGCCCGTAGTACACGGTCATCCCGATAGCCGCCCGGACGAGCGCCCACCAGTCCCCCGTCACCGCGCTCGCGCCGGTGAGCAGCGCACCGATGACCACATAGGACGGCAGGGTGAGCGCGTTCGGCAGCCGGCGGTGGTCCAGGTCGATCACGGCGAGGGCGACACCGATCGCAGTGAGATAGAGGTAGGCGGGCAGTTCCGGCACGAGGCCGATCCGGTACGCCACCACCGCGAACAGGACCGCCGTCGCCAGCTCGACGGCCGGGTACCGGACGCTGATCCGGATGCCGCAGTGCCGGCAGCGGCCGCGGAGCAGCAGCCACGACAGCACCGGGATGTTGTCCCGCGGGCCGATCTCCCGATCGCAGCCGGGACAGTGCGACGGCGGCCGGACCACCGACTCGCCGCGCGGCACCCGCCAGATCACGACGTTGAGAAACGACCCGATCGTCAGTCCGACGATGCCGGCGGCGATCACGGTGGGCAGCAGCACGGGCGCCTACGCTACGGCAGGGCGCCCGTGCGGCCATGCGGCGACACTCACGACGCGGTGTCCGCCGCGATCTCTGTGACGCGCTTGGCGTCGAACTGGCTCACCGTCGGCTCGATGAAGTGCGGCGGCGCGGCAAGCTGCAGACGCCAGTCGAACGCGTAGTTCTTGTCGTAGCCCGCGGTGCCCCGCTTCACGATGCCGCGGTACTTCTGGGTCAGGTTCCCCCGGATGTTCAGCGTGCCCAGGCTCGTGCCGGACGCGTAGTTCATCGTGGTGACCGAGTGCTGGACGCTCAGGAGGGCCGCATCGACGCTGCGGTTGGTGAACGACGTGCCGGCCACGGACAGGTTCTTGCCGCCGCTGTCCACCGGATGCCAGTAGTACACGTTGTTGTCCGCGATCAGCCCCAGCATCGACCCCATGACGTCGGTGTCCGTGCCGGCCTTGTACTGCAGGTTGCCGGTCACGTAGACGTTGCCCTTGGCCGCGACGGTCAGACGTCCGTCCAGGCCGTTCGCGGCGTCCCCGTTCTCCTGCTGGATGAAGACGTCACCCTGGCCACACTTGTACGCCCAGCCCGACTCGTTCACGACCGGGTAGCCGACGCTGTTCGCGTTCGCGCCGACCGTGCACGGCTTCGTCTCCGCGGACGTCCAGTTGTTGGGGTCGCCCGCCGTACCGGTCACCGCGTTGTCGACGTAGATGACGCCGTTCGCCGGGATCGGGATCCACGTGTCCTTCTTGCAGACGGGTGTGTCCCGGGTCCAGGGACTCGTGATCTTGAGCTGGTTGCCCTTGACCACGATCTTGGTCTCGCCGACGAACAGACAGCCCCGGGGGTAGGTCGTCGACAGGGTCTGCGCCTTGAGCTCGTTGTTGGTCGCCGGCAGGTCCACGCGCGCCACCACCCGCGGATCGGTGGGGTTCTTGAACGTCGTGCCGCTGGTGCTGCTGCAGCCGTCGGTACGGCGCCGGCCCGACCACACCGTCGTGACATCCGCGCTGAAGACCGCGTTGTTGCAGATCAGGATCGCGTCGTTGCTGTGCACCGGGCCGGAGAGCCGGTCGTTCGCGAACTGGATGTTGATGCAGCTCTTGTTGCGGCCGGTGTAGTAGTACTTGTCGGCACAGTTGGTCTTGGCCCAGGCCGCGGTGTTGCCGTCCACGCTGTCGACGTACGCGTCGGGGTCCTTCGTCTCGAAGTCCGAGTAGTACAGGTTGTCGAGGAAGCCGTCGCGACGGACATCGGCGGTGAGCGTGCGCTTGCGCTTGCCCGCCCACCCGGTCGAGGTGACCTTGATCGTGCCCGTCGCCGGGATCACCTTGCCGGCCGAGTCCACCCCGCCGGCGTAGTACCGCAGGTCCAGCTCGTAGTGGAATTTCGCGCGACCGGCCGCCCCACTGGCCTGCGGGACCGTGAGCCAGTTGCGCTTCCCGGCGGTGCTGCCCATCGCGCCGTTGTTGGGGTCGGTCTTGGTCTTGCCGTCGTACTGGACGTAGGTCTCTTCGTTGTTCAGCTTCGTGATGTAGTGCTCGATCCCGGCCTGTGCGGCGTAGAGCGCCGTGCTGGTGTCCTGGTCGGAGCGCGCGAGCGTCTGGCCGCCGACAGCCTGGCTCAGCACGACCACGCTCAGCAGCATGAACAGCGTCATCGCGATCACCACGGTGATCATGCCCATGCCGGCGTCGCCCTCGCGGGCGGCGCGGACGCGGGTGTGCAACCAGGTCGTCATGACTTACTCCGCGCGTTGAACGGGTACACAGTGGTCTGCAGCTCCGCGGGACGGATCTTGCGGCGAGGGTTCGTCAGGACGGCGAGCTTGATCTCCACGCCCCGGATCCGCGCACGGGTGGCGTCGTCCGAGGCCGCGTCGACCGTGGTGCCGTCGTCGAGGACGTAGCGGAACATCGCGGCCGGGTTCGTCAGGCCGCTCGTGAGGACGTTCCGCGCCGCGGGGTACTTCGTGTACAGGTAGACGTTGTTGCTGGCCGCCGCGTTCGGCTCGATCGACTCCTGGACGAGGCGTCCGTTCTGGACCGAGAACGTGATCTTCCTGGGGCCCACCGCGGTCGCCGCCGACGCCGCCGTCGCCGCGTACAGCGTGACCCGGCCGGGCGTCGCCTCGGCGAACCGGGTCGGGTCCGCGCCCTCCGCGGGGGCGACGTCCACCGCCTGGCGGATCTGCTTGGTCAGGGCATCCATCCCGATCTGGGCCTGCTGCAGGCTCGTCGCCCGCACGTCGTTGTCGGTCGCCGACCCGTACAGGCGTGTCGTCGTGGCCAGCACGAAGCTCATCAGCACGCCGACCAGCAGCATCGTCATCAGCAGCTCCGTGAGGGTGAACCCCCCGTCACCGCGGAGGGCGGCGCGCCGGCTCGGGCGGGCCGTCACGGCGACACCACCGGGATCGCGACCGCGGCCTGGTTCGGTGTCACCGTGTAGCTGCCCGCCGTGGTGCTCGCGGAGCCCGATGCCGGCGTGAACGTGGTCTTCCAGCTCCCGTAGGGAACGCCGCCGTTGAAGACGGCCCCCTTCCCTGCCGGCAGGACGCCCAGGGTGACGGTCTCCCCCGCGCCGCAGGTCGAGTCTGCCTGCCGGACCGCGGTCAGGGTTCCGCCGGGATACGTCTTGCCGGTCGAGGCCGTGACCGTGATGCCCCCGAACGGGACGGCGAGGGTCGCGGAGCCGCCCGGAGTCGGCGTGGACGACGCGATCGAGCCCGCGCCGTAGTTCTCCCCGGTGAGGCACGAGCCGCCGAACGCGACGTGGTTCTCCGGGTACACGCCGGACGCGACCACCG
>JAOPXM010000163.1 GCA_025965125.1 Nocardioides sp.
ATGGCCGGGGTCGCGCGGTGCAGGGCGAACGCCATCGCCTCGTGGCGGTCCTCATGGCGCCGCAGCTCTTCGCGGTAGCGGGCGATCAGGAGGAGCGCGTAGTCGGTGCCGGCGCCGATCACCAGGATGCTCAGGATGTATTGACTCTGGTCGTTGACCGTGAGGTTGGCGTACCTGGCGAGCAGATAGACGACGCCGGTCGCCACGAAGTTTGCGACGACCGCGCCCAGGATGGGCAATATCCAGAGGACGGGGCTGCGGTAGGTGAACAGCAGGATGAGGACCACCACGCCGAACGTGATGAGGAGAAGCGTGATGTGGGACCCGCTGAAGGACTGGGTGAAGTCGTAGGCCTGGCCGCCGAAGCCACCCACGTAGACGTCCACCCCGTCGATCTTGGTGAGGGTGTGGATCTTCTCGATCGGGTCGGCGATCTTGTTCCAACCCTCCTTGCCGAGGTTGAACGTGAAGTAGACGTAGGCGACCTCGCCGTCGGCCGAGACCAGGTCGGGCACGTTGGCTCCCTGCCCCTGCAGGTCCTTGGCCGAGTTGGGCGTCAGCACCCCGGCCTTGGTGATGCCGTCGAGCGTGGCGATCTCCGTGGCCTGGTCGTCCATGGCGGCGAAGTCGTCAGCCGTCAGCCCGCCGGCTCGGTGATAGGCGACGAAGGTGGGGATGTCGTTGGGGCTCACCGCTTAGGAGAGCTGGTTGGACACCCGGGTCGACTCAGCCGACGCGGGGACCCACGACGACTGTTCGTTGTCCTTGACGTCGGCGAGCTTGCCGCCGAGCGATCCGAGGCCGACGGTCAGGAAGAGGACGGCGGCCAGCACGATCCATTGGGTCACGGGGCCGGTCAGCTTGCCGGCGATCTGACGATGCATGGGAGGACTCCATCACGGTGCGGGGACATTCGGCATCGGGGTTTCCCCTGAGGAGACCTGATCTGCACCGAAAACTCATCGGCGGCAAAGGACAGGTCTGGACACACGTCGAACGAAAGGCCCCCGTTGTGACATCCCTAGGCACGCCAATACGGCACCGGAGCAGAGAAGGCGCGGATCAGATCCCGAGCGAGCGCCCGATGATCTCCTTCTGAATCTCGGTCGTGCCGCCGTAGATCGTCTGGATGCGGCTGTCGACGTACGCCTTGGCGATGGGGTACTCCAGCATGTAGCCGTAGCCCCCGTGGAGCTGCACTCCCTGGTCGACGATCTTCTTCTGGAGCTCGGTGGTCCACCACTTCGCCATCGAGGCGAGCGCCGTGTCGACCTTGCCCTCGTTCAGCCTGGTCACGCAGTCGTTGACGAAGACACGGGCGATGTGCACCTCGGTCGCCATCTCGGCCAGCGTGAAACGGTTGTGCTGGAACTTGCCGATCGGGCGACCGAACGCCTCCCGCTCCTTGGCGTAGGTCAGGCACATCTCGAGAACGTGCTCGCAGGCCGCGACCGCGATCGCCGCGATCGAGATGCGCTCCTGGGGCAGGTTGACCATCAGGGAGAGGAAGCCGGAGCCCTCCTCGCCGAGGAGGTTCTCCTTCGGCACCACCACGTTGTCGAAGAACAGCTCCGAGGTGTCCTGCGCCTTGAGTCCCATCTTCTCGTGGTTGCGGCCGCGCTCGAAGCCCGCCATGCCCCGCTCGACGACCAGCAGGCTGATGCCCTGGTGGCCCGCGTCGGGGTTGGTCCGGGCCACGACGATGACGAGGTCGGACATGATCCCGTTGCTGATGAACGTCTTGGACCCGTTGAGGACGTAGTGCTCGCCCTTGTCGACCGCGGTGGTGCGAATGCCCTGCAGGTCCGACCCGGCACCGGGCTCGGTCATCGCGATCGCAGAGATCAGCTCGCCGCTGACCAGCCCGGGCAGCCATCGTTGCTTCTGCTCGGGGGTCCCGAGCTGGCTGATGTACGGGACGATGATGTCGGTGTGCACCGGGAAGCCGAGCCCGCTCGCGCCAACCCGGCTGAGCTCCTCGGAGACGACCATGTTGTAGCGGAAGTCCTTGATGCCGGAGCCGCCGTACTCCTCGTCGACGTCGAAGCACAGCAACCCCTGGGTGCCGGCTCGGGTCCAGACCTCGCGGCTGACCTGACCGTCCTTCTCCCACTGGTCGTGGAACGGCACGACCTCCTTCGCGAGGAACGCGCGCATCGTGGCGCGGAAGTCCTCGTGTTCCTGCTCGAGGATCGATGGGGTGTCGGGCACAAGAGCCTCCGGTGGTCGAGAACGCGATCAGCCTTACTGTGACAGCATCACTGTCAGTCTTCAAGGATCCGTACGCCGTTCGCTGGCAGCGACGCTGGCACAGCCCTACTGTGACGGTCATGAGCGTTCAGGCGGAGCATCGCGGTGACCTCCTGACGGTCGACGAGCTGGCCGCCGCCGTCGGCATGACCGTGCGGACCACTCGCTACTACGCCAGCCTCGGCCTCATCCCGCCGCCGATCCGACGAGGGCGGGTCGCCTACTACGACGACGTGCACCGCGCCCGGCTGGAGCTGGTGCGTGCCCTGCAGGACCACGGCTTCACCCTCCAGGCGATCGAGCGCATCGTGGCCCGGCTCCCGGCGGACGCGTCGGTCGAGGACCTCGCGGTCCAGCGGGCGATGCTCACCTCCTGGACGTCCAGCCCTCCGGAAGAGCTCACCAGGCGGCAGCTCGATGCCCGGGCCGGGCGGCGGCTGACGGAAGCCGACCTCCAGCTGCTCGTCCGTCTGGGCCTGGTCGAGCCCGCGGCCCGGGGCTTCACCGTGACGCCCAACCTGCGGATCGGCCTGGACCTGCTCAGCCTCGGCATCTCCGCCGACGGGGTCGGTGCCGCCGGCGACGCTATCCAGCGGCACATGGTCAGCCTCGTCGAGGAGCTGACCGAGGTCCTGCGGACACAGGTGCTCGAGCCCTACCGGCGCGAACCCCACGCGCCCGAGGACGCCGAACGGCTCGAGCAGACGCTGCCGCGCCTGCGTCAGCTGACGCTCGAGGCCGTCGTCGCGGGCTTCCAGCGAGCCGCCAACGCCGTGATCACGAGGTCGCTGGCCCGCGACTGACTCAGGAGGCCCACTCCTTGATCTGGGCGATGGTGGCCGCGGGATCGTCGGAGGCCGGGGCGACCTGGAGACTGGTGACACCGGCCTCGCGGAACGCCTCGACGCGCTCCTTGACGTACGACGCCGGGCCAACGAGGTTGCCGGCCTCGAGCCACTCCTGCGGAACGAGTGCCTCCGCGTCTCGCTTGTTGCCGTCGAGGTAGAGGTCCTGGATCTCCTTGGCCTCCTTCTCGTAGCCGTACTGGCAGGCCAGCTCGTTGTAGAAGTTCTTGCCGCGGGCGCCCATCCCGCCGACGTACAGCGCGTACATCGGTCGCATGAAGTCGAGCATCCCCTTCACGTCCTCGCCGATCGCGACCAGGCCGCCGGCGCTGATCTCGAGGGGGCCCAGGTCCGCGGGCCGCTTGGCGGCACCCGCGGCGAGCGCGTCGCCCCAGACGTCGTTGGCCTTCTCGGGGTGGAACAGGAACGGGAGCCAGCCGTCGGCGCACTCCGCGGTCATCTCGACGTTCTTGTGACCCAGGGCCGCGACCCAGAGGGGTACGACGGGCCGCTCGGGCTTGTTGAGCAGCTTCAGCGGCTTGCCCAGGCCGAGTCCCTGGTCCTCGGGGAGCGGGATCTTGTAGATGCCGTCGCTGACGATGGCCTCGCGGCGCAGGCCCATCCGGATGATGTCGATGATCTCGCGGGTCCGGCCCAGGGGCTTGTCGTAGGGCACGCCGTGGAAGCCCTCGATGACCTGGGGGCCGGACGCCCCGAGCCCGATCACCGCGCGTCCTCCGGACACGTTGTCGAGGCCCGCCGCAGTCTGCAGCAGCGCGCCCGGGGTACGCGAGTAGACGTTGAGGATGCCGGCGCCGATCTCCACGGTCTCGGTCTTCGCAGCCAGGTAGCCCATCAGCGTCGGGGCGTCGAACCCGTAGGGCTCGGCCACCCAGATGGTGTCGAGGCCTGCCTTCTCGAGTCCCGCGACCTGGTCGGCGGTCTCGCGCGGGTTTCCGGCGTAGACGAGCGGCATCGACAGCTTCATGGTTCCCCTTGCTCCGTGAGGGCCCGAAGGTACCAAAGGGTGGTGCCGCGACTGAGCGGCCTCCCGGGGGGTGACATCATCCCGGGAACGACCGGTGGAACGCCGCATCCCGTCGGGTTGACGCATCCGTTGGAGCATCAGGAGGAGCAGAGCGTGACGACCTACCGCATCGCCGTCATGGGTGGCACCGGGCCGCAGGGCAAGGGCCTCGGCTACCGGTTCGCCAGGCACGGTCACTCCGTCGTGATCGGCTCACGCGCGGCCGAGAAGGCGGTGCCGGTCGCGGAGGAGGTCACCGAGCGGCTGGCCGGGCTGGAGGGGGCCGGCGCGGTGACCGGTGCCGCCAACGCCGATGCCTGCACCGACGCCGACGTGGTGCTGATCGCGGTGCCGTACGACGGTCACGACGACCTGGTCGCCACGCTGCCGCTGGCCGGCAAGACCGTGATCTCCTGCGTGAACCCGCTGGGCTTCGACAAGCGTGGGGCGTTCGGCCTGGCCATCGATGCCGGCGAGGGCTCGGCGGCCGAGTCGGCCCAGCGGCTTGCCCCCGAGGCCGAGGTCGTCGGCGCGTTCCACCACGTCTCGGCGGTCACCCTCTGGGGCGAGGACGACTACCTCACCGAGGAGGACGTCCTCGTGGTCGGCGACTCCGTCGAGGCGAAGCAGGTGGCCATCGAGCTGGCCCGGTGCGTCACCGGGCGCGACGGCATCGACGCCGGGAAGCTGCGGCTGGCCCGTCAGCTCGAACCGCTGACCGCCGTCCTCATCTCGATCAACCGGAAGTACAAGACCCACTCCGGCGTACGGATCTCAGGGCTCTGAGCGGACCCGCTGGATCGGCCGGGCCGGCTGGATGATGATGTCGTCGCAGCGCTGGACCACGTCCTCGTTGGGGTCCCGTGACCCGATGTAGGTGATGTCTCCCCAGGTGCCGGCGGGTTCGGACGCGAGGCCGCAGTAGATCCAGTCCTTGGCTCCGTCGTTGGTCGCGAAGATGTGGTCAATGCCTTCCTCGGCGTAGATGAGGTCCGCGCCGGGGCCGACGTAGATGGTGTCGCCGCCCGCGTCCCCGGTGACCTGGTCGTCACCGGGTCCGTCGAACAGCAGGTCGCTGCCGTCGCCGCCGTCGAGCTCGTCCTTGCCGGCCTGGCCCTCGACCCGGTCGTCGCCCCTGCCGCCCGCGACGTGGTCGTCGCCGTCGCCACCGAGGACACGGTCGTTGCCGTCGACGGCCCGGATGTCGTCGACCCCGCTGCCGCCGCGCCCGACGTCGTCACCGGTGCCGAGATGCATGTAGTCGTTGCCGGGCCCGCCGTAGACCTGGTCGTTGCCGCCGCCGGCCTGGATGGAGTCGTTCCCGCTCAGGCCCTTGATCGTGTCGTCGCTGGGTTTGCCCTTCAGGACGTCGTCCTGGCCGGTCCCGGTGATGTTCACGGCGGTGGCTGAGACGGGCAGCAGCACGAGGGCCGCCAGCAGGGCCGGCACCACCAGGATCCTGCTGGGAACGGGAGGCTTCATGCCGAGCGAGCCTAGACCGGCGAACGGGCGCGCACCCTGCGAACGCGTAGTTGTGCCGGCACCACTCCGGGGGCGCTATCATTGGCACGTCGCCGGTCATCTGCTGATGACCGGAGGTTTCACAACGTGGGCGGCCCGTCGGGGCCCAGGTGGGACCGAGTTGCGCGGGCAGTGACCCCAGGCCAAGCAGGGGTCTGCGCGCGATGTGCCATTCCGCCACGCCGAGCGTGGCGGGAAAGAGGAGGAGTCTGTGGCCCGACGAGGCCAGCGCCAGTCCGGCGCTACCCGTACCGCCCCCCGCAAGCAGCGACGGGGGCGCGACCTCGACAACGAGGGCATCATCCCGGTGCTTGCTCGCGTCGTGCGCGAGGTCGAAGGAGAGGCGCAACGCGGACCCGTGTCGCGCCAGGGGCGCGTCAAGTTCCAGGTCGTCGCCCTGCTGGTGCGCGAGGAGAGGGCGCGGGTCAAGGCCGACGACACCAGCACCGAGGCCCAGCGCACCGGGCAGCTGAGCCGCCTCGACGGGGTGGCCACGATCCTGGCGAAGACCACAGCCCGGGACACCTCCCTCCTGTCGCTGCTCGCGGAGGACGCCGTCGTCTCCGACTCGGCCAAGTCCCTCAAGCGCGAGCTGCAGATCGCCGCCGGTGCCGAGCCGGCCCCCGAAGAGGTGCCCGCCATCGAGCCCGAGACCACCACGGCCGCCTCCGCACGCCGGGTGGTGCCGCAGTCCGTCATCGCTCGACAGCTCGCGAACCCCTTCCTGACCCCCGACTTCTCCGCGCAGCCTCGGTCGGCCGGTCCGCGCGCCCTGGCCAGCTGGGAGCTGATCGGCCCGCTGCTCACGTCGTTCGAGCGCGCCGCAGGCGGAGCCAAGGCGTCCATGGAGCTGACCGAGCCCGGGTCCCTGAAGGCGCCCGGAGACCTGGAGCTGATGCCGCACCAGGCACAGGTCGTGGCGGCCGCGGCGGCTGGCCATCGCACGTTCCTGCTCGCCGACGAGCCCGGCCTGGGCAAGACGGCCGAGGCGCTGCTCGCCGCACAGGCTGCGAACGCGTATCCGCTGCTCGTCGTCGTGCCGAACGTCGTGAAGACCAACTGGGCCCGCGAGGCCCAGCTGTGGACGCCGAACCGTGCGGCCACCGTGATCCACGGCGACGGTGACACGATCGACGGGTTCGCCGACATCGTGGTCGTCAACTACGAGGTCCTCGACCGCCACGTCGGCTGGCTCGGGAACCTCGGCTTCCGCGGCATGGTCGTCGACGAGGCGCACTTCATCAAGAACAAGTCGTCCCAGCGCTCGCAGCACGTCCTGCAGCTCTCCGCACGCATCCGGGCCCGCACGGCACGCCCGCTGCTGATGGCCCTGACCGGCACCCCACTGATCAACGACATCGAGGACTTCCGCGCCATCTGGCAGTTCCTGGGCTGGATCGACGACACGAAACCGGGTCCCGAGCTGATGCACGCCCTCGAGGAGACCGGTCTCACGCCGATCGATCCAGCGTTCTACGCCGCTGCCCGTGCCTGCGTGATCGACATGGGCATCGTCCGTCGCCGCAAGGTCGACGTCGCCGCCGACATCCCGGCCCGCCGGGTCGCCGACCTGCCGGTCGAGCTCGACGACGCGGTCGGCCGCTCGATCCGGGACGCCGAGCGTGAGCTGGCCCAACGCCTCGTGGCGCGCTACCTGACGGCCCTGGAGACGCGTACCGCCGGCAAGGTGGTCGAGGGCATCGACCACGATCTCGTACGCCGGGTCGCCGGCTGGGAGCTGGCCGACACGACCACCTCGACCTCTGGCGAGAACGTGTTCAGCATGATGCGCCGCATCGGTCAGGCCAAGGCCGGCCTCGCCGCGGACTACGCAGCCCAGCTCGCCCACAGCGTCGGCAAGGTCGTCTTCTTCGCCAAGCACGTGGACGTGATGGACGTGGCCGAGGAGACCTTCGCGAAGCGGGGGATCCGCTACTCGTCGATCCGCGGCGGCCAGACCACGAAGGCCCGCAACCAGAACATCGACGCGTTCGTGAACGATCCCGACGTCGCGATCGTGGTCTGCTCGCTGTCCGCCGCCGGCGTGGGGATCAACCTGCAGGTCGCTTCCAACGTCGTGCTGGCGGAGCTCTCCTGGACCGATGCGGAGCAGACGCAGGCCATCGACCGCGTGCACCGCATCGGTCAGGCGGAGCCGGTCACCGCGTGGCGGATCCTTGCCGCGCAGACCATCGACACGAAGATCGCGGAACTCATCGACAGCAAGGCGGGGCTCGCCGCGAGGGCGCTGGACGGCTCCGACGAGGAAATGTCGCTGTCCGCCGACGTACAGCTCGAAGCCCTGGTCGCCCTGTTGACGGAGGCCCTGGCGGAGTCGGCCTAGCGACCCTGCCGCCGGGCCAGCGCGGGGACGACGATCGCTGCCGCGACGACGTGAGTCAGCACCAGCGCGAGCTTGCTGGCGCTCCCGGTGCCCAGGGCCACCGAGGGAAAGCAGGACGCGACGGTCAGCAGGACCGTGGCCCGGATGAAGGTCGTGGTCCGCGTCCGGCGCGCCAGGACGGTGCCGATCACCGTCCCGAGCAGGACCATCTGGGCGAAGGCGACGAGCGGGATCCCTTCGCCGCCGACCTCGAACGGGACACCGACTGCTCGTAGCACGGCGACCAGGCCGACGGTGGTCGTTGCGGCGACCGCGCCGGTGGCGACGCCGAAGCGCCAGGTGGGCGTTCGGTGGCGTGCGGGCGTGGCGCTGGGGGTGGTGACGACGGCGGTGGTGGCGATGCTGCTCATGACGGGCTCCTCGGCTTCGTTGAGCGGCCGGTGCCGCTCTCTGTCCCTTCCACGAACGAGGTCTGCCGGAATCGACAGCTCCGGACGAGAAAGTTCGGTTCCGAGCACGAGCAACCTCGGCCGGTGCCTGCACCGTCACGCGCCTCCCGGGCTCCTATCCTGATCGGATGGACCTGGAGTTCAGCGGTGAGGTGTGGTTCTGGAAGGGCCCCTCGCCGTGGCACTTCGTCACGGTCCCCGAAGACGAGTGCGAGGACCTGGAAGCGACGTCCGCGCTCGTGAGCTACGGCTGGGGCATGATCCCCGTCACCGCCCGGATCGGCGCCACGGCGTGGACGACATCGCTGTTCCCCAAGGACGGGCGGTACGTCGTTCCCGTCAAGGCGTGGGTGCGGAAGGCCGAGGCGCTGGACGTCGGCGACACGGTCACGGTCCACCTGGCCGTGGACATCTGACCACCGCGGCTCAGGGCGAGGCACCAACAGCGCGCCGGGTGCGGCTCAGCCCTCGTTGCCTCGGCACATAGGGAAAACCCCGATTCCTCACGCGTGGCCGGAACCTACGTTCGGGACATGAGACCGAGGAGAACATCATGAACCGTTCATCAGGACGCGGCGGCACCCTGCTCAAGCTCACGTCTCGCCGTCCCGGCCATGCGACCGTCGTCGCCTATCTCGCGCTCTTCTTCGCCATGAGCGGCACCGCATATGCAGCGACGACGATCGGCAGCGACGACGTCGTTGACGAGTCGCTGAGGAGCGTGGACCTCAAGAACGGTGCGGCCGTGAGGAGTGAGGACGTCGTCAACGACTCTGTACCCGGAGGGGGACTCTCCGGGAAGGACATCAAGGAGTCGACGCTGAAGCTTCCTGTCAACCTGCTCGGAGACGCGGAACACGCACGAGTTGGCTACGAGTCCATCAACATCCCCGCGCTCGAGGCCTGGCCCTACGCGCTGGCCGTGAACCAGCTGGCCGCCGACTACCGGTGCCCGGACTTCCCGGCCGAGAACGACGGCATTCTCTACCTGGACGTGAACGGGCCCGGAGACCTCTTCATCGACAACGGCGAGTCGAACCCGACGTACATCAGGGTGCCCGATCAGCAGGACTTCAGGACTGCGTTCCCCAGCAAGGCATCCGGCGAGGCGTTCACCGTCCAGTACGAGTTCGACGGGAACGCAACGTACAAGCAGGCCGTCTCGACGCTCTTCATCTCCATCGCGGGCCGCCCCGGCCTCGCGGGCGTCAACCACGGCAGCTGCCACGTCCAGGCCCAGATCTTCGACACCACCAAGTGACGGACGGCCAGCGCCGGCCGGTCTAGTGCTTGCCGTTCCAGCTGTCCCAGAGCGCGGCGTACGAGCCGCCGGCGGCGACCAGCTCGTCGTGCGAGCCGAACTCCGAGATCACGCCGTCCTCCACGACCGCCACCCGGTCCGCGTCGTGCGCCGAGAACAACCGGTGTGCGATCGCGATGACCGTGCGCCCCTCGAGCACGGCGGCCAGCGACCGCTCCAGGTGCCGGGCGGCGCGCGGGTCGATGAGCGAGGTGGCCTCGTCGAGCACCAGGGTGTGGGGGTCGGCCAGCACCAGGCGCGCAAGAGCGATCTGCTGGGCCTGCGCTGCCGTCACGGTGCGCCCGCCCGAGCCCACGACCGAGTCCAGGCCGTCGGGCAGCGAGTCCACCCAGTCGAGGGCGTCGACCGCGTCCAGGGCGGAGCGGATGTCGTCGTCGGTGGCACCGGGAGGAGCGGCCAGCGCCAGGTTCTCGCGCAAGGTGCCCACGAAGACGTGGTGCTCCTGGGTGACCAACGCGACATGGCCGCGGAGGTCGGCCAGCGGCAGCTCGACGAGGCCGACCCCACCGACGGTCACCGAGCCGGTGCGGGGCGGGTGGATGCCCGCGAGCAGGCGGCCCAGGGTCGACTTGCCGGCTCCGGACGGGCCCACCATCGCGATCCGTTCACCGATACCCACCGACAGGTCGACGCCGTGCAGGACGTCGCGACCGTCGACGTAGGAGAAGCGGACGTCTGTGGCGTCGAGCTTCTCGCCTCTCGGCTGCTCCCCGCTGACGGCGCGGTCGTCGGGCACCTGTGCGACACCGAGCAGCCGGGCCAGCGATGCGGCGCCCATCTGCAGCTCGTCGAGGATCGACACGATCCGGTCGACCGGGTCGATCAGCATCTGCACGTACAGCGTGGCTGCAGTGACGTCGCCGAGCGAGACGTCGCCCCGCATGTAGAGCCAGCCGCCGAGCAGCAACGTGGCGACGGTCGGGATCAGGTAGGACAGCTCCATGTTGGGGAAGAAGACCGTCCGCAGGTAGAGCGTGTAGCGCTCGGCGGCGTACGACTCCCGGATGTCCTCGTCGATCGCGGCGATGCGCTCGTCGCCGAGCCCCAGCGCCTCGACGGTGCGGGCGCCCTCGACGGTCTCGGTGAGAGTCGCGTTGATCGCGGAGTACGACGCACTCTCGCGCAGGTAGCCAGCCTTGGCGCGGGCGAGGTACCAGCGCAGCCCGATCACCAGCGGCGGCACACCGAGCACACAGGGAAGGGCCACCCACCAGCCGACGCTCAGTGCGGCAGCGAACGTGACGATCGCGGTGACGACGGCGATCGTCCACTCGGGGAGCGCCCAGCGCACACACCAGCCGAGCTGGTCGACGTCGCGGCTGGTTCGCGTGAGCAGGTCACCGGAGCCCGCAGACTCGACGACCCCCACGGGCAGAGCCAGCGTGTTGCCGACGAAGTCCTCGCGGAGCTCGGCCAGGACCTGCTCGCCGAGGACCTGGCTGACGAGTCGCGCGTAGCGGGTCAGCACCGTCTGCAGCACGAGGAACCCGGCCAGCACGAGGATGATCCGGTCGACGTGGCCCGTGGTGGTGCCGGTGTCGACCGCCTCGACCAGGTCGCCGAGCAGGCGCGGCGCGGCCAGCGCAGCGACCGCGGCCAGGATGTGCAGGGCGAGGGCGCCGCCCAGCATCCGCGGGTGGTTGTGCGCGAGGGACTTCACATAGCGGCGGACCGAGCTGGAATCGGCAACCGGCAGTGCGGTGCTCATCGCGCCGCCTCCACCGGTTCGGACTCCCGGGTCACGACCGTGCGGTACGCCGGGTCCGTCACCAGCAGGTCGCCATGACGACCGGTGGCGACGATCCGGCCGTCGCGCAGGAACGCCACCTCGTCGACCGCGTCGAGCATCAGCGGGCTGCTCGTCGTGATCACCGTGGTCCGCCCGGCCCGGTGGTCGCGCAGCCGGGTGGCGATCCGGGCCTCGGTGTGGGCGTCGACCGCGGAGGTGGGCTCGACCAGGACCAGGATCTCGGGGTCGGCCACCAGCGCGCGGGCCAGCACGAGGCGCTGGCGCTGGCCTCCTGAGAAGGTTCGGCCACGCTCGGCGACGATGGTCTCGAGGCCGTCGGGCAGGGCCTCGAGGATGTCGGCGGCGGATGCCGTGTCGAGGGCCCGGTCCACCGCTCCGGTGCCGGTGAGGTCGAGCCGGTCCGCGAGCCGTCCCGAGAACAGCACGGCAGCCGTGTCCGAGACGACGACCCGGCGGCGTACTTCCTCGCGCAGCAGCGCTGTCAGCGGTACGTCGCCCAGCGTCACGTCGCCGTCGGTCTCCGCCGCGCACAGGCCGAGCCGGTCGGCCAGGGCGGCGGACTCGTCGGGCTGTTCGCTGACGATCGCGGTGATCGCGCCGGTGCGGACCCGCAGGCCGGAGCGGGCGTCCCGCAGCTCGGCGCCGACGGGTGGGGAGGGCGCGGGGGTCGCTGGATCGGTGATGTCGGGTGTCAGCGCAAGGACATGGCAGACGCGGCGGGCCGACACCTTGGCGCGGATGAACTTGTTGGCGTACTCGGTCGCGGTCCGCAGGGGGATCATCAGGAACGCCGAGTAGCCGTAGAACGCGACGAGCTCGCCGGGCGTGATCCGGCCGTCGACGGCGTACCTCGCGCCCAGCCACACCACGATGACGACGAAGACGCCGGGCAGGAACACCTGAAGGGCGTCGAGCATCGACTGCATCTTGGCGACCTCGACACCGGCGCGGCGAGTGGCCTGCGACTCGCGCTTGTAACGGTCGTGGAAGACCTGCTCGCCCCCGATGCCGCGGAGCACCCGCAGGCCACCGACGATGTCGCTGGCCGTGTTGGAGAGCTCGCCGGTCAGGTGGCGCTGGCGGGCGCTGCGGGTCTGCAGTGGCGAGAGCAGCGGACCGACCAGCAGCATCAGGGTGGGCACACCGATGAGCACCACGAGACCGAGCGTCACGGAGGTCTGGAGCAGGATCACCGAGACCAGCAGGAACGAGACGATTGCGCCGGCGAACCGGGCGGAGACGTCCATCACCTGGCCGAGGTGGGACAGGTCGCTGGTCCCGATGGCGACGACTTCGCCGGTCGAGACCTTGCGGGGCAGCGTGCCGCCGAGGTGGACCGTCTGGCGGGCAACGAGCTGGACCGTCCGGTAGGCCGCGGTGAGCCAGTTCGTCACGGCGAACCGGTGCCGCATGATGCCGCTGGCCGCCTGGACCAGCCCGATCAGGAACATGATCAGGGCGTACTTCAGGAGCTCGCCGCCGTCCTTGGCAGCGACCCCGCGGTCGATCGCGAGCCCGATCACCGCCGGCATCACGGCCTGGGTGCTCATCCAGACGATGCCGAAGAGCATCCCCATCACGAGCGTGCGCCACTGGCCCTTCGCCAGCCACCAGAGGAACCGCCCCGGCGACCGGTGGTCGGCGAGACCGGGGTGGTCGAGGGGGAGGAGGCGCACCTTCCTACGTTACGTAGCGCACCGCCCGGCGAGCGAATCGTTTTAGCGCGGGGCGCTAGTCACCGAGACCACACGACTGCCTGGCGTACTCGATGGCGGAGCCGGCGCCGGCAGGCGTCATCCGCAGGGTGATCTGGCCGGGCTCGCCATCCAGGTGGAACTTGATCCGGAACGCCGTGGCCCCACCGGACTCCTGGAACGCGTGCGGGTCACACCGGGCCGGCATCAGGGGCAGCTTGATCCGCTGGGCCGCGCCGTTGCCCGAGATGTGCGTGCCCGGGGACCAGAACGGGGCGTCCACCGCGGTGAGCACCGGCGTCCCGGTCACGGTGTCGATGACGAGCGCGTGGCCAGGCACCCCTGTGGGCCGGACAATGAGGACCAGGGTCGCGGTGCTGCCCAGGGCCACCGGCCCGTCGACGACCTTGTCGTCCCATGCCAGCGTGGCGACCCTCGCGACGGCGATCTCGTCGCACCGGGCGGAGACGTAACGACCCACGACGTCGGTCGAGTCCTCGACATCGATGGTGACGGTCTTGTCGCCGTACGTCATCTCGATCGAGCCACCGGTGCCGTGGCTGTCGCAAGCTGGCCTGGCCGGGAGGTACAGGGGGAAACCGCGCGTCGACTGCGACGGTGCCGCCCTCAGCCGGTCGCCGAGGACCGGTCCCCGGAACCGCGGATCGGTGTAGCTGATGCGGGTCGGTGTGATCGTCTCGGCCGTGTCGTTGTCGATCCACACCTCCATCCGGCCCAGCGCGGCGTCGCGGGACGACTGGCGCATGTCGGCGGCGATGGTCCCGGTCGGCGGTGGCTCGGACGGCAGCGGGATGGGCGTGAGGGTGTAGATCGAGGGCGACGGGTCGAGGGTTCCCGGGTCGACGCTGGGCGCGGACGAGCCTGCGGAGCAGGCCGCCAGCCCGAGGACCAGCGTGACCGCCGCGGCTGCCCTGACTGCCCGTGCGGCGTTCACGACCTGGACAGCAGGCGCCAGGGAAGGACCGCCAGCAACAGGACGACGGCAAGGGCCACGACGGTCGTCACGGCTGCCGCGGTCGCCCGGTCGGTGACGATGGAGAAGACGAAGAACGTGATGCCGGTGATGAGGAAGCCGATCGCGGTCAGGACGAACCCGGTGATGCGGTGCGCGGTGTCCACCAGACGCTCCTTGACGTGGCGGCCGGACAGGCTGCGGTGCACGGCGACCGGTGCCAGCACCATCGCCGTCGTCAGGCCGGCCAGCACGACCAGGCACAGGTAGAGCGTCCGTTGCAGGTCATCGAGGTCGGCAAAGGCCTGCTGGAACGGCAGCGTCAGCAGGAAGCCGGCAGTCAGCTGGACACCGGTCTGCATCACCCGCAGCTCCTGGAGCAGGTCGTCCCACTTGCGGTCGAGCCGCTCCTCCTTCGTCTCGTCGCGACCGTCGCCGGGTTGGTCGTCCCGGCGCTGTTCCGTGCCCTCGTTCCCGTCCACGGCACCAGTCTGGCCGATGGGGGTCGCGCTGCGGGTCAGTTCAGCCCGCCAGGTCGGGGAACAGCTCGGCTCCGGGCAGCTCGGCCAGCAGCCGACCCGCCAGCAGCAGCTTGGAGCGGCGGAGCCCGGACCCCACGATCGCGATCTCCATGTCGGACACCCGGGTGTCGACCAGGATCCGCCAGGCGACGGGCAGTCCGATCGGGGTGATCCCGCCGTACTCCATGCCCGACTCGGTGACCGCGCGCTCCATCGCGAGGAACGAGGCCTTGCGGACGTCCAGGGTCCGCTTCACCACGTTGTTCACGTCGGCCCGCGTGTCGGCACGCACGACACAGGCGGCGACCCGCTCCTGCCCGTCGCGACGTCCGGCGACGACCACGCAGTTGGCACCCGTGGTCAACGGCAACGAGTAGGCCTCGCTCATCGCGGCGGTGTCGGCGAGATCGGGATCGATCTCGACGACCGCTACCTGGTCGGCGTGCGGCCAGCCCGACAGCGCCGCGGCCACGGGGTCGGCAACCAGGTGCAGGTGCTCGAGGACGGGCAGGGAGTGCAGGGTGCCGAGGCTCGGGAGCGTCACCGCTCCATCCTGCCGCCCCTTCGGGTTTCGACGAGGGTCGGGCCGGGCAAGGCTTCCCCATGACACCATCGAGCGCGGATCTCGGGGCCGCCTCGCGGCTGGCTGCCCTTCGTCGGCTGTACGGCGAAGAGCACTACCAGGCCACGGAGCCGGTCTGGGGGTTCGACGACGGTGATGCCGTGGGCGTGCAGATCGATCCGACGGGCTGGGTGGTCGACGTCCGGCTGGCCCGGCTCGACGAAACCATGCGCGAGGTTGACGTCCTGCGTCGTCTGCTCCGCCAGGCCTACGCCCACGCGGAGCTGGTTCGGCTTGCCTCGAGCGGCGAGCGCCGCGGCCCGATCAACGAGGTTGATGCCCAACGGGGACTGGACCTCCTGCGGGGCCGGCGCCGGATCGCCGTGCGGCGCCCGGAGCGCCCGCCGCACCTGGCTCGGCAGGACTTCGTGAGCACCCCACCACAGCGGAGCCTCGAGACGGTCGACCGGTTCCGGGTCCACCGGGGCGTCTCGCGAGAGGGCGAGATCACGGTCGGGGTGCGCCTGACCAACGGACTCGCCGAGATCGAGATCGACGCCGCGTGGCTGCGCGTCACCAGTGTGGAGAACCTGCGCTACGCCCTGAAAGAGGCGTTCGCGGCCGCCTACCAGCAAGGAGATGTCTGATGTTCCCCGTCGATCCAGACGATGGCCGCGAGGGTCGCTGGACAGAGCCGGACATCCCCAGGGGCAGCGGCGAGGCGCACGCGCCGGCGGGTGGGTTCACCGTCCGTGCCCAGGACCTGGTCAATGCCTCCAAGACGTGGGACGGCATCTCCGCCTCGATGTTGGAGGTCCAGCAGAAGTGCGAGGTCGGATGGGGCTACACCGGTCTGTTCGGCATGCACGACACGCTCTACACGGTGGGTCAGCTGCACACGAACTTCAACAAGCGGGCGTGCGACGCCGCCTGGGACGCAAGCGTGATCACCATGCTGATGGCGAACGGGCTGGTCGAGGTCGCCAACGACTACTCGAACACGGACACCACGCAGGGTGCGAACTTCCAGAACTACCAGAAGGACTACGAATGACGATCAACGATCCGGACACGTTCCTGACGGAGTTCAACACCAAGATCGACGAGGTCACGGACGCCATCGGTGACTTCCTGGAGAACATGGCCAGCTTCGTCAACGACCACCTCACCGAGATCGGTGGGATCGGTGGCTTCCTGCTCGGCGGGCCGATCGGCGGTCTGATCGGCGGGTTCACCGCCCACGAGCTGGAGGGCAAGTTCAACCACGCCTGCGACCAGGTCAGCGAGGCCTGGGAGGAGGGTGTCACGAAGATCCGCGAGGCCGTGGGCGGCATGATCGGGGACCCGTTGATGATGTCGCAGATTGCCAGCAACTACCGCGACGCGGCGTCGATCATGGGCAAGCACAAGCTGGACCTGGGCAACGCCAACAGCGTGCTGGCCTCCGGTTGGAGCGGGCGGGCCTTCGATGCCTACACGACCGTGAGCGGCCAGCAGGACAACGCCCTGTCGGGGCTCTCGCAGCAGCTCCAGTCGGCCAGCAAGCTGCTCGACACCGCCTCGAACAACCTCGTGCAGCAGTGGATCAAGCAGCTCAACAACCTGGCGCAGGCTGCGGCTAGCTTCCTCAACGCCGCGGGCGACCTCGGCGACCTGGGCAACGCCCCGACGTTCGAGGCCGGTCCGGCCATGAAGCTCATCGGGGAGATCATCAGCAATGCCAGCACGATCCTGACCGACTACGCGTCGTACGTCGCCGACCTGGAGATCGTCGGCGCCGGTGACTGGGACGGGCTCAACACCGGCTTCGGTGACCACGGCCTGCCCGACAGCCAGTGGCCCCGGATCGGCGACATCCCACGGGGCGCGATGAACGACCCGTGGGAAGCCGCCTGAGCACTCACTCCTGCGGGATCAGCGCCCACGCGACCAGGTAGGCCAGCAGGATGGAGCCGAAGCCGAAGATCGTCCCCACCACCGTGAGGATGCGCACGAGCGTCACGTCGACGCCGAGGTAGTCCGCGAATCCCGCGCAGACACCTCCCAGCATCTTGTCGTCGCGGCTGCGGACGAGGCGCTTGACGGCATGGGTCTGGATCTGGGGCTGCTCGGTCATCGGATCTCCTGAGTGGTGTCGTTGTCGTCGGTGGGGATGGTGCTGGGCCCTGCGGTGTCGGGGGTGCCCACCCAGCCGGTCTGACGGGTGGCGTGTCGACCGCTGGTGAGCGTGGTGGCGAGCAGGCCGGCAAAGCCGGCGAGCACCCATGGGATCGGCAGCAGCCAGCGGATGTCGCCGCCCTTGACCACGTTGCCCTGGATCAGGGCCCAGACGCCGACCATGCCGAGGAAGGCCAGGCCCATCACCAGGTGGCCGATGTTGACCGGGTGCCGGCCGGACTCGATGCGGCCGGGGTGCTCGGTTGTCGCGGTGTCGGTGCTCATCGGTGGCTCCTCGGGGAGGGGTGGTTGTCCGGCTGGTTCGGCTGGTTCGACCTGTCGGGCTTGTTCGGGGTGTTCTGGTTGCTCGGCCCGGTCGGGATCGTGTCGCTGTTGAGGACCAGCGGCGCGAGCCTGATCTCTATCTCGCCGACACCGATCTGGGCGTCGATGACGATGTTCGCGACATTGGCTCCACCGTCGTGCGATCCGTCGAGGAACGTGTCGATGCCGCCCTTCTCGTCGCCGAAGATCAGTGCGTGTCCTGGTCCACTCACGGTCGCGTTGGCGAGGACGTCGACACCGCGAGGGACGATCACCTCGATCCGGCCCACGCGGGCGTCCAGGTGGATCGTGCGCCCGTCCAGGGCGGCCAGGTCGCTGACCCTGGAGAGGTCGACGACGAGCTCACCCGCGCCGATGTCGTAGCCGTCGGCCAGGGCGACAGCGGTGAGCGGCCGCACGTGCACCGTCTCGCCGTCGAACTCGCCGGCCACGGTTGCGCCGGCCAGGCCGATGGCCGAGATGAACCCGAGCAGGATCAGCCCGCCGGCGCGACCCCAGAAGGCGCCGACGAGGAGCATCACACCGGTGATGCCCACGGCCAGGGCGGGGTACGCCGGGTCGGCGACGTTGGCGCCAGCCAGGTCGATGATCCCCAGGAGGCCCTCGCTGAGCACGATCAGCGCCAGCGTGAACCAGAAGAGCACCGGCCCGCGCCGGCGCGGGTTGCGAGGAATGGCGGGCGCCGCCGGTGAGGTCGGCGTGGCGCCGTACGTCGGAGCGGTCCAGGTCGCCGGCTGCGACCAGGCGGGGACCTCGGCCCCCGTGGGCGGCGGCGTGGTCGTGACCGCGCCTCTCCGCGTCAGGATCAGCAGCGCAACGACGGCGACGACCGCGACGGGCCACGGGAAGCCGAAGACGCCCCAGGAGTCACCGATCAGGGCAATGACCGCCACGGCACCGACCAGCGCGAGCGCGAAGGTGCGGCTGCGCTCGTCGAGCCTGATGGCGGCGGTGTCGGAGCCCTCCTCGGGCACCAGCAACCAGCAGGCGCCGTACAGCAGCAGGCCGGCGCCGCCGAAGAACACCAGGATGACGAACGCGACCCGCAGGATCACCGGGTCGATGTCGAGGTGGCGGGCGAGGCCGCCCGCAACGCCGGCAACCTTGCGGTCCTCGCGGGAACGGCGGAGCCGCCCGACGTCGCGGATCTGGTCACGGGTGGCGCGGGGGCCACTGTCACCGGGCTGAGGCGCGTTCCCGGTGGGTGCGTCGGGCGGGGTCGTTGTCATGGTCCCAGCCTGGGCCCTCGCGGGCTCCGGGACCATCGGGGACGCCCCTGATCCTTGGACCGCGCGCCCGCTCGGGCGCGTCAGGGTCGGGCCGGGGTTTGTCCGCATGGTCCGGCACCTCCGGGGATGGGACGATGGACACGAGATGAGCAGCCCACCCACCACGGTCCCGCCGCCGACCACCCGTTCGGGCTTTCGGCGCGCCACCCGCAACACCCAGGACCCGATCATCGGTGGCGTCGCTTCCGGGCTCGCCCGCCACCTCGCGTTCCCGGTGCTGTGGGTGCGGGCCGTGTTCGTGCTCGCGGCCCTGCTCGGCGGTTTCGGCATCGCGCTCTACGCCGGTCTGTGGCTGGTGCTGCCGGCCGACTCCCGGTTCGACAACCAGGCACCCGGGATCGAGAGTGCCACTCGAGGCGGTCGACGCCCTGGTCGCATCCGTCGCCTTGGCGACGTGGGCCCGGCGGTCGCGCTGGCCGCGCTCGCGTTCGGTGCCCTCCTGATCCTCGAGGCCGTGCTGGGCCAGGGGGCTGTTTTCTGGCCGGTCTTCATCGCGCTGGTCGGCATCGGCCTGCTGTGGCGACAGGCCGACGAGGCCCAGCGCGAGCGGTGGCTGGACTCCACCGGCCGGATCGATCCCGTCCGGGTCGTGTTCGGCAGCGGCGGCTGGGCGTCGTACGCCCGGATGGCTGCGGGCCTCGCCCTCATCGTGACCGCCCTGGTGCTGTTCTCCCTGCGCAGTGGGTCGATCTCCATGGCGCGCGACGTCACGGTGGCAGCGCTCCTCGGCGTGATCGGCCTCGGCATCGTGGTCGGGCCGTGGATCTACCGGCTGGCCTCCGACCTGACCGCCGAGCGCGCGGAGCGGGTGCGGACCCAGGATCGCGCCGACGTGGCGGCGCACCTGCACGACTCGGTGCTGCAGACACTCGCGCTCATCCAGAAGAACTCCGGTGACCAGGCCACGGTCGCCCGGCTCGCCAGGTCCCAGGAGCGCGACCTGAGGTCCTGGCTGTACGTCGGGGAGTCGACCGACGAGCGGAGCGTCGCCAGTGCCGTGCGCGGGATCGCTGCCGAGGTCGAGGACGCGCACGCGGTGTCGGTCGACGTGGTCGCGGTCGGCGACTGCGACTTCGACGACGCCCTGCGTCCGGTGGTCGCGGCCACCCGCGAGGCGATGACGAACGCCGCGAAACACGCGGGCACCGGGCACGTCGACGTGTACGTCGAGATCACCACCGCCTCGGTCGACGTCTTCGTGCGCGACCGGGGCAAGGGTTTCGACCCGTCCACCACCCCGGCTGACCGCTACGGAGTCAGGAACAGCATCATCGACCGCATGACCCGCCATGGAGGCTCGGCCGAGATCCGCTCGTCGCCGGACACCGGCACCGAGGTGCGCCTGCACCTCCCGCGACAGGAGGAGTCCGATGGCTGAGGAACAAGAGGCACGCGTGACCGTCGTCCTGGTGGACGACCACGCCATGTTCCGGCGTGGGGTCCGAGCCGAGCTGGGCGATGCCGTCGACGTGCGGGCCGAGGCCGCCGACGTCGACGAGGCCGTCGCTGCCGTGATCGAGCACCGGCCCGACGTGGTGCTCCTCGACGTACACCTGCCCGGTGGCGGGGGCGTCGAGGTCATGCGGAAAGTGGCCTTGTCCACCGCCTTTGCGACGGGTGGACAGGTGCCGCGCTACCTCGCCCTGAGTGTGAGCGACGCCGCGGAGGACGTGATCGGCACGATCCGTGGCGGTGCGCGCGGCTACGTCACCAAGACCATCACCGGGCCGGAGCTGGTCTCCGCGATCCAGCGCGTCTCCGGCGGCGACGCCGTCTTCTCGCCACGGCTGGCCGGTTTCGTGCTCGACGCCTTTGCCGGGACGATCGACGTCGCCGCGGTCGACGAGGACCTCGACCGGCTCACCGAACGCGAGCGTGAGGTGATGCGGTTGATCGCGCGCGGCTACGCGTACAAGGAGGTCGCGAAGGAGCTGTTCATCTCCATCAAGACCGTCGAGACCCACATGTCGAGCGTGCTGCGCAAACTGCAGCTCTCCTCGCGCCACGAGCTCAGCCGCTGGGCCTCGGACCGGCGGTTGCTGTGAGGGGGCGGTTTCACTGGTTAACCAGTGAAACCGTCACTTCGCCCGGGTTATTACCTGGGCTCAGTGAGGGTTTCCCGTGTTCAGTGACTCCGGATCGACCTCGCTAGGCTCCGTTGCATGGAGATCCTGAGGCTGATCCTGCTCTTCGTGCACATCCTGGGTTTCGCGGCCCTGCTCGGAGGGCTGCTCGTCCAGGCTCGTGAGCCCGTGAAGCGGGTCAACGAACTGATGCGCGACGGAGCCGGCACCGCCGTCCTGGCCGGCCTGGCCCTGGTCGGCGTGCTCGAGGCTGACGACGTCTCGGTCAACCACGCGAAGATCGGCGTGAAGCTGGTGATCGGGCTCGTCATCCTGGTCCTCGTGATGGCCAACATGCGCAAGGAGCGGATTTCGCAGGCCCTCTGGCTCGGACTGCTGCTGCTGACGCTTGCGAACATCGCGGTGGCGGTCTTCTGGTCGCCCGCCCACGGCAGCTACTGACCCATCCGGCAGGGGGTGCGCGCACGTAGGGTGAACGGAGCATGAGTTCTTCCGCCCCCATCCCCGGCCTCGAGGCGTTCGCCGACGCCGACGCACCCGCCGAGCCTCGCACCACGCGGCGTGGGCCGACCCGCGACGAGCTCCTCGAGGGCCTCAACGAACCCCAGCGCGCAGCGGTCGTGCACGAGGGCGCGCCGCTCCTGGTGGTGGCCGGCGCCGGCTCGGGAAAGACCCGCGTCCTGACCAGGCGGATCGCCTGGTTGATCTCCGAGCGCAAGGCGCACCCCGGGTCGATCCTGGCGATCACGTTCACCAACAAGGCCGCCGCCGAGATGAAGGAGCGCGTCGAGGAGCTCGTCGGCAAGCGCGCGCGGATCATGTGGGTCTCGACGTTCCACTCGGCGTGCGTGCGGATCCTGCGCAAGGAGATCGACAAGCTCGGCTACAAGTCGAGCTTCTCGATCTACGACGCGGCCGACCAGAAGCGGCTGATGGCCCTGGTCGCGAAGGATCTCGACCTCGACCCGAAGCGCTTCCAGCCGGGCGCCCTGCTGCACTGGGTGTCCAACCACAAGAACGAGCTGCGGGACGCGGAGGACGCAACCAAGGAGGCCCGCAACCAGCTGGAGGAGACGTACGCCGCGGCCTACACGCTCTACCAGCAGCGGCTTCGGCAGGCCAACGCGCTCGACTTCGACGACCTGATCATGACCACCGTCCACCTGTTCCAGACGTTCCCCGAGGTGCGGGAGACCTACCGCCGACGGTTCCGTCATGTGCTGGTCGACGAGTACCAGGACACCAACCACGCGCAGTACGCCCTCATCCACGAGCTCTGTGCCGACCAGTTCGAGGAACCGGGGTCGGACGACGGGGCGCCGGCGGAGCGGGTCGAGCCAGCGGAGCTGATGGTGGTCGGCGACGCAGACCAGTCGATCTACGCGTTCCGGGGCGCCAACATCCGCAACATCCTCGACTTCGAGCAGGACTTCCCGAACGCCACCTCGATCCTGCTCGAGCAGAACTACCGCTCGACCCAGACGATCCTCACGGCGGCCAACTCGGTCATCGGCCACAACAAGGGCCGCAAGGACAAGGTGCTGTGGTCCGACGCCGGCGACGGTGCCCGCATCGTCGGCTACGTCGCAGACGACGAGCACGACGAAGCGCGGTTCGTCTCGGGTGAGATCGACGCGTTGACGGACCAGGGGGTGCGTCCGGCCGACGTCGCCGTCTTCTATCGCACCAACGCACAGTCCCGCGTGTTCGAGGAAGTGTTCATCCGCACCGGCCAGCCCTACAAGGTCGTCGGCGGCGTCCGGTTCTACGAACGGCGCGAGGTCCGCGATGCGTTGGCCTACCTCCGGATGCTCGCCAACCCCGACGACCAGGTCTCTCTCCGACGGATCCTCAACACCCCCAAGCGCGGCATCGGCGATCGTGCCGTTGCGTGTGTGAACTCGCTGGCCGAGCGCGACCGGATCACGTTCTGGGAGGCGCTTCGACGAGCGGACCAGGCCCCCGGCATCGCCACCCGCTCCTTGACCAACATCAAGGCCTTCGTGGCCATGGTCGAGGAGCTGCAGTCGATGGTCGACGCCGACGAGCGCGCCGACGTCATTCTCGAGAGCGTGCTCGCGCGCTCCGGCTACCTCGCCGAGCTCGAGGCGTCCGACGACCCGCAGGACGCCACCCGCCTGGAGAACCTCGCCGAGCTGGTGGCCGTGGCGCGGGAGTTCTCAGACGATCCGGTCGCTGGACCGTCTGCCGATCCTGCCGACGTCGACGCGGGCATCGTCGCGCCCGGGCTGTCCGACTTCCTCGAGCGGGTCGCGCTGGTCGCCGACACCGACCAGATCCCCGACCCGACCGACGACAGCGGCGTCGTGACGCTGATGACGCTGCACACCGCCAAAGGACTCGAGTTCCCGGTCGTGTTTCTCACCGGCCTCGAGGACGGGGTGTTCCCCCACGCTCGCTCGCTCGGTGACCAGCCCGAGCTGGAGGAGGAGCGCCGGCTGGCGTACGTCGGGGTCACCCGGGCGCGTGAGCGTCTCTACATCTCCCGGGCGGTGGTGCGGTCCGCCTGGGGCGCCCCGTCGCACAACCCCGGCTCGCGCTTCCTCGACGAGCTGCCCGTCGACCTCGTCGACTGGCGCCGCACCGAGGCGGCCCAGACCGCGTGGAACCGGCCCGACCTCAGCGGTTCACCGTCGTCACGGCTCGGCAGTCCCACTGAGGCGGGGCGTCGCAACTTCTCGTCAGCCGCGCTGCGGGCCGACGCCGCGGCCAAGTCCAAGCCGGCGCGTGCGGTGCCCGCCCTCGAGCCGGGTGACCGGGTGGTGCACGACTCGTTCGGGATGGGCACGGTGGTCGCGCTGGAAGGTGCCGCGGACAAGGCCGTCGCCTCGATCGACTTCGGCTCCGAGGGCGTCAAGCGGCTGCTGCTGCGCTATGCGCCGGTGGAGAAGCTCTGACCCTGGGTCAGGGGTTGAGGCCGTGCAGCACCAGAGCCGGGAAGGGATCGACCGGGTCGCCGCCGCCGGGTCGGACCTCGAGGTGCAGGTGCGGGCCGGTCACGTGGCCGGTCGAGCCGATGTAGCCGATGAGGTCGCCGGCGCTGACGACGTCGCCGGTGTTGACGACGGTGGAGTTCTGGTGGCAGAACCACAGCTCGGTGCCGTCGTCGAGGGTGATCACGGTCTTGTTGCCGTAGGACCCGTCGTAGGCCACTGACGTGACGACGCCGTTCGCCACGGCCCGGATCGGGGTGCCGGTCGGCGCCGCGAAGTCGAGGCCGGTGTGGAACGTCGACCACAGCCCGTAGTCGCCGAACCGGGCGGTCAGGTGGTAGCCGGAGACCGGCAGCACCCACTGGTTGAGCAGCTTCTTGGCCGACATGGCCTCGGCCTGCTTCGCCAGCTTGGCGAGAGCAACGTTGCGCTCCTGCATCTGCTGCTCTGCCGCGGCCACGAGGTCGGCGTCGGAGGCAGCGGCGAGCGCGTCGCGGCGCGAGTCACGACTGATCGTGGCGGTGCGGGTCTTGACGTTGCTGGCCTTCGTCGTGTCGCTGGTGCCGGTGAGGGCACTTGCCTGGCTCAGCCGGGGCTGGGCCTGACCGACCAGCCCGGGGTCGGCTGCGGTGACAGCGCCGCCCGCGGAGAGCGCGAGGGCGGCAACGCCGAGCAGGATCGGGGCCGAGGGGAGCCCGCGGAAGAGCGGGCCGCGTGAGCCGGCGTGCCTGATCGCCTTGCGCCGGCCGGGTGGCTGGGCCCGCAGGAGCGGCAGCTCCTGGGTCACATCGAAGTCGTCGAAGACCGTGGCGGTCTCGGTGTCGGCTCGACCAGCAACACGCCGCCCGGTGTAGTTCGGGGTCTCCGAGGTCGTGCGGCGTGGGCCGCGACGTTCCGCTCGGTGGTTGCCCATGAATCGATGAACTCCGGAGATCGGGGTTTGTGATGCGTGGTTTAGGCGAGCCCAGACTGTAACGGATCGGTCACGGCTCTGGAAATCGGGGCGTCCACTGAGTGTGCACAACTCGGGGCCGTGGCGAGACCGTTCCGGCGGGATAACCTGCGGACATGACCTCGACAGGCTCGGCCCGGCGGATCCGGATCGTCGTCGGCAAGCCTGGTCTGGACGGCCACGACCGCGGCGCCAAGATCGTGGCGCGCGCCCTGCGGGACGCCGGCCACGAGGTGATCTACACCGGGCTGCACCAGACGCCCGAGCAGATCGTCGAGACGGCCATCCAGGAGGACGCCGACCTGATCGGCCTGTCGGTGCTCTCGGGCGCGCACATGACGCTGTTCCGCAAGCTGATCGACCTGCTCGCCGAGCGCGACGCCGCCGACATCATTGTCTTCGGGGGCGGAATCATCCCCGAGGAGGACATCCCGGTCCTCGAGGAGATGGGCGTTGCCAAGGTCTTCACGCCCGGCGCCGCGACCACCGAGATCACCGGGTGGGTCGCGTCGTACTTCGCGGACGCCGAGCAGGGCTCCGATCACGCGTGAACCGAGGTCGTGGCGAGCCGGGCCAGGAGGTTACGACGGTTACCGACCGGTCATATGTGTTGCGTCACGTCGAGGACCCCGCGCCTCGTCGCGACCCGCGCAACGGGACTAGGGTGCCGCGGAGATACGTGGCAGCTGCGCCGTCGCGCTGCCCCTCCGACAACAGACATAGGTGTATCCGTGGATCTGATGGAGTACCAGGCGAAGGAACTCTTCGCCAAGCATGACGTGGCCGTGACCCTCGGCATCGTCGCCAACACCCCCGCCGAGGCTCGCGCCGCTGCCGAGAAGCTCGGCGTGGTCGTGGTCAAGGCACAGGTCAAGGCGGGCGGGCGGGGCAAGGCCGGCGGCGTGAAGCTGGCCAAGACGCCCGACGAGGCCGAGACACACGCCGAGGCGATCCTCGGCATGGAGATCAAGGGACTCACGGTCAACCGGGTCCTGATCGCCCCGGCGGCGAGCATCGAGGAGGAGTACTACTTCTCGTTCCTGCTCGACCGGGCGAACCGGCAGTACCTCTGCATCGCCAGCGTCGAGGGCGGCGTGGAGATCGAGGAGGTCGCCAAGACCAACCCCGACGCGGTCCGGCAGATCCCAATCGACCCGGGCAGCGGCGTCGACGAGGAGAAGGCGCGTGCGATCGTCGCGGAGGCGAAGTTCCCCGACGCGTTGACCGAGCAGGCAGTACAGATGGTGCTCTCGCTCTGGAAGGTGTTCGTGGAGGAGGACGCCACGCTCGTCGAGGTGAACCCGCTGGCCCGTCTCGCCGGCGACACCCTCGAGGCGCTGGACGGCAAGGTCTCGCTGGACGAGAACGCCGAGTTCCGCCACCCCGACCACGCCCAGTTCGAGGACAAGGCCGCGGCCGACCCCCTCGAGGCGAAGGCCAAGGAGAAGGGCCTCAACTACGTCAAGCTCGACGGATCCGTCGGCATCATCGGCAACGGCGCGGGCCTCGTGATGAGCACCCTCGACGTCGTTGCGTACGCCGGCGAGGCGCACGGCGGGGTCAAGCCCGCCAACTTCCTCGACATCGGAGGCGGCGCCTCCGCCCAGGTGATGGCCGACGGCCTGGACGTGATCCTCCACGACGAGCAGGTCAAGGCCGTGTTCGTGAACGTGTTCGGCGGCATCACGTCGTGCGACGCGGTCGCGAACGGCATCGTGGGTGCGCTCGACATCCTCGGCGACGAGGCGAGCAAGCCGCTCGTGGTCCGGCTCGACGGCAACAACGTCGAAGAGGGCCGGCGCATCCTCGCCGAGAGAAACCACCCCCTGGTGACTCTGGTGGACACCATGGACGGCGCGGCCGACCGGGCCGCCGAGCTCGCGAACGCCGGAAAGTGACGGACTGACACATGTCTATCTACCTCAACAAGGACTCCAAGGTCATCGTCCAGGGCATCACCGGCGGCGAGGGCACCAAGCACACCGCCCTGATGCTCAAGAGCGGCACCCAGGTCGTCGGTGGCGTGAACGCCCGCAAGGCCGGCACCACCGTCACCCACACCGCGGCTGACGGCAGCAGCGTCGAGCTGCCCGTCTTCGCCTCGGTGAAGGAGGCGATGTCCGAGACCGGTGCCGACGTGTCGGTCGCGTTCGTGCCGCCGCCCTTCACCAAGGATGCCTGCATCGAGGCCATCGACGCAGGGATCGGCCTGCTCGTGGTCATCACCGAGGGTGTCCCCGTCCAGGACACCGCCGAGGTGTGGTCCTACCTGCAGGGCAAGCAGACCCGGATGATCGGCCCGAACTGTCCGGGCATCATCACGCCGGGCGAGGCCCTGGCCGGCATCACGCCCGCGACGATCGCCGGCAAGGGCCCGGTCGGGCTGGTCTCGAAGTCGGGCACGCTGACCTACCAGATGATGTTCGAGCTCCGTGACCACGGCTTCTCGACCGCCATCGGCATCGGCGGTGACCCGATCGTGGGCACCACCCACATCGACGCCCTCGCGGCGTTCGAGGCCGACCCCGAGACCTTGGCGATCGTGATGATCGGCGAGATCGGCGGCGACGCCGAGGAGCGGGCTGCGGCGTACATCAAGGACCATGTCACCAAGCCAGTCGTCGGGTACGTCGCGGGCTTCACCGCCCCCGAGGGCAAGACGATGGGCCACGCCGGCGCGATCGTGTCCGGCTCGTCCGGCACCGCGCAGGCCAAGAAGGAGGCCCTCGAGGCTGCCGGTGTCAAGGTCGGCAAGACGCCGTCCGAGAC
>JAOPXM010000166.1 GCA_025965125.1 Nocardioides sp.
CTCCGGGGGTCTCGGTGCCGGGATCGAGCGGGGTCCCGCCGACGATAGCGAGCAGGTGGGTCCAGGCGCGCGGCACCACCTCGACCAGGGCGTAGCCACCGCCCCCGGTGACCACCCAGCGCCCGCCCGCCACCTCGTGCGCCAGGTCATGCAGGGCGAGGTACGCCGCCCGCTGGCCGTCCACGCTGAGCATCAGGTGGGCAAGGGGGTCGTCGGCGTGCGAGTCGCAGCCCTGCTGGGTCACCAGCACGTCCGGTGCGAACTCGCGCAGGAGAGGGGGCACGACGGCGTGGAAGGCCCTGAGCCAGCCGGCGTCGGCGGTGCCGGGAGGGAGCGCGACGTTGACCGCGGACCCCTGCGCGTCCGGGCCGCCGAGGTCCTGCGGGAACCCGGTCCCCGGGAACAGCATCTGCCCGGTCTCGTGCAGCGAGATGGTGAGCACGCGCGGGTCGTCCCAGAAGATCCGCTCGACGCCGTCACCGTGGTGCACGTCGACGTCGACGTAGGCGACCTTCTGCGCGCCCTGGTCCAGGAGGTACTGGATACCGACGGCGACGTCGTTGTAGATGCAGAAGCCGCTGGCCCGGTCGCGCATGGCGTGGTGCAGCCCGCCGGTGATGTTGGCCGAGTGCAGCGACTCGCCGCTCCACACCTGCCGGAAGGCCTCGACGCTGGCACCGACGATGTGTGCCGTCGCGTGATGCATGCCCGGGAAGATCGGGTTGTCGTCGGTGCCGAGGCCGCGCCCCGCGTCCGCGGTGTGCTTCGAACCCGCCCGCTGGACCGCCTCGATCAGCTGCGGCTCGTGCACGGTGGCAATGAGCTCCTCGCTGGCAACCGGCGCAGGCACCAGGCGCAACCCGTTCGTCCCGGTGACGCCGAGCTCGCCGGC
Source organism: Nocardioides sp. (assembly GCA_025965125.1). Taxonomy (GTDB): domain Bacteria; phylum Actinomycetota; class Actinomycetes; order Propionibacteriales; family Nocardioidaceae; genus Nocardioides. Next base: position 893 of record JAOPXM010000166.1, read on the forward strand.
CAGCCGCATGGTCAGGTCGACGCGGACCGGGGACATCGGGTGGGCCACGCCGAAGTCGTACTCCGTCAGGCTCGGGTCGAAGACGACCGTCGCCGGTCCCGGGCAGAACATGCCCACGACGCTACTCGGCGCCCACGCGGTGGTTGGCGCTAAGGTGGTGATGTGCTGACGAACCGCTCGACCCAGTGGTGGGCCGCCTGACCGGCGGACCCCTCTGAAGCACGCACTTCACACGGCCGCCCGCGGGCGGCCGTTCTGCATTTTTGGACGACGGTCGTTCGTGGGCTCTCACCTCCAGGAGGACCCATGACCACCACCACGACCCGGCGGCTCTCGTTGCTCAAGCCCACCGGGCACCTCACGCTCGGCAACTACCTCGGCGCGCTCCGGCCCATGGCGGCCGGCCAGCACGAGGCCGACTGCTTCTACGGCGTCGCCGACCTGCACGCACTGACGGTCCCGCACGACCCTCTCGAGCTGAGGCAGCACACCACGGAGCTGGCGACGCTCCTGCTGGCGGTCGGCCTCGATGCCTCGACGCTGTTCGTGCAGAGCCGGGTGCCGGCGCACGCCCAGCTCGCGTACCTGCTCGAGTGCGTTGCCTCGACCGGCGAGCTGAACCGGATGATCCAGTTCAAGGAGAAGCGCGGGCAGCAGGACTCGGTCCGGGTCTCGCTCTACACGTATCCGGCGCTGATGGCGGCCGACATCCTGCTCTACCGGCCCGCCCAGGTCCCGGTGGGCGACGACCAGCGCCAGCACGTCGAGCTGACTCGCGACCTCGCGATGCGCTTCAACAGCAGCTATGGGCCGGTGTTCACGGTCCCCGAGATCACCACCCCGGCCGCCGGTGCGCGGGTGATGGACCTCGCTGACCCGACCTCGAAGATGGGCAAGTCCGGCGCGGCAGGGCCCGGCGCGATCCGACTGCTGGACTCCCCCGACGTGATCCGGCGCAAGGTCGGCCGTGCCGTGACCGACAGCGAGACGGGAGCCCGGGCGGTGCGAGCGGACCGGGAGACCAAACCGGGTGTGACCAACCTGCTGGAGATCCTCATTGCCTGTGGGGGCTCGGCGGACGCGATCACGACGTACGGCGCCCTCAAGAAGGCCGTCACCGACGCGGTGGTGGCCGAGCTCGAGCCGGTCCGCAAGCGGTACGACGACCTGGCCTCGGACGCCGCCCACGTCTCCGGGGTGTACGACGCCGGGGCGGCCCGGTGCCGCGCGGTGACCGCGCCGGTGCTCGCGGCGGCCGAGGCCGCGATCGGGCTGTCGTGACTCAGGTCAGGAAGCTCGCGACCACGCGGCCGAGCTCCTCGCCGGCGTCTTCCTGCAGGAAGTGGCCGGCGCTGGTGATCGTCGGGTGCTCCAGGCCGTGGGCTCCTGGCACGAGCTTGACGAGGATCGGTGCCATGTCGCCGGTGATGGGGTCACCGTCGCTGAACGCCGCCAGGAACGGCTTGTCCCAGGCCATCAGGACCTCCCAGGCGGCCCGGTTGGCGGCGGCCGCGGGATCTTCCGGCGTGGTGGGGACCAGGGTCGGCATCACCCGCGGGCCGGCCTTCGAGGCCTCGTCCGGGAACGGCGCGTCGTACGCCGCCCGGTCGGCATCTGCGAGGCCCCGGACGCAGCCGGCCTCGACGAAGCGGCCGATGTCGAGGCTCTCGGCCGACTCGACGGCGTCGTGGAACATCCACCAGAGCTCGGGCATCGCCTGGTCACCGGTCGGCAGGCCGGTGTTGGCGGCCACGACGCGGGCGAAGCGGTCCGGGTGCTCGGCGACGAGCCGCAGCCCGATCAGGCCGCCCCAGTCCTGGCCGACCAGCGTGACGTCGGCGAGGCCCAGATGGTCGAACGCAAGCTCGCGCACCCACTCGACGTGCCTGGCGAACGTGTGGTCCTCGGTGCTCAGCGGCTTGTCCGAGCGACCGAAACCGACGAGGTCGGGAGCGATCGCCCGGATGCCGGCGTCGGCGAGAACGGCCATCACCTTGCGGTAGAGGAAGGACCACGTCGGTTCGCCGTGCAGCAGCAGCGCGACCGGCCCGTCGGCCGGACCCGCCTCCACCCACGCCATCCGCAGGGTGCCGCCATCGGGATCGGCGACTTCGGTGTACTGCGGCTCGTACGGGAAGCCACTCAGGCCGGCGAAGCGGTCGTCGGGCGTGCGGTAGGCCTGCACGCCGGTCAGTTGCCCTCGGCCAGCTCGCGCGAGCGGTTGCGGGCGGCCTCCATGGCGGCCAGGAACGCCGCCCGGACCTTGTGGATCTCCAGCTCCCGGAGTGCGGAGGCCGTGGTGCCGCCGGGCGAGGTGACCTGTTCGCGGAGCACGGTCGGGTGGGTGCCCGTCTCGCGCAGCATCTTGGCGGAGCCGACGAGGGTCTGGATCACGAGCTCGGTGGCGGTCGTCCGCGGCAGGCCAAGGTGCACGCCGGCCTCGATCATCGACTCGACCACGAAGAAGATGTACGCCGGCCCGGACCCGGAGATCGCCGTGACTGCGTCCTGCTGACGCTCGGGGATGCGCAGCACCTTGCCGACCGAGGCCATCAGGGCCTCCGCCTCGGCGAGGTGCTCCTCGCTGCAGTGTGATCCGGGCGAGATCGCGGCCATGCCCTCGTCCACCAGGGCGGGCGTGTTGGGCATGACGCGCACGACGGCGACACCCTCGGGGACCCGCGACTCGATGAACGCGGTCGTGATGCCGGCCGCCAGCGACACGAGCAGCTGCCCCGGTCGCAGCACGGGGGCGATCTCGGCGAGCACGTCGCCCATGTCCTGCGGCTTCACGACCAGGGCGATCGTGTCGGCCTTGCCAGCCGCCTCGAGGTTGCCGACGACGGCGACGCCGTACCGCTCCTCGAGCTCGAGGGCCCGCTCCGGGCGCTTCTCGCCGACCAGCAGGTGGTCGACCCGACGACCGGCTCGGACGAGTCCCGACAGGAGTGTCTCGCCCATCACGCCGGCACCGATGATCGCGGTCTGGGACATGCGTGGGCTCGATTCTGGGGCAGCTACTTCTTCGAGATCAGGGACTTCAGGAAGAATGACAGGTTCTGCGGACGCTCGGCGAGCCTTCTCATGAGGTAGCCGTACCACTCGAGGCCGTAGGGAATGTAGACCCGCACCGTCTCGCCGCTCGAGGCCAGCCGCTTCTGCTCCTCGGGCCGGATGCCGTAGAGCATCTGGAACTCGTAGGACCCCTGAGCCCGGCCGTAACGGCTCGCCAGTGACGAGGCGATCTCGACCATGCGCGGGTCATGGGTCGCGATCATCGGGTAGCCCTGACCGGCCAGCAGCACCTTGAGGCAGCGGACGTAGGACTTGTCGACGTCGAGGCGGTCCTGGAACGCGACCGTCTCGGGCTCCTGGTAGGCGCCCTTGCACAGCCTGACCCGCGAGCCTTCGTAGGCCAGGGCTCGGCAGTCGGCCTCGGTCCGGTGCAGGTAGGCCTGCAGCACGGCGCCCGTCTCGGGGAAGTCCTTGCGCAGCTCGCGCAGCACCGCGAGCGTCGACTCCGTGGTGGTGTGGTCCTCCATGTCGAGGGTCACGGTCGTGCCGGCGTTGCGGGCCGCCCGGCAGATGGTGCGGGCGTTCTCGAGGGCGATCTTGTGGCCCCCTCCTGCGACGGAGTCAGGCAGCGCCTGGCCGATCGCGGACAGCTTGACCGACACCTCGGCGTGCCGGGTGAGGCCACCCGCGGCGAGCTGCTGGAGCAGGTCGAGGTAGGCGTTCACGGTTGTCTCGGCCTGGTCGGCGTCCAGCGTGTCCTCGCCGAGGAAGTCGAGGGTCGCCTTCAGCCCGTCGTCGACCAGCCCGGCGGTCGCGTCGACCGCCGTGCTGGTGGTCTCCCCGGGGACGTAGCTGGTGACGATGCCCGACGTGACCGGCAGGGTGCTGACGAGCTTCTTGATCTGCCGGCTGCGAGACAGCAGCAGGATGGGCTGGCGGAGCAACGACATGACCGCAAGGTTACGCGGTGCGCCGTCGCAGGGTGGCAGCGCCGAGGGCCAGCCCGGCCAGTGCGAAACCGGCCACGACGGCAAGGTCCTGCCACACGACGGCGGTGCTCGAGGTGCGAGTCAGGTGCTGCATCGCGTCGACCGCGTAGGACAGCGGGAGTACGTCGCTCACCGCACCCAGGACGTCGGGCAGGAGGTCCCGCGGGACGAACAGCCCGCACAACAGGATCTGTGGGATCACGACGGCGGGCATGAACTGGACGGCCTGGAACTCCGTCTGGGCGAAGGCGCTGACGAACAGCCCGAGCGCCGTTCCGAGCACGGCGTCGGCGACTGCCACGAGCGTCAAGAGCCATACCGGCCCCTGGACGTCCAGACCGAGCAGGCCGACGCTCACCGACACCGCAAGCACCGACTGCACGGCAGCCACCGCCCCGAACGCGAGTGCGTAGCCGCCCAGGAAGTCGAGCTTGCCCATCGGCATCGCGAGGAGCCGTTCGAGGGTGCCGCTGGACCGTTCACGCAGCGTCGTCACGCTGGTCACCAGGAACATCACGATGAACGGGAACATCGCCAGCACGGCCGGCCCGATCCGGTCGAACGTCGTGCCCGCAGCCCCAGCCGGCCCGTCGAACATCCACCACAGCAGCGTGATCAGCAGGCAGGGCAGCACGAGCAGCATCGCCAGCGTCCGATGGTCGCGCCGGATCTGGGTCAGGACCCGGCCCGCGACGGCGAGAAGGATGCGGGGGCTCAGTGGAGTGAGGTTCATGCCGCGTCCTGCTCCACGATCGCCAGGAATGCCGACTCGACGTCGTGCGTGGCCGTCTTCTCCTTGATCTCGGTCGGCGTCCCGTCGGCGAGGATCCGGCCCTCTCGCATCAACAGCAGTCGGTCGCAGCGTTCGGCCTCGTCCATGACGTGGCTGGAGACGAGCACCGCGGCGCCGTCGTCGGCGAGCCGGTGGAACAGCGCCCACAGATCACGGCGCAGCACCGGGTCGAGGCCGACCGTCGGTTCGTCCAGGACGAGCAGGTCCGGAGTGGTGAGCAGGGCCACGGCCAGGCTCACACGGGACCGCTGACCGCCGCTGAGCCGCCCGACGACCTGGTCCCGGTGACTGCGCAGGTCGACCGACTCGATCGCCCGGTCGACCTCATCGGGGCCCACCGCCAGGACCCGTGCGAAGAACTTCAGGTTCTCGGCAACGGTCAGGTCGTCGTAGACGCTGGCGGCCTGGGTGACGTAGCCGACGCGGTTGCGCAGCGCCTTGCTCCCACCGGGCTCCCCGAACACGGTCACCTCGCCACCGGCCACGCGCTGGACACCCACGAGTGCCCGCATCAGGGTGGACTTGCCGCAACCCGACGGGCCGAGCAGCCCGGTCACCCCGCCACCAATGGTCAGGTCGAGATCGGTGAGCACGCTCCTGCCGCCGCGTACGACCGTGAGGCCGCGTGCCAGGACGTCGGGTGCGCCCGGGCGACGACCGCGGCGGGCAGTGGTCAAGGGGTGGTCACCGCGAGATGCTCGCGCGCGAACTCCAGGGACTCCCGCAGGTCGAGCTCGCGCTCTTCACGGGTGTTGCACTTGCGGGTGTTGATCTCGACGATCACCTCGCCGGCGAAGCCGGTCTGAGCCAGGTGCTGCAGGAACCCGGCGGCTCCCATCGAGCCCCGGCCCGGCACGAGGTGCTCGTCCTTGGCCGAACCCGTGCCGTCGGTGAGGTGGATGTGTCGCAGCCGGTCCCCGAGCCGGCGCGCCATCGAGATGGGGTCGGAGGCGGCGATGGCCGCGTGCGAGAGATCGATGGTCGTGTTGGCGTAGGGCTCCTCGGACGGGTCCCAGCCGGGGAGGTACATCTCCACGCCCCGCTTCGACGTCGCCCGCCAGGGGTACATGTTCTCGACCGCGAACGCGATCCCGGTGGACTCCTCGATGGCCGCGATTCCGTTGACGAAGTCGCGGGCGTAGTCGCGCTGCCAGCGGAACGGCGGGTGTACGACGACCACCGCGGCACCGACCGCCTGTGCCATCTCGGCGGATCGCTCGAGCTTGCCCCAGGGCTCGGTGCCCCACACCCGCTGGGTGAACAGCAGACACGGCGCGTGCACGGCGCTGATCGGGATCTCGTGGTGATCGGAGAGCTGGGCCACCGCGCTGGTCTGCTGGCTCAGTGCATCGATGCCCACCATCACCTCGACGGTGTCGTAGCCGAGGGCGGCGGCATAGCCGAACGCGTGCGCCGACGACTCCGGGTAGACGGACGCCGTGGACAGGCCGATGCGGTTGGTCATGGCTCGAGATCCCCGTTCGAGGCGGAGCGCAGCGAGCATTCGTCTGGGGTGATCATCCCAGGACGCTGAGCTGGTCGAGTCGCTCCAGGATGACGCCTTCGCGGAGCGCCCAGGGGCAGATCTCCAGTGCCGACAGGTCGAAGATGTCCATGCAGGCCTCAGCGACGAGCGCACCGGGCACGATCTGGTGGGTGCGGCTGGGCGACACCCCGGGCAGGTCGGCAAGGTCGGCCGGTGACATCGCGATCAGCTTGGGGATCCACTCGGAGAGGTCCGAGCGCGACAGCGTCCGAGGGACCAGCGCGCCGTCCCCGGACGGCGCCGCGCCACAGATCCGGGCCAGCGACCGGAAGGTCTTGGACGTCGCCGCCGCCCGGTCCGGGGTCCCTGCGCGCAACAGGTTGCCGGCATCACGAGCGATCTCGGTGCGGATCTGCTTGCGCAGCCCGCGGATCACGTCGTCGTCGAGCGCTCCGGCGGCGAAGAACTGACGCGCCAGCCGGGCCGCGCCCAGCGGCAGCGACCAGGCGACGTCGGGCGCCTCGTCCCCGCCACCGGCGATCTCCAGGGAGCCGCCTCCGATGTCGAAGACCGCCAGCCGGCCGGCGGACCACCCGAACCATCGTCGTACGGCCAGGAACGTGAGTCGGGCCTCGTCCTCGCCGGACAGCACCGCGATGGCGACGCCGGTGGTGTCTCGGACATGCTCCAGCACTGCCTCGGCGTTGACCGCGTCGCGGACCGCAGACGTCGCGAACGCCAGCATGTCCTCACAGCCCTTGTCCTCCGCCACCACGAGGGCGTGGGCGGTGAAGCCGGTGAGGGCGTCGATCCCGGTCTTCGACACCGCACCCTGGTCGTCGCCGGACTCGACGAGGTGCTCTGCCAGTCGCAACGGCTCCTTGTAGGAGAAGGCCGGGAGTGGCGCGGCGCCACCGTGGGCATCCACCACGAGCAGATGCCCGGTGTTGGAGCCGATGTCGAGAACCCCCAACCTCATGGCTTCACGGTAGCGCTCCCCGCCCGACCGTCCACGGGCACCGCGGGCAACGCTCGACGTGACCGCGAGCCGTAGGCTTGAGAGGTGCCCGAAGTCGATCTCGTCTTTCCCCGCGCCTACGTCGAGTTCGTGAATCCCGACGACGAGTCCGAGGTGATGCGCTGCGACCTCACCTGGCTGACGTCGAGCTACACGTGCATTTTCGGCCAGGGCTGCAAGGGGATCTACTCCAGCTCTCCGGACACGGGCTGCTGCACGCTCGGTGCGCACTTCGCCGACAAGGACGACGAGAAGCGCGTTGCCGGCTTCGTCGACCAGCTCGACGACGAGCTGTGGCAGTTCAAGCCGGCGGGCCGGGCGGTGAAGAAGAAGGACTGGATCGAGACCGACGAGGAGGGCGAGCGCAAGACGCGGACCCACGAGGTCAATGGCCAGCAGGCCTGTGTCTTCGCGAACCGCACCGACTTCCACCTCGGCGCCGGTTGCGCGTTGCACGCACTGGCCTACGTGCAGGGCCGCAACCCGCTCGAGACCAAGCCCGACGTGTGCTGGCAGCTGCCGATCCGGCGCACCTTCCGCAACGTCGTGCGCCAGGACGAGACCGAGTACACCGAGGTGTCGATCGGCGAGTACGACCGCCGCGGCTGGGGTCCGGGCGGCCACGACCTCGACTGGTACTGCTCGGGCAACACCGAGGCGCACGTCGCCGTCGAGCCCGTCTACCTCACCTCGGCCGCCGAGCTGGTCGCGATGATGGGTCAGTCGGCGTACGACGAACTGGCCCGGC
>JAOPXM010000174.1 GCA_025965125.1 Nocardioides sp.
CCCGGCACCTCACCGGCCAGCGTCCAGCGGGTGCCCTGGAACGCGTGCACGCCGACCACGCCGGCGAGCAGGGATGTGCGCACGACGCGGCCGACGCCGGTGGTCGCGCGCTCGTGCAACGCCGCGAGGACCCCGAACGCGCCGTTCATGCCGGCCAACAGGTCCGCTATCGGCACGCCCACCTTGGTGGGCATCGCCGTGCCGGTGATCGACATCAGCCATCCTTCACCCTGGGCGATCTGGTGGTAGCAGGCCCGTGAGGCATCCGGCCCGTCGTGTCCGAAGCCGGTGATCGAGAGCACCACGAGTTGGGGGTTGAGCTCGTGCAGCCGCGACACCGGGAAGCCCAGCCGGTCGAGCACGCCGACCCGGTAGTTCTCCATCAGCACGTCGGCCCGCTCGATGAGCCGCGCGAGGACATCGCGGTCGGCCGGGTCCTTGAGGTCGAGGACCAGCGACTCCTTGTTGCGGTTCGCCGACATGAAGTACGTCGACTCCTCGGCACCGGGCTCGCCGACGAACGGCGGGCCCCAGGAACGGGTGTCGTCGCCGGCCGGCGGCTCGACCTTGATCACCCGCGCACCCATGTCGCCGAACATCAGGGCGGCCTGCGGGCCGGCCAGTGCGCGGGTGAGGTCGAGCACGAGCAGGTCGGAGAGCGGGCCGCGTTGGCTGTCGGTCATGGCGCTGACGCTACCCAGCGGTCAGGACTGCCACATCCACTCCATCTCGACCGCCGTCCGGTCGCGGGTCTCCTGGCCGGCCAGCAGCTCGACGGCGTGCAGGGACAGGTCGATGCCCGCGGAGACGCCGGCCGAGGTGAGGATCGTCTCGGCGGCGCGCACGAAACGCTGGCCCCGCACGACGTGCGTGGTCCGCGAGATCGCGGCCAGTTCGTCGAACGCGTCGTGGTGGGTGGTCGCCCGGCGCCGCTCGAGCAGACCGGCCTGGGCGAGGAGCAGCGAGCCGGTGCAGACCGACAGCAGCAGCTCGACCTCGGCGGCGCGTTCCCGGAGCCACGCCAACAGCCGCTCGTCCTTCAACAGCGGGCGGGTGCCAGCACCGCCCGGCACCACCAGCAGGTCCGGCGGGGGCGCGTCGGCCAGGGAGTACGTCGGCTGCACCGTGAACCCGCCTCGTCCGACCGCGGGCGCACCCGTCAGCCCGACCGAGAACACCCGGAACGGGTTGCCCTCGCCGAGCTCACCGGCGACGTTGAAGACCTCGTAGGGCCCGGCGTAGTCGAGGACCTCCATGTCGTCGAAGGCCAGGATGGCGACGGTCCGTTGGGTGCTCACGGCCCCATTGTCACCAGACACTGAGGACGCGCGGGTCAGAGTCTCGAACCTGTCGGCGCTTCGTGATGGAGTGAAGCCATGACCACGACGACTTACCGCCTCCTGCGGCCGGCCGTCTGCACACCGATGCCCACCCTTGACGAGCACCAGCAGCGCGTCGTCGACCACGCCGGTGGTCCGCTGCTCGTCCTGGCCGGCCCCGGCACCGGCAAGACCACCACGCTGGTCGAGGCGATCGTGCGACGCGTCGACGACGGCGCTCGCCCCGACCAGATCCTGGCCCTGACGTTCTCCCGCAAGGCCGCCGAGCAGCTGCGCGACCGCGTCACTGCGCGCCTGGGCCGCACCATGGCGACCGGTCTCAGCTCCACGTTCCACTCGTTCGCCTACGGCCTGGTGCGGCGCTACGCGCCGGCCGAGCTGTACGCCGCGCCCCTGCGGCTGCTGTCCGCCCCCGAGCAGGACGTCGTCCTCCAGGAGCTCCTGAGCGACAACCCCGAGTCGGTCACCTGGCCCGATGCGCTTCGCGCCGCGGTCGGCACCCGCGGTTTCGCGCGCGAGGTGCACGCCGTGCTCGCCAGGGCGCGCGAGCGGGGTCTCGACCCGGCCGACCTGGTCGCGCTCGGTCGGTCCGAGGGCCTCCCGGAGTTCGAGGCGGCCGGGCTCTTCCTCGAGCAATACCTCAACGTCCTCGGCGACCAGTCCGCGATCGACTACCCCGACCTGATCGCCCGGGGTGTGATCGAGGCGCAGCGGCACCGCGACGACCTGCGCGCACAGTTCGCCCACGTCTTCGTCGACGAATACCAGGACACCGACCCCAGCCAGGTCGCGCTGCTCCGCGCACTCGCCGGCGACGGTCGCGACCTGACGGTCGTCGGCGACCCCGACCAGTCGATCTACGGCTTCCGCGGCGCCGACGTGCGCGGCATCCTCGACTTCCCTGCCGACTTCCCGGCAGCGGATGGGGGCCCGGCGCCGGTGATCGCTCTTGCCACCACCCGCCGATTCGGGTCGCGGCTGCTGCGCTCGTCGCGCTCGATCGCCGCTTCCATCGGCATGGCCGGCTCCATCCCCCGTGAGCAGTACTCCTCGTTCCGCAACCCCGAGCCGGCCGACAACGAGTTCGGACCCGGCTCGGTCGAGGTGCTCACGTTCGACACTGCCCGGGCCGAGACCGAGCACGTCGCCGACCTGTTGCGCCGGGCCCATCTCGAGGACGGCATCGGCTGGTCCGACATGGCGGTCCTGGTCCGTTCCGGCCGTGCGTCGATCCCGGCCCTGCGACGCTCACTCGCGGCCGCGGGTGTGCCCGTCGAGGTCGCCAGCGACGAGACCCCGCTGGTGCGTGAGCCCGCGGTGCTCCCGTTGCTCGGTGCGCTGGCGGTCGTCATCGACGCCGACGTCGACGACCCGACGCGGGAGGACTTCGTGGGTGCCGACCGGGCCGAGGCGCTGCTCACCTCGCCCCTCGGTGGCCTCGACGCCACCGACGTGCGCGCCCTCACCAGGGCGCTGCGGGCCCGCAACCCCGAGGCAGCCGCCAAGGACCTCGTTCGCCGAGCCGTCCTCGATCCCACGATCCTCGCCGGGCTCGACGGGGCCCCCGCTCGCCGTGCCCTGCGGCTCGCCGATCTCGTCGCCGCCGCCCGGGCCGGGCTCGCCGAAGGAGCCACCGCCGAGGAGGCGCTGTGGACCCTCTGGGAAGGCTCCGACTGGGGCCGCCGGATGCGCCTCGCCACCCAGGGCGGCGGCCAGGCCGCCCGCCTGGCCCACCGAGACCTCGACGCGATCTGTGCGCTGTTCGAGGTCGCCGCCCGGGCCGAGGAGCAGAAGGGCCACACCAGCGTCCGCGAGTTCCTCGGCACGCTCCGCGCCCAGGAGATCCCCGCCGACACGCTCGCCGACCGTGGCGTGCGCGGTGCCGCCGTACGCCTCCTCACCGCGCACCGCGCCAAGGGGCTGGAGTGGAGGCTGGTCGTCGTCGCCCACGTCCAGGAGGGGGCCTGGCCCGACCTCCGTCGTCGCGACTCCCTGCTGCAGGCCGACCGGATCGGCGCCGAGGGGTTGCTCCCGCCCCTGACCCGCACCGCGATGCTGGCCGAGGAACGCCGCCTCTTCTACGTCGCCTGCACCCGTGCCCGCCAGCGGCTCGTGGTCACCGCCGTCCAGTCACCCGACGACGACGGTGAGCAGCCGTCCCGGTTCGTCCACGAGCTCGGGCGCGACCCGGAGCACCGCGTCGGGCGGCCGCGGCGACCCCTGTCGATGACGGGTCTCGTCTCCGAGCTGCGCCGCACCCTTGCCGACTCCGACCAGCCCGAGCAGCTGCGCCGGGCGGCCGCCAAGAGGCTGAGGATGCTCGCCGACGTCGACATCCAGGGGCGACCCGTCGCCCCCTCGGCCGACCCGGCCACCTGGTGGGGGCTGCGCGAGCCGACCCGGTCGGAGCGTCCGGTGCGTCCCGACGACCAGCCCCTCACGCTCTCCGCGAGCGCGCTCGAGGGGCTGCTCACCTGCCCGGCCCAGTGGTTCCTGCAGCGCGAGGCCGGCGGCGAGGTGGTCAGCTCCACGGGGCAGGGCTTCGGCAAGGTCGTCCACGCGATCGCCGAGCGGATCGGCCGGGGGGACCTGGGGCCCGAGCTGGACGTCGAGACCGACCTGATGCCGCTGGTCGACGAGGTGTGGGGTCGGATGGAGTTCCGCACGCCCTGGTCCCGCGCCCGCGAGCGCGAGGCGGTGGCGGCCGCGCTCACCCGGTTCGTCAACTGGCACCAGCAGCCCGGCGCCCGCACGGTGCTCGCGTTCGAGCCGCGGATGCAGGCCGAGGTGACCCTGCCCGACGGCCAGGTCGTGAGCCTGCACGGCTTCGCCGACCGGCTCGAGCTCGACGAGGCGGGCCGGGTCGTGGTCGTCGACCTCAAGACCGGCAAGTACATCCCCACCGGACCCGGCGTGGAGCAGCACTCCCAGCTGGGTCTCTACCAGCTCGCCGTCGACCATGGGGCCGCCGACGAACTCGCCGGCCGGCCGGTGCGGTCCGGCGGAGCCGAGCTCGTCCAGCTCCGGATCGGCGACGCGCTGCCCAAGGTGCAGCACCAGTCACAGCCGGCCGACGACGGTCCGCGTCTGGTGGAGCTGCAGTTGATGCAGGCCGCGGTTGCGCTGCGGGCCGAGGAGTTCGTGGCGCGCCCCGGCGCGCACTGCGACCGGTGCTCGTTCACGGCGATCTGCCCGGACAAGGCCTCGGGGACGGTGCTGTCGTGACGCAGACGACCCAGCCCCGGGCCCGCACGATCGACACCCCCGAACAGCTGCGCGACCTGCTCGGCGTCGACTGGACCTTCAGCGACCAGCAGTTCGCCGCCATCACCGCGCCCCTCGAGCCGGCCGTCGTGATCGCCGGCGCCGGATCCGGCAAGACCACGGTGATGGCCGCCCGGGTGGTCTGGCTGGTCGCCACCGGCCAGGTGTCGCCCGGTCAGGTCCTCGGACTCACGTTCACCACCAAGGCGACCGCCGAGCTCCAGACACGGATCCGCGAGAGCCTGCGCAACGCCGGTCTGCTGCCCGAACGCAACGCCCGCGTCCTCGTCGGACCCGACGGGGAGGCCGAGGACGAGGTCGAGGAGCCCACCGTTGCGACCTACCACTCCTATGCCTCGTCCCTCCTCTCCGAGCACGGCCTCCGCATCGGGCACGAGCCGGACACCCGGCTGATCGCCGATGCCAGTCGCTACCAGCTCGCCGCTCGTGCCGTGCAGCGCTACACGGCACCGGTCGAGCAGCTCAGCGACTCGCCCCGCCACGTGATCCAGTACCTCCTCAGCCTCGACGCCGAGATGAGCGAGCACCTCGTCACTCCCGCCGAGGTGCGTGCCTACGACGCCGCACAGCGCCCGCTCTTCGAGGCAGGCATGGCCACCGAGCACCGCAAGACCTACCGCGAGAAGTGCGAGAAGGCGATCTCGGCCATCGACCGTCGTGCCGAGCTGCTCGGCCTGGTCGAGTCCTACCGCGAGCTCAAGCGGCACCTCGGCCTGCTGGACTTCTCCGACCAGATCGCGTTGGCGGCCCGGCTGGCCGAGGAGTGCCCCGAGGTCGGCCAGGTCGAGCGCGACAAGTTCCGCGTCGTGCTCCTCGACGAATACCAGGACACCTCCGTCGCGCAGGCCCTGATGCTCAAGCGGCTCTTCTCCGGTCCCACACCCGAGGCCGGACTCGGGCACCCCGTCACCGCGGTGGGCGACCCCAACCAGGCGATCTACGGGTGGCGTGGTGCCTCGGTTTCCAACATCCTCGAGTTCGCGAGCGACTTCCCGGCCCCCGGCGGTGCCGACCCGACGTACCCCCTCACCGTCAACCGTCGATCCGACGCCCGCATCCTCGCCGCGGCCAACCACCTCGCCGCCGACCTCTACTCCAGCCGCTCCGACCTGCTCCCGCTGGAGCCGAAGCCCCACGCGGCGGAGGGTGAGGTCCGAGCGATCGTGCACGTCACCTACGACGACGAGCTCCAGTGGCTGGCCGAGCAGGTGCTGGGGACGCACGCGGACCTCGCGTCCCGCACCGACGACCCCTGCTGGCGAGAGATCGGCGTCCTGACCCGTGACAATGCGCATGCGGCCGCGGTCTTCGATGCGTTGACCGACCGCGAGATCCCGGTCGAGATCGTCGGCCTCAAGGGCCTGCTCAGGCTCCCCGAGGTCTCCGAGGTGGTCGCCACCCTGACCCTGATCCAGGACGTCACCGCCAATGCATCCCTGCTGACGCTCCTGGTCGGCCCGCGTTGGGCGGTCGGGCCTCGCGACCTGGCGCTGCTCGGGAGGCGGGCCCGGGAGCTGGCGGGCAGCCAGGGTGGGGGAGCGACGTTCGAGGACGTGCGCGCGCAGCTGCTGGCCGCCGTGGAGGGTGCCGATCCCACCGAGATCGCGTCCCTGTGCGACGCCCTCGAGGACCCGGGTGACCTCGACTACTCACCGGAGGCGCGCGGCCGCTTCGCCCTGTTGGCCGCCGAGCTGCGCCGGCTGCGCGGTGCGATCGGGGAGCCGATCCTCGACCTCGTCCGCCGGATCATCGACACCGTCGGCATCGACGTCGAGCTGGCCTCCTCGGTGAGCCCGGCGGCGGCCGCCCGCCGCGAGAACCTCGACCTGTTCGTGCAGGCGGTCGCCGAGTTCCAGGCCGTCGACGGCCAGGTCACGCTGGCCGCGCTGCTGGCCTGGCTGGAGGCCGAGGACGACTTCGGCCAGGGTCTCGACGTCGCGACCCCGTCGGAGGCCGACTCGGTCAAGCTGCTCACGGTCCACCGGGCAAAGGGCCTCGAGTGGGACGCCGTGTTCCTGGTCGGGGTGACCGAGCGGAAGTTCCCGACCAACCGCACCCGCTCGAGCTTCCTCACGGTGCCGTCGGTGATGCCGGTCGCGCTGCGCGGCGACGCCCGCGACCTGCCCCGGCTCACCGGTCACACGCCCGCCGACATCATCGCCTTCGCCGCCGCTGCCAAGGCCCACGAGGCCCTCGAGGAGCTGCGACTCGGCTACGTCGCGTGGACCCGCGCCCGCCACGCGCTCTCCGTCTCCGCTTGGTGCTGGGCGCCGCACCTCAAGGGCGGCCTGGGGCCGTCGGCGTACCTCCACCGCACCCGCGAGGCGATGGCCGCTTGGGGCGGGGGTCCGGACTCCTGGCGGGAGTGCGTCGAGAAGGGCGAGGCCAGTCCCTACGCCGATCGCTCGCCCGACCTGCCGTGGCCGATCTCGCACCGCACCGCCGAGGTCCAGCGCCGGGTGGAGGCGGCGGCCCGGGTCCGCGACGTCGACGTGTCGGCACCCGACGACCTCGAGGATGTCCTTCACCTCGACCGGGTCCAGCAGTGGGACGACGAGATCGCCCGGCTGCTCGACGAGGCCACCCGGGACCGCTCTCCCGACATCGCGGTGCCGCTGCCCTCCAGCCTCTCGGCGACGTCGCTGGCCCGGCTGCGCGACGACCCCGAGACATTCGCCCGCGACCTGGCCCGCCCGATGCCGCGACCGCCGTCGTCCGCGGCCAGGTTCGGCACCCGCTTCCACGCCTGGGTCGAGGCGAGGTTCGGTCAGCAGCTGCTGCTCGACCCCGACGATCTCCCGGGTCGCGGCGACGCCGACATCGCGGACGACGCCGACCTGCACGCGCTGATCAAGCTCTTCGAGGAGGGGCCGTTCTCCGAGCGGGTCCCGCACGCGATCGAGCCGTCGTTCGCGCTGGTGCTCGCCGGCCAGGTGGTCCGGGGTCGCATCGACGCGGTCTACGCCGAGGCTGCACCGGACGGAAGCACCGGCTACCTGCTCGTCGACTGGAAGACCAACCGCGCTGCCACCGCCGACCCGCTCCAGCTCGCGATCTACCGCCTGGCCTGGGCCGAGCTGCACGGCGTGCCTGTCGAGAAGGTCCGAGCCGCCTTCTACTACGTACGCACCGCCCAGCTCGTCGAGCCGCCCGACCTGCCCGGCCGGGCGGAGCTGGAGAAGCTGGTCGTCGGCCCTGCCTGAGCGCGTCAGCCCACCTGTTCGAGCTCCTCAGCGTGTTGGTCGAGCCACCGTGCGACGTTTCGCGCGGCAAGACGGCCGGCCCGGTTGGCCCCGATGGTGCTGGCGGACGGTCCGTAGCCCACCAGCTGCACTCGTGGGTCGGCGACTGACTGGGTGCCGTCGAGCTGGATCCCGCCGAGCGGGCTGCGCAGATGCAGGGGGCCGAGGTGCCCGACGGCGGGCCTGAAGCCGGTTGCCCAGAGGATCACGTCGACGCGCTCGAGGGTGCCGTCTGCGAACCGCACCGCGTCCGGCTCGACGGAGACGAACATCGGGCGGTGTCGGTAGGCACCCAACCGCTCGGCGGCGCGCTCCTGCTCGCGCAGCGCGAGGCCGGTGACGCTCACGACACTGGCCGGCGGCAGGCCCCTGCGGACCCGCTCCTCCACCAGTGCGACGGCCTCGCGGCCCCGGTCGGGGTTGAACTCGTCGGTGCGCCACACGGGTTCGCGCCGGGTCACCCAGAGGGTCTCGGTCACCGGGGCGATCTCGCCGAGCAGCTGTACGGCGGAGGCCCCGCCGCCCACGACGACGGTGCGGCGCCCGCGGAAGTGCTCGGCGCCGGGATAGCGGGAGGCATGCAGCTGCTCACCGCCGAACGTCTCGACGCCCGGGTAGTGCGGCACGAACGGGTGCGACCAGGTGCCGGTGGCGTTCACGAGTGTGCGGGTGGTCCAGGCGCGGTCGCCGGCAGCCACGACGAGAAGTCCGTCCTGGTCGGTCACCCGGTCGACGCTCACTGGCCGGACGACCGGGAGGTCGGTGGCGCGTTCGTAGGCAGCGAAGTACGCCGGCACCACCTCGTTGGCGCGCCCGTCCACCTCGCGGGGTGCGTCGGAGTCCGGCAGTGCTGCCACCCCGTGCACGTCGTGCATCGTCAGCGAGTCCCACCGGTGCTGCCACGCCCCACCGGGGGAGGCATCGGCGTCGAGGACGACGTGCTCGATGTCGCGGCGAGACAGGTGGTACGACGCCGACAGGCCCGCCTGTCCGGCACCGATCACGAGCGAGTCGAGGACGTTCACATCGACACAACACCCCGCCGCGCCCCGATATTGCGCCTCCGACGGTCCGGCGTCCTCGAGCCCTGCTAGGGAAGGTAAGGCGTCGACAACGCCAATCGGGCCCTCTCAGGGCGGAGACGGCGAGGTGGCGCCTTCAGTTGACCGCGCGGACGGCAGGTGGAAGGGGTGCGCATCCTTCCACCGAGTTTGGGTGTGCCAGGGAGGCGCTGCACACCGCCCACAAAGACGCACGTGCGTAGCGCTATTGCGTACACCACCGGGCGCCCTAGAAGTTACGGACAACATCCTGAGCTCTCTGCAACGCATAGTCGTCGACGGCGAGGCTCCTAGGCTCCGCCGCTGGTCTCCGCCAGCGAGACAAGAAGACCAGCCGCTCGAGCCTGCGCCGTGACGGCGACGGTGGACTCCTCTCCTAGCGGCTCCAGGTAGCGCAGGGCGCAGATCACGGTGGCTGAGGCCAGGTAGTAGGCGAGTGGTTCAGGATCGTGTCCAACCTGCAACTCCGGGATCAGCTCGACCCCATGGGGCAGTTGTTTGGTGAACCGCATGAACGTGGTGGCGGTGGGGTGCACGTAGCGGCTGAGGTTGCGATAGGTGAGGTACGTCTGACGGCCGGTCTCGGTGTCACCGAAGAGGTTCTTCAC
>JAOPXM010000194.1 GCA_025965125.1 Nocardioides sp.
AGTACGTCGTGGTCTCGAAGATCTCCTCCGAGGCCCAGTAGGTGACGGTCGTGCCCGTCGACTCGCCCGGCTCCATCGCCCGGACCTGCTCCAGGTCGCCGTCGGGGACACCGATGGTGAACGACTGGCGCCACAGGTGGCCGCGGTTCTTGACGTCGACGATCAGGTGGCTCGCAAGCGCGTTGACGACCGAGACGCCGACACCGTGCAGGCCTCCGGAGACCTTGTAGCCCCCGCCGCCGAACTTGCCGCCGGCGTGCAGCATCGTCAGCGCCAACGTCACGGCGGGAATCTCCTGGCCGGGCGCGGTGTCGGTGGGGATGCCGCGGCCGTTGTCCTCGACGCGGATCGCGCCGTCGGCCATCAGGGTGACGACGATCCGGTCGCAGAAGCCGGCCAGGGCCTCGTCGACCGCGTTGTCGACGATCTCCCAGATCAGGTGGTGCAGGCCCCGCTCACCGGTCGAACCGATGTACATGCCGGGACGCTTGCGCACGGCCTCGAGGCCCTCGAGGACCTGGATGGCCGAGGCGTCGTACTCGACGCCGTCGGTTGGTGCGGTGCCCCGCAGGACTGGATGGAGAGAGTTTTCGGTGGGCTGGTCGACCGGGTTCTCGAGCGGGGATTCGGCGGTCACGCACACCTCTTTGCGACGGGCCTCCCGATGGTTGGTCGGGCGGCGCTGACATACAGACGGCCGCAACAGCGGAGGCTGGCGACCGATCTCCATAATAGCGCCCACAGGGCCGCATTCCACGTCGGCACCCCCAGGAACGGGGGGATCTGTGGACAAAACATGGCCCTGAGCGGCTCGTGAAGGGCTCCGAGAGCCCCGAGCAGGGGGGCCGGTGGGTCCCCATACGTCCGCGGACCCCGCAGATCGGCACATCAGCGGTCCTGGGACCTAGCCGTAGGTGTCGCGGGGACCCCGCCCGTCGCGGGTCGAGCGCTTCCCCTTCTTCCAGCTGGGCAGGTGTGGCCCGACGATGTCGATCGAGGTGATGGTGCCGTGCCCGAGCTCCTCGTTGAGACGACGTACGACGGTGGGGGCGAGCAGGCGGAGCTGGGTGGCCCACGCGGTCGAGTCGGTGCGCACCACCAGCTTCCCGTCCGCGAACGACTCGGGGGCGCAGTGCTGCGCCACCTCGGCCCCGACCAGCTCCTCCCACCGGCCGAAGACGCCGTGGACCCGGAGCTCCAGCGACCAGCCCCGGTCGTCGATCAACCTGCTGACGGTGGCGTCCAGGAGCTGCGGGTCACGGTCGTCGGGGTGCGCGCCGCTCACCCGCCCGCGAACCGGCGGACTCCCCTTGCTGCGTTGCTTCCTGCGCTGGGCCGGGGTCGACTTCGCGGTGGCGCGGGTCAGTGCGCGCGCCAGGTCGAGACCGTCGTCGTGGTGCACCGTGTCGGCGGCCTCCTCGTCCGCGCTGTCGGGCGCCGGATCCTCAGGTTTCACGGCGGACCTCGCCGTTGCCCACGACGTAGCGCACTCCGGCGAGCGCCTCGGGCACGTCGGCAGCCACCGCCGCCGTCACCAGCACCTGCTCCGCATCCGCGACCAGGTCGGCGAGCTGGCCCCTGCGGTCCGTGTCGAGCTCGGCGAACACGTCGTCGAGGATCAGGATCGGGTCGTCGCCGTCGGCTCGCAGCAGGTCGTACGACGCCAGGCGGAGCGCCAGGGCGAACGACCACGACTCGCCGTGAGAGGCGTAGCCCTTGACCGGGAGCCGGGTCCCGTCGACGTCGGGACCCAGTCCCAGGCTGAGCAGCAGGTCGTCTCGGTGGGGGCCGACCAGCGACACGCCCCGGTCGAGCTCATCGTTGCGGCGCCGTTCGACCTCCGTGAGCAGCGCGTCGGTGAGCGTGCTGCGGTCGAGCTGGGCGGGCAGGTCGAGGGACGACTTGTAGTCGATCTCCGCGTCGTCGCGGGAGGCACCGCGGGCCACGGTCTCGTAGGCCTTGCCGACGTACGGCCGGAGCTGGTCGACGAGGGCGAGCCGCTCCGCGAGGAGCTCGGCGCCGGTGCGGGCGAGGTGCGCGTCCCAGACCCCGAGGGTCGAGAGCGCAGACTCCTGTGAGGAGCTGCCCCGTCGGGCGGCGCCGGCGGTCTTGAGCAGCGAGTTCCGCTGCCGGAGCACCCGGTCGTAGTCCGCCCGGACTCCCGCGAGCCGCGGCGTACGCAGCACGAGGAGGTCGTCGAGGAAGCGGCGACGTTCGGACGGGTCGCCCTTGACGAGGGTCAGGTCCTCGGGGGAGAAGACGACCGTGCGGACGAGACCGATGAGTTCACGGGCTCGCGGCAGCGGCGACTTGTTGATGCGCGCGCGGTTGGACCTGCCCGGGTTCAGCTCCACCTCGAGCATCGCAGTGCGCCCGTCGCGCACCACCGACGCCCGGATGATGGCCTGGTCGGCGCCGGCCCGCACCAGCGGCGCGTCCGTCGCGACCCGGTGCGAGGCAAGGCGCGAGAGGTAGTCGATCGCTTCCACCAGGTTGGTCTTCCCCTGACCGTTGCGCCCTATGAACGCGGTGACACCCGGGCCGAGCGGGACGTCGGCCGTGGCATACGAACGGAAGTCGTGAAGGGTCAGGTGGGAGACGTACACGGGAGGCGAAGCTCAGCCGGGGTTGGCGTCCCCGCCGACCGGCGGCTCGGTGCGGATGGCGTGCCCGCCGAACTGGTTGCGCATGGCGGCGACCGCTTTCATGGCGGGGGAGTCGTCCTGGCGTGAGACGAAGCGTGCGTACAGGGCCGCGGTGATCGCGGGAGTCGCCACCGCGTGCTCGATCCCGGCCTCGACGGTCCAGCGTCCCTCGCCCGAGTCGTCGGCGTAGCCACGAATGCCCTCGAGGTTCGGCTTCTCGTCCAGGGCGGCCACGAGCAGGTCCAGCAGCCAGGAGCGGATCACGGTTCCCTCGCGCCAGGAGCGCAGGACCTCGGTGACGTTGTCGACCATCTCGACCTTCTGGAGCAGCTCCCAGCCCTCGGCGTACGACTGCATGATTGCGTACTCGATGCCGTTGTGGACCATCTTCGAGAAGTGACCGGCGCCCACCTTGCCGGCATGGACCGCGCCGAAGTCTCCCTCCGGCTTGAGGGCGTCGAAGATCGGCTGGACCTTCTCGACGTGCTCCGGCTCCCCGCCGTACATCAGCGCGTAGCCGTTCTCGAGACCCCAGACTCCGCCGGATACACCGCAGTCCACGAAGCCGATGGACTTCTCGGCGAGCTGGTCGGCGTGGAGGAGGTCGTCGGTCCAGCGGGAGTTGCCTCCGTCGACGACGACGTCACCCTCGCCGAGCAGCTCGCGGAGCGCCGACACCGTCTCCCGAGTCGGATCACCGGCGGGCACCATCACCCAGACGACCTTGGGGGACGGCAGCTTGTCGACCAGATCAGCCAGTGAGTCGGCGTCCCTCACGTCGGGGTTGCGGTCGAAGCCCACCACCGTGTGTCCGGCCCGGCGCAGGCGCTCACGCATGTTGCCGCCCATCTTGCCAAGGCCTACGAGTCCGATGTCCATCGCTGTTCCTCCCGTGGGGATGAGGCGCTGTGCTCCGTCGTCGTCAGCGTAGAAGGCACCACCCCAGAATGGACCACCCCAGGACGTGGTTCAGGACAGCAGTCGTCGCGGCATCAGCAGGTAGCGGAACCCTGAGTCGTCGGCACCGTCGGTGACGGAGCCGCTGATCACGACCGGCTTGGAGGCCTGGGTGAACGCGAGCTCGACGACGGCCTCGTCGATGGCGCCCAGACCGTCGAGCAGGAACTGGGGGTTGAACCCGGTCGTGATGTCCTCGCCGTCGATCGACGCCTCGATCGACTCGGAAGCCTGGGCCTCGTCTCCCGACCCGGCGTCGAGTGTCAGCACCCCGTCGGTGAAGGCCAGCTGGACGGCGGTGTTGCGCTCGGCCACCAGGGCCACCCGCTTCACCGACTCGATGAGGGCAGCCTTGTCGACGAGGGCTGTCGTCTGGTGCTCGTTGGGGAACAGGCTGCGAACCTTGGGGAACTCCCCGTCCAGCAACCGTGTCGTCGTACGGCGTACGCCGCCCGGCGCGGCACCCTCGAACCCGATGATGCCCTCACCTGACCCGCTGGCGGCCAGCGCGATCGTGACCTCGCTCCCGGCGGTGAGTGACTTCGCGGTGTCTCCGAGCACCTTGGCCGGGACCAGCGCAGCAAGCGTCTCGTCGGGGGTCCGGGGGCTCCAGCCCAGCTCGCGGTGGGAGAGCCGGAAGCGGTCGGTGGCGAGCAGGGAGATCGTCGATCCGTCGATCTCGATGCGTACGCCGGTCAGGACCGGCAGCATGTCGTCGCGGCCGGCGGCGGTCACGGCCTGGGCAACGGCATGGGCGAACTGGTCGCTCTGGACGGTGCCGGTCGCGGCCGGCATGTCGGGGAGCGACGGATAATCCTCCACGGGCATGGTCTGCAGGCTGAACCGTGCCGAGCCGCAGGTGAGCGACACCCGGGTCCCGTCGAGCACCATCTCGACCGGCTTGGCAGGCAGGCTCCGGCAGATGTCGGCAAGCAGACGTCCGCTGACCAGGGCCCGGCCTTCACCGCTGACCTCGGCCGACAGCGTCGCCCGCGCCGACGTCTCGTAGTCGAAGGTCGAGAGCACCAGGCCCTCGTCGCTCGCGTCGATGAGCAGCCCGGCCAGCACCGGGACGCTGGGACGGACCGGGAGGCTGCGAGCAGCCCAGGCGACGGCATCCGCGAGCACGTCGCGGTCGACGCGGAACTTCACGATGAGTGGCCCTTCGTATTCAGGTGGTGGCGCGCAAGCGCGGACGAGTCACACGGTCTGGGAGGGGAATCCTGCCACGGACGACTGCGCTGCGGGAGGCGGAGTGTGGTTTGGGTGACGTCGAGGGGTGCGGAAGCGGGTCGTTGGTGGGTGGTTGTCCCCAGGTAGGGGCCCGGATGGATGTCCACCGATGATCGATCAGTCTGGAGGTAGGTAGTAGTCATAGCGTCGGTGGAAACTGTGGAGAAACGGCGTCGGTGCAGGTCAGCGCCCGAATTCACGTGCACAGGGGCTGTGGATGACGTCCGGCGGGACCGGGGATCGGTGTGGAACCGATCCGCGCTGTCGAGCTGTGTCGACGGTTCGTCCACAGGCAGACCCCAGATCGGTGACGGTGACCAACAGGTTCCCCACAGCCCGAGTGCTAGGACTGCCGGGCCTGCATCTTCACCCGGTTGGTCAGCTCGCTGACCTGGTTGAAGACCGCGCGCCGCTCCGCGAGCAGCTGGTTGATCTTGCGGTCGGCGTACATCACGGTGGTGTGGTCCCGGTTGCCGAACTGGGCGCCGATCTTCGGCAGCGACAGGTCGGTGAGCTCGCGGCAGAGGTACATCGCGATCTGGCGGGCCATCACCAGGTGCCGGCCGCGGCTCGGGCCGGTGAGCTCCTCGATCGACAGCCCGAAGTAGGCCGCGGTCTGGGCGATGATCAGGGCCGCGGTGATCTCGGGCTCACCGCCCTCGGGGATCAGGTCCTTCAGGACGATCTCGGCCAGGGTCATGTCGACCTCCTGGCGATTCAGGTTGGCGAACGCCGTGACCCGGATCAGCGCACCCTCGAGCTCGCGGATGTTGGTCTGGATCTTGGAGGCGATGAACTCGAGCACGTCCGGGGGAGCGGTGAGCCGGTCCATGGCCGCCTTCTTGCGCAGGATCGCGATCCTGGTCTCGAGGTCGGGAGGCTGGACGTCGGTGATGAGGCCCCACTCGAAGCGGTTGCGGAGCCGGTCCTCGAGGGCCTCGAGGCGCTTGGGAGCCCGGTCGGAGGTGAGCACGATCTGCTTGTTGGCGTTGTGGAGCGTGTTGAAGGTGTGGAAGAACTCCTCCTGGGTCTGGGTCTTGCCCTCCAGGAACTGGATGTCGTCGATGAGGAGCACGTCGACATCGCGGTAGCGCCGCTTGAACCGGTCCTGCCGGTCGTCTCGGATCGCGTTGATGAACTCGTTGGTGAACTCCTCGCTCGACACGTAACGCACCTTGGCGCCGGTGTAGAGGCTGCGCACGTAGTGGCCGATCGCGTGCAGCAGGTGGGTCTTGCCCAGCCCGGAGTCGCCGTAGACGAGCAACGGGTTGTAGGCCTTGCCCGGCGCCTCGGCCACCGCCACGGCTGCGGCATGCGGGAAGCGGTTGGACGAGCCGATGACGAAGGTCTCGAACGTGTACTTCGGGTTCAGGCGGGTCTCGAGTGCCGTGGTCGGGCGGATCCCGGTGTCGCGCAGGTCGCCGGTGGGGGCCGGACTCGGGTCCATCGGGAGCGGCTGGCGGGCACTTGTCGACATATCGATATCTAGACTTGTCGATGTGTCGAGGACGTGCTTGGGGGTGGGAACGTCCTGCTGGTCGTCGAGGTGCGTGTTGACGGTGACGGCGATCCGGATCTCGTGCCCGAACGCCACCGTGAGCGCGTCCTCGAGCTGACCTCGCAGGCGACCCTCGAGCTGACCGCGGGTGAAGTCGTTGGGCACCGCGATGATCGCGGTGTTCTCGTGGAGGGTGACCGGCTCGCTCGCACCCAGCCAGGCACGCTGATGTGGTTGCAGATCGGCGATGACTCGCCGCCATGCTTCGTCCAGGTCAGCGGTGCTCTGCTCCACGGTTCCACCTCTCGTCGTCACGTTCTGTGTCCACAGCTTTGTCCACAGGTTGTGAACCCAACTCACTGGCTGTGGACAGAGTCGGTCCGAGACCCATCACGGCATGCCTCGAATGGACGTTTCCGCAGGTCAGAGGGCGAAAGGGGGAAGCTGTGACCTGGGTTACACGATGGAAACATCCGGGCAAATCCGGCGATGGAGGGGAACCTCGACGGATTCGAACCTAACCCGGTCCGGACCGTGCTGCAAGCGGTTCTCCACAGGTTGTCACGGGAGATTTGGCCGGCCCGGCCCGGGCGGGCGACCACGGTGGTCGAGCGCTGGGGACCGGTTTGACCGGGTACGACGCGAACGCGTACCGTTGGCCGGTCACCCGGTGTCGACGGGTGCCGCATGTCCACGGGCTCAGCACGCCGTCCGTGGGTGGGCGGTGCCGGCCGAAAGGCGTCCAGCTCGAGCTGGGCGGGCATCTCCGACTCGCCCGGCGTGACTGTCCCGAACCACCACCGAAAGAGATCGCTGTGAGCAAGCGTACCTACCAGCCGAACAACCGTCGTCGCCACAAGGTGCACGGATTCCGCCTGCGCATGCGCACTCGCGCCGGCCGTTCCATCCTCTCCTCGCGCCGCCGCAAGGGCCGCAAGAGCCTGGCCGTCTGACGGACCTCAGCCTTCGGTCCGTCGCAAGTCCTCGCGCGACCCGAGCTGTGCCTGTGTTGTCTCCCGCCCACCGACTGACCGACGCGGAGTCGTTTCGCGCGGCGGTGCGCCGGGGGAACAGGTCGGGATCGCGCACGCTGGTCGTGCACCTGGTGCCGGGAACCACCCCCGGCCCCGCGCGCGTGGGATTCGTGGTGAGCAGGGCCGTCGGCAATGCCGTCATTCGCAATCGCGTGAAGCGCCGTCTTCGACATCTGGCCAGGGAGCACGTCTCGTCGCTCCCCGGCAGCGCCGTGCTCGTCGTGCGGGCTCTCCCCGCCGCGGCCCTCGCCTCCTACGAGGAACTCGGCGGCGATCTCGAGCGTTGCCTTGACCGAGCGCTGTCGTGAACGCCTTGCGGTCGGGTGGGTCGAGGTGAGGACGCCGTGAAGTACCTTCTGATCGGCCTGCTGCGCGCCTACCGCGCGGTGATCAGCCCTATCTACGGCGAGGTGTGTCGCTACCACCCCTCCTGTTCGGCCTACGCTCTGGAGGCCGTGCGTGAGCACGGCAGTCTGCGCGGCAGTTGGCTGGCCGGGCGCCGCCTGGCACGCTGCCACCCGTGGGCGGCCGGCGGCTACGACCCCGTTCCCCCTCGTTCGCGCGGTTCGCGTGCGGACGAGATCGTGGAGGCGACCCCTTCCTCTCCGCCTTCATCCGAGCCATTTACTCAGCAAGGAGCCTGACCCGTGGGCATCTTCGGCGACATCGGCCACTTCATCATGACGCCGCTCTACTACGTCATCTCGCTGGTGCTGGTCGGCTGGCACGAGGTGCTCAGCACCGTCCTCGACCCGAAGGGCGGCCTGTCGTGGGTGCTGTCGATCGTCGGGCTGACCCTGGTGATCCGGGCCGCACTGATCCCGCTGTTCGCCAAACAGATCAAGTCGAGCCGCAACATGCAGCTGATCCAGCCCAAGGTCAAGGAGCTGCAGAAGAAGTTCGGCCACGACCGTGAGCGTCTCGCCCAGGAGACGATGAAGCTGTACAAGGAGACGGGCACCAACCCGTTCGCCTCGTGCCTGCCGATCCTGCTCCAGATGCCGATCTTCCTGGCCCTGTTCCGGCTGCTCGACCAGGCGGCCAAGAAGGGAACCGGGCACGGCGTCCTGACCTCGAGCATGGCCAAGGACTTCGGCAACGCCAAGATCGGCGGTTCGATCCCGATCTCGGACACCTTCCTGAAGGCGAATGGCGACGTGGGCGTCATGCTGCTCGCCGCCTTCCTGGTGCTGGCCATGACGGCGACGACGTTCACCACCCAGCGCCAGCTGATGAGCAAGAACATGCCGAAGGATGCGCTCACCGGCCCGTACGCCCAGCAGCAGAAGATGTTGCTCTACGTCCTTCCGGTGGTCTTCGCGGTCGGCGGCGTGGCGTTCCCGATCGGCGTCCTCTTCTACTGGACGACCTCGAACCTGTGGACGATGGCCCAACAGTTCTACGTGATCCGCAACAACCCCGCGCCGGGCACGGAGGCCGAGAAGGCCAAGATCGAGCGTGACCGGATCAAGGCCGAGCGGCACGGGCAGCCCGCGACGACGGAGATCGTCGAGGCTCCCGTGGAGGAGAAGCGTCCCGCACAGCGACAGCAGCCCAAGAAGCAGACCCGCCAGCAGCGCCGGGCCGGGCCGACGAAGCCCGCTGACGCGAAGAGGGCCACCAAGCCGACGACGAAGGATGAGGAATCGCAGTGACCGAGGAACAGACCCAGTCCGTGACCGAGCCGGAGCTGGACAGGGACGAGACGGTCCTGCTGGACGACGTTGCCGGGGCGCTGGACGAGTCCGACGACGGCGTGGAGCCCGACGGCCAGGACGGCGAGGCGAACGAAGACGTTGAGGACGACGAGGACGACGAGGAGACGTCGGCGCCTTCGCCGGGCGACCGCCTGAAGGAGCTCGAGCAGGAGGGCGACATCGCGGCCGACTACCTGGAGGAGCTGCTGGACATCGCCGATCTCGACGGTGACCTGGACATGGATGTCGAGGGGGACCGGGCCGCAGTGTCGATCGTGGGCGCCGACCTGAGCCAGCTGGTGGGGGCGAACGGCGAGGTGCTCGACGCGCTGCAGGAACTCACCCGGCTGGCCGTCTACCGGGAGACCGGCGAGCGGTCGAGACTGATGCTGGACATCTCCGGCTACCGCGCTGATCGCCGCCGCGAGCTGGTGGCCCTTGCCGAGGAGACCTGCGCACAGGTGAAGGAGACCGGCGAGGCGGTCTCGCTCAAGGCCATGACGCCGTTCGAGCGCAAGGTGGTCCACGACGCCGTGGCCGCCGCCGGGCTTTCCTCCGAGTCGGAGGGCGTGGAGCCCCGGCGCTTTGTGGTGGTGCTACCGCGTTGAGCTCATGACCGACGAAGTCGAGGCGGGCGCTGACAACGCCCCCCTCAACCCAGCGGTTTCACGTGAAACATCGCAGACACCCTCCGCCCCGGACGTGGCGCGGAGGGTGTTCCCCCATGATCGGCTTGCACTGGCCGAGCGGTACGCCGATCTCCTCGCGACCGAGGGTGTCCTGCGGGGGCTGATCGGGCCCCGTGAGGCGCCCCGGCTCTGGGACCGACACCTGCTCAACTGCGCGGTTTTGGGAGAGCTGATCCCGGTAGGCGCCTCGGTCTGCGACGTCGGCTCGGGAGCCGGCCTCCCCGGACTGGTGCTGTCCATCGCGCGTCCGGACCTGCGGATGACGCTGGTGGAGCCACTGCTCCGCCGGACCGCGTTCCTGGACGAGGTCGTCGTCGAGCTGGAGCTTGACGGTGTCGAGGTCGTGCGGGGGCGGGCGGAGGCGCTGCACGGGCAGCGCACGTTCGACGTGGTCACGTCGCGGGCGGTCGCGCCACTGGAGCGGCTCCTGGGTTGGTCGATGCCCCTCGTGGGTCCTGACGGGGCACTGATCGCGATGAAGGGGGCCTCCGTGGCGGGCGAGATCGAGGCCGCCGAGCTCGAGCTGCGTCGTTGGGGCTGCGCCGTGCCGGAGATCCGGGTTCTCGGCGAGGGCTTCCTCGATTCCACAACGGTGGCGGTCCGGGTTCCCTGGGCCGATCCGACGCGGGTATCTTGGCCGCCTGCCGTGATCGATGCACCCGCGTCGGTGCCCAGGCCCGGCTCGGCAGCCCGCAAGCGCAGCACGACGAACCGGAGGCACGGCGCGTGACCGAGCAGATCGGACCCGGAGATCGTCCCCGATGGAGCAGCCCCGATCGCGAGCCGGCGGAGTTTTCCACCGGCCAGCGCGTCCCGCGGGAGCCTGAGTTTCCACAGACGGACCAGAGTTATCCACAGGCCACGGATTCTGGTGCCGTCGATCGGGCCGCCACCGACCGGCCCGATGTCTCACGTGAAACGAAGGCCGCCGCCACCCCGTTCACGGTGCGGACCGCCGGCGACCTGGCTTCGTTGGCGACCGGCATGGACGACAACGCGACGCCCCTGGCCAAGGCCGCGGAGCACGTCGTACTGGCTCGCCAGGCAACCCATTCGCGCCCGAGTCTGCCGCGGCCGAACTCGACCCGCGTCTTCGTGGTGGCCAATCAGAAGGGCGGCGTCGGCAAGACCACGTCGACGGTGAACATCGCCGCCGCGCTCGCCCAGTTCGGGCAACGGGTGTTGGTGATCGACCTGGACCCGCAGGGCAATGCCTCGACCGCGTTGAACGTGGCCCATCAGCAGGGGGTCACGTCGATCTATGACGTGCTCGTCGACGGCGTTCCCCTCGACGATGCCGTCGTCGCCTGCCCGGACGTCGACGGTCTGTACCTCGTCCCCGCCACGATCGACCTGGCCGGTGCCGAGATCGACCTCGTGAGCGTGGTGGCCAGGGAGACCAGGCTGCGCAAGGCGCTCGCCGGCTGCGCCCGGATCGGCAGCGTGGGGGAGGACCGGTTCGACTTCGTGCTCGTCGACTGCCCGCCGTCCCTGGGACTCCTCACGGTCAACGCCCTGGCCGCCGGTGACGAGATGATGATCCCGATCCAGGCCGAGTACTACGCCCTGGAGGGCCTCGGCCAGCTGCTCAAGATCGTGGATCTCGTCCGGGCGGACCTGAACCGGGACCTGGCGATCACCACCGTCCTGATCACCATGTACGACGCCCGCACCCGCCTGGCCGCCGGCGTCGCGGAGGAGGTGCGCGAGCACTTCGGCGACCAGGTGCTCAAGACGAACATCCCGCGCTCGGTCCGAGTCTCCGAGGCTCCGTCGTACGGCCTGACCGTGATGACCTACGACCCCGGCTCGCCCGGGGCGCTGAGCTACCTCGAGGCGGCGCGTGAGATCGCCGTGAAGGGAACAGCATGAGCACGACCAAGCCGCCGGCCCGTCGAGGGCTCGGGCGGGGGCTGGGATCGTTGATTCCGAGCGGCCCCGGACCAGCCGACGGAACATCCGCACCAGCCGAGGCCGTGGCCCGCTCCGGTGAGCAGGCGCCAGTCGCCGGGGCGTACTTCGCCGAGATTCCGATCTCGCAGATCGTGCCCAACGCGGTGCAGCCGCGCCAGGTCTTCGACGAGGACGCGATGACCGAGCTGGTGCACTCCATCAAGGAAGTGGGGCTGCTCCAACCGATCGTCGTGCGGCGCTCCGGACCCGAGGCCTACGAGCTGGTGATGGGGGAGCGCCGGTGGCGAGCCGGCCAGGCCGCGGGCCTGACGGCGATCCCGGCGATCGTCCGCGAGACCGAGGACACCGACATGCTCCGGGACGCGCTCCTGGAGAACCTGCACCGGTCCCAGCTGAACCCGCTGGAAGAGGCCGCGGCCTACGCCCAGCTTCTCGAGGACTTCGGGTGCACCCACGAGGAGCTCGCGTCGCGGATCGGTCGCTCCCGGCCGCAGATCAGCAACACCTTGCGGCTGATGCGGCTGAGTCCCGCTGTCCAACGCCGGGTCGCAGCGGGCGTCCTCTCGGCGGGGCACGCCCGTTCGCTGCTCGCGGTCCCGGACCCCGAGATCCAGGACCGGCTGGCCCAGCGCGTCGTCGCCGAGGGCATCAGCGTCCGCGCCCTCGAGGAGATCGTCGCGGTCGGCGACGTCGGATCGGGACCTCAACGGTCGGTGCGACGCAAGCCGGTCGCCCCTGGGCTGGCCGACCTCGCGGAGCGTCTCTCCGATCGGCTCGAGACCCGGGTGAAGGTCGAGCTGGGTCGTACCAAGGGCAAGATCACCGTCGAGTTCGCCTCCCTCGACGACCTGCGCAGGATCGTCGACGTGATGGACCCCCGCAACCGCGTGGACCGCCCTGTCTGAGCCAGCGGCCAACCCCTTCATCGATTGAGCAACAAGGCGATAAATCGACAAGTCAATAAGTCGACAAACTGACATATCTGCAGGTCAGCGCCTTGTGCCAGTGCCCGCAAGAAACCCTCAGGCCTTGCCGGCCCGCTTCGCGGCGCGTCTCGTGGCCCGGTCGCGCTTCTCGGCGGCGTCCAGGCGGGCGGCCTCCTCGAGGCTGGGTGCCGACCCGCCATGCCGGGCCGGGAGCCACCACGATCCCGGTGGCTGCTCGTCGGCCGGGTAGTCGGCGATGGTCTCGTCGAGCAACGACGACATCACCTGGTGGAGCTCCGCCGTCTCGGCGACCGGGTCCGCCCCCGTGGGATGCAGCGGCTCACCGACGCGGATCGAGATCGTCTTGCCGCGCGAGAAGTCGCGCTCGTGGTCCTTGGTCATCATCCGCTGGGTGCCCCACAGGATCACCGGGACCAACGGGACCCCGGCGGTCGCCGCGATCCGCGTCGCACCGGACTTGAACTCCTTGAGCTCCATCGCCCGGGAGATGGTGGCCTCGGGGAAGATGCCGACGACCTCGCCCGCAGCCAGGTACTCCAAGGCCTTCCGGTACGACGCGAGACCCTCGCCCCGATCGACCTCGATGTGGTGCAGCGAGCGCATCAGCGGGCCGCCCAGCTTGTGATCGAAGATCTCGCGCTTGGCCATGAACCGGACCAGGCGACCGGACGGGTTGGCGGCCAGCCCGCCGTACACGAAGTCCACGTAGCCAATGTGGTTGAACGCCAGCAACGCGCCGCCGGTCTGCGGCACGTGCTCGGTGCCGCTCAACCGGATCTTCTGGCCGAGGAGCCGAAACAGCGTCTTGGCCGTCACGATCACCGGCGGGTAGGTGAGGTCGCGCATCTCAGCGCCCGCCCCGCGCGGTCGCCGCGTGCACGAGCGAGGCGCACACCTTGCCCAGGTCGAGCCCGGCGGCCTGGATGGACAGCGGAACGGTCGAGGTCTCGGTGAACCCGGGAGCAACGTTGACCTCGAGGAACCACACTCGGCCCTCGGCGTCCACGATCAGGTCCGAACGCGACACGTCGCGCAGCCCGAGCGCCTGATGGGCGAGCAGTGCGACCCGGGCGACCTCCTCGGTGAGCTCCGCGCTCAGCGGCGCCGGAACGGAGAACTCGGTCGAGCCGGCGGTGTAGCGCGCCGTGTAGTCGTAGACGCCACCGTCCGGCTCGATCGCCACCGCGGGCAGCGCCCGGGGGCCCGAGCCATCGTCGATCACCGGCACGGCCACCTCGAGGCCCGAGACGAACCGCTCCAGAAGCGCGACCTCGCCGTAGGCGAAGGCGTTCACCATGGCGGAGGGCAGCTCCTCGGCGGTGTGCACGACCGAGCAGCCGAGCGCGGACCCGCTCTTGGCGGGCTTGACCATCAGCGGCAGGCCCAGGCGGGCGACCAGCGCGGCCATCACCTCGGCCGCGCCGAGCTCTCGGAACGTCTCCGCCGGCAGGCACACCGACTCGGGCGTGAGAATGCCGGCCCGCGTGGCAACGGCCTTGGCGACCGGCTTGTCGAACGCGGTCCGGCACGAGGACGGCGGGGCGCCGACGTACGGGATGTCGAGCAGCTCGAGGACCTCCCGGATGGCGCCGTCCTCACCGGTCTCCCCGTGCAGCATGGGCACCACGCAGGAGGGGGCCTCGCTGCGCAGCGTGTTGAGCAGGGAGGCGTCGACGTCGCGCTCGAGGACGTCGAGGCCGGTGCCGCGCAGGGCCTCGGCAACTCGCCGACCCGAGCGCAGGGACACGTCGCGCTCATGCGACAGGCCTCCCGCCAGGACGAGGATCGAGCTCACGTGTGCTCCCATTCGAGTGGCTTGGTTCCGGGGGTTGGAGGTGAGGTTGTCACCCCAGGTCGGTGCCGGGCGAGTTGTACCCGCTGCGGACGTCGAGCTCGTGGGTCGGCGAGGTGGCACCGAAGGTCTCGCGCAGCTCCATCTCGGACTCGAGGACGCCGGCCAGGCGCCGGACACCCTCACGGATGCGCTCCGGGGTCGGGTAGCAGAAGGAGAGCCGCATCGAGCCGGAGCCGAAGCCGTCGGCGAAGAACGCGGTCCCGGGCACGTAGGCCACCCGCGCGGTGACGGCGCGCGGCAGCATGGCCTTGGCATCGATGCCCGGCGGCAGGCTCACCCAGACGAAGAAGCCGCCCTCCGGCCGGTTCCACGCGCACGCTGCCGGCATGAAGTCGTCGAGCGCAGACATCATCGCGTCGCGGCGCTCGCGGTACATCTCCCGCATCTGCTTGATCTGGCCCTGCCAGTCGTGCGCCGTGAGGTACGCCGACACCGCCATCTGGCTGAAGGAAGGGGGGCACAGCGTCGCGGACTCCTGGGCCAGCACGAGCTTCTCGCGCACAGCGTGGGGCGCCAGGGCCCAGCCCACCCGCATCCCCGGGGAGAACGTCTTCGAGAACGACCCGAGGTAGATGACGCCCTCGGCCTCGTCGGCACGCAGTGCCCGGATCGGCTCGCGGTCGAAACCCAGCAGGCCATAGGGATTGTCCTCGAGCACGAGGATGTCGTGCTCACGGCAGATGCGCAGGATCTCCGGTCGTCGTTCGGGCGCGAGCGTCACGCCGGCCGGGTTGTGGAAGTTCGGGATCGTGTACAGGAACTTGATCGTCTTGCCGGCGCGCTTGACCGCCCGGATCGCCTGGTCGAGCGCTTCCGGCACCAGGCCGTCGGCGTCCATGCCCACGTGCACGACGTCGCACTGGAACGACTTGAACACCCCGAGCGCCCCGACGTACGACGGCGCCTCGCAGAGCACCACGTCGCCCGGATCGCAGAAGATCCGGGTGACCAGGTCAACCGCCTGCTGGGAGCCGATCGTGACCACGACGTCGTCAGGGTGGGCCTCGATGCCCTCGAGCCGCATCACGTCGCAGATCTGGTCGCGCAGCGTGGGGTCGCCCTGCCCGGAGCCGTACTGCAGCGCGACGGGGCCGTTGGTCGCGA
Source organism: Nocardioides sp. (assembly GCA_025965125.1). GTDB lineage: Bacteria > Actinomycetota > Actinomycetes > Propionibacteriales > Nocardioidaceae > Nocardioides. The sequence continues at coordinate 15,574 of JAOPXM010000194.1, forward strand.
TCAGGTCGCCGATCGCCGCGCCGACCACGTCGAGGGGCAGACCCGAGATGTTCGGCATCCCGCCGGCCAGTGACACGACCTCGGGGCGAGACGCCACAGCGAACAACGCGCGGATCTCGGAGGCGGTCATCCCGGCGGTGCGGGCGGCGTACCGGTCGACGTACGAGTCGAGACGGGTGTGGCTGCCGCGTGCGGGGATGTTGTCCATGACTCGTCTAGCATGAACGATGGAGGCCGCCGCCGCACGCGCGGACCGCCGTTCGAGCGCGTTCTCCTGCTCACAGCCCGGTGTCGGGCCCGTCCGCAGAGGGAGGCGTCATGTCCCGCAAGGTCGTCCGGTTGACGCTCGACCATCTCGCCGAGCTCCCCGGGCCGTGTCGCGAGTGCCTCTTCTGGGAGCTCGACCCGGTGCGCCGCCAGCGGGTCGAGGACGCCGCCGGCGAGAAGGAGGCCTGGCTCTCCGAGGTGTTGCGGGAGTGGGGCTCGTGTGGGCGGGTGGTCCTGGTGGACGACCGGCCGGTGGGCTACCTCATGTATGCGCCGGCGGCGTTCCTGCCGGGCGCCGCGAGCTTCCCCACCGCACCGGTCTCGCCCGACGCGGTGCTGCTCACGACGGTGTACGTCGATCCCGCTCACGCAGGTGGCGGGCTGGGGCGGATGCTGGTCCAGGGCATGGCACGCGACCTCATCGAGCGCGGGGGGATCCGGGCGGTCGAGGCGTTCGGACAGACCCGCGCGCCCGGCCCGCGGGCCGGCGCGTGCGTCCCGCCCGTGGGCTTCCTGGGCGGGGTGGGCTTCAAGACCCACCGGCCGCATCCGGTGAACCCGCGGATGCGCATGGAGCTGCGCTCGACGCTGACCTGGAAGGACGAGATCGAGGTCGCGCTCGAGCGGTTGGTGGGAGTGGTCCGGCCGCGACCGAAGTCTGCGCAGACACCGGCCCACAGGTCGACGCCCGGACCGGCCCGGAAATCGACTCGGCCCCCGCCACGCAAGGTGACGGGGACCGCGAGGTCGGACCAGGGCAGGGCCTGAGGCCCTGCCTGCTCAGGCGATGTAGTCGGCGAGCTCGTTGAGCAGCGTCTGCTTCGGACGCGCACCCACGATCGTCTTGACGACCTCACCGCCCTGGTAGACGTTGATGGTGGGGATGCCGGTGACCCGGTAGGACGACGGCGTGACGGGGTTCTCGTCGACGTTCATCTTGAGGAACGTGATCTTGTCACCGTGTGCGGTCGCGATCTCGTCGAGGATCGGGGCCACCTGGCGACACGGACCGCACCACTCGGCCCAGAAGTCCACCAGGACCGGCTTGTCGGACTTGAGGACCTGCGCCTCGAACTCGGCATCGGTCACGGCACTGATGTTGCCCACGGCATTTCCCTTCACTCGTTCGTCTGTCGTTCAGTGAACACCAGTCCGGGAACGGATGTTCCCCGACACGGTGTCGGTCGGTGGGTCAGAGTCCGGCGGTCTGGACTGTTTCGGCCACTGCGGCGCCCGCCACCATGGCCTGAGCCTGCGGAGCGGAGGCCGAGGCGTGGTCGAGCGCGGCGAGATAGCGCTCCGCATCGAGCGCGGCGGCGCATCCGGTGCCGGCGGCGGTGATCGCCTGCCGGTAGTGGTGGTCCACCAGGTCACCCGCCGCGAAGACACCGGGCAGGTTGGTGGCCGTCGAGGGGTGTGACACCAGCACGTAGCCGTTGTCGTCCAGGTCCACCTGACCGGTGAGCAGCTCCGACCGCGGGTCGTGGCCGATGGCGATGAACAGCCCGGTCGCGTCGAGGTTGCGGGTCTCGCCGGTGACGGTGTCCTTGAGGGTCACCGACTCGAGCCGGTCGTCCCCGTTGATCTCCTCGACCACGGAGTTCCAGATGATCTCGAGCTTCGGGTCGGCGAACGCGCGCTCCTGCATGATCTTGGAGGCCCGGAGCTCGTGGCGACGCACGATCAGCGACACCTTGGACCCGAAGCGCGTGAGGAACGTGGCCTCCTCGATCGCGGAGTCCCCGCCTCCGACAACCGCGATGTGCTGCTCACGGAAGAAGAACCCGTCACAGGTCGCACACCAGGAGACCCCGCGGCCGGACAGCTCTTCCTCACGGGGCAGACCCAGCTTGCGGTAGCCCGAGCCGGTGGCGAGGACCACGGAGCGGGCGGTGTAGGTGTCGGTGGCGGTCTTCACCGTCTTCAGCCCCCCGGCGGAGTCCCCGGTCAGGTCGACCTCGATCACGTCGTCGGCGATCAGCTCGGCGCCGAACCGCTCGGCCTGCGCGCGCATCTCGTCCATCAGGGCCGGGCCCATGATGCCGTCACGGAAGCCGGGGAAGTTCTCCACCTCGGTCGTGGTCATGAGCGCCCCACCGGCCGTCACCGAGCCCTCGAAGACCAGGGGCTTCAGGCTCGCGCGCGCCGCGTAGAGCGCAGCGGTGTACCCGGACGGGCCGGAGCCGATGATGATGACGTTGCGGGTGTCGGACATTCAGGCCAACTCTCCTCGATCGATGACTGCACGGGCAGCAAGGTGGCTGTCTGTTTCAACCGATCGTAGGCGAGGAAGATTCCCTCGCGGAGGGTGTCCGGACCGGGCCTCGGGATGCACCGCCGGATGGCGCACCGTCAGTGGCGCGGCAGCGTGACCGAGCGCAGGATGTCGCCGGTGCCGCACTCGAGCAGGTCAACCACCCGGGAGTCGCCCGTGGGTCGGCGGAACGCCAGCACGGCGGGCTCACCGTCGTACATCACCGGCATCAGGCGCCCGGGACCCCACACGGCGGGGGCACAGTCGTAGTCGGAGGCCCGCGGAGCGCGGGCGCCGTTCGCGCCAGCGGCCGAGCTGTAGGACTGGGCACTTCCGCCCCTGTCCAGCTCTGGCGCGTCGCCCGACGTGGGCGCGGCGCCATTCAGTCCCTCGGCGTCGCCGCGGACGGAGTCGAGACTCGAGCTGTTCACTTCGTGGACCACGACCCGGCGACTGACGCGGCGGACGTCGGCCGTGAAGTGCATGGAGCTGACCGCGGTCAGCCGGGACCCGGGATCCGGTGCCGACTGCGGCAGCACGCCGTAGCCTGCCTGGTCGGAAAGCAGGGCCTCCGCGCTCGACTTCTCGCGCGCCGTGTCGGCGGCCGCTGAGCTGGTCGAGTCGCTGCCGGTGCTGTCCCCGATCGGCATCACGTGACCGATACCGACGCCGATGGCGATGATCGCGGCCGCGGCGACCAGCAGCGTGGACGCCTTCCGGCGGCGCCGTGACGCGAGCTCGACCACCCGTGCGGGATCGAGCTCCGAGTCGCCCGCCGCGAGCTGGGCCAGGACCCGGTCGAGGCGGGCCGCGACGTTCTCAGGCATCGGGTCGTCGTGACGCGCCTCGGCAAGCAGACGGCGGAGGTCCGCCTCCTGCTCCGGGGTGAGGTTCGCGTCGTCGGACACGTCTGGCTCCTTCGTCGGGTGGAACGGAAAACTACGGGATGCTCCGGGTCACCCGTCGAGGGGTGGTGCCCGGGAGGCACTCGGGGATCGGACGGACTCCGGCGGATCGGGGTTCCCGTGTCCCGGGTGCTCTGGGTCACTGCCGGGTCGCAGGACTCCGAGCAGCTCCGCGAGGCGTCTCCGTCCGCGAGAGCAGCGCGACTTCACCGTCCCGACCGCGCAGTCGAGCATCTGCGCAACATCCGCGACGGGATAGCCCTCCATGTCGACGAGGACGAGGGCGGCCCGCTGCTCGGCGGGAAGCTGGGCAAGCGCGTCGAGGACGAGCTGACGACGTTCGTCGCGCACGGCGAGCACCGCCGGGTCCTCGGTCTCACGGGTCGCGGAGACCCGGGAGCCGCGGTCGCCGTACTCCTCCAGGTCGTCCGGGAGGGTTTCGGTACGCCGGACCCGTGAGGCCCGGATCCGGTCGAGACACGCGTTGACCACGACCCGGTGCAACCAGGTGGTGACGGCGGCCTCGCCGCGGAACGACGCGGCCCGGCGGTACGCCGCGATCAGGCCGTCCTGCAGACCGTCGGCGGCGTCCTCGGGGTTGCCCATGGTGCGCAGCGCCACTGCCCAGAGCCGGTCACGGTGTCGACCGAAGAGCACGCCGAACGCCTCCGCGTCACCATCGACATGCGCCTGGAGCAGCTCCGCGTCGCTTCGGTCGGCGTCGCTGTCCGACTCGCCGCTCACCCGCGCACCTCGACCTCGGCGACCTCGCCGCGGAAGCCACCGTTGACCGCAGGCAAGGAGGTGAGCCACACCACGAGGAACCGGCCGGCGGCTGGTTGGTCGAGTGCGATGGTCTCCTGGGGCCCGGCGGTGAGGCTCTGCACCGCGGTGAGCCCACGCAGGGACGCAGGAGCGGAGTCGGTGACGAAGAGCTGGACACCGGTGCTGCCGGACAGGGTCAGGTCGACCTCGGACACGTCGTGCTCGCCGTTCAGGTCGATCACCAGCCCCACCCCGGTCTTGAGGCCCCCGGGACCGAGCTGTTGGAGATAGGTCTCGGTGGTCCACGACGTCGCTGGGTCGCCGTCGACGGCCAGCGGCGCCTGGTCGGGATTCTCCGCCGGAGGATCACCCTGGGGGTCGAAGTCATGGGCGACCAGTCCGGTCAGCGGTGCGCCGGCGTCGGCGGACGCGGTCGACCCGGGGCCGGAGCTCGTTGGAGCGGGATCGGGTTCGGCGCCGAGCGGCGTCTTGCCGCGGCCGAGGTTGAAGGCGACGACGATCGCCACCAGGAGCAGCAGACCGACCGCGATACCGGCTGCCAGGCGCAGCCAGTTGCGCCCCGGGACCTCTTGGTCGTCCTCGACGAGGGCGCCCGTGCCGGTGCCCGCCTCTCGCCCGGTGCTCGTGTCCCAGGGCCAGAACTCCGAACCGGTCCCGGCCGACGCCTGACCGCCCGGCCGCGGACGGCGTGCCGGAGCTCCGCCCTCGGGCTCGGGCGCGAACAGAGGCCGTTCCGGAGGCGGCTCGAACGGAGGTGGTGGCGGGGCCGGGCTCGTGCGGGCGTTGAGCCACGACACGTCGTCGTTCTCGTCGTCGAAGATCGGCAACCCGGCCTCGGTGGGCAGCTCGACCGACGAGGGGGGCGGTTCGGGCGCCGGATCCGGCACCGGGTCGGGCAGGGCCTCGTCCAGGTCACCGGAGTCGTCCGGGTCCCGCACCGGGATCTCCGGCACCGGGGACAGCACCACCGTCTCCTCCCGCCGGACGGTGTTCAGGACCGCCATCGCCTCCGTCATGCCCGCGGCGTCGCCCACGAACTCCTCGAGCGTGTCGGCCAGCGACCTGGCCGTGAGCTCCTCGCGAGGATCCCGGCCGCGCCCACCGGCGTAGGGATTCAGCACGTCGTCGCACAGCGCGTCGAGCACTCGCGGTACCCCGGCACGGACCTGGCGCGGCCGCAGCACCCGCCCGTGCTCCTGGGGCGCCCGTGGCAGCCCGGACGGCGAGGCTCCCGCCCACTTCGACGTGAGCGAGCAGTAGAGGAGCGCCGCCAGGTCGGTGAGGTCCGCGGCCATCCGGTCGGGCCCCAGGCCGAACAGGGCGGCGTCGACGGAGAACCCGATCACCTTCACGGCGCCGGTGCGGTCGATAAGCACGTTCTCGGGAACCAGCCGACCGTGGGCGACGCCTGCGGCGTGGGCCACCGAGATCGAGTCGGCCACCTCGGCCACCAGCCAGGCCGCCTTGCGGGGTCCGAGCACCCCACTGTTCGCCAGCAGGATGTCCAGCGAGGTGCCCGAACCCCACTCGTTGACGACGTAGCACAGCCCGTCGGACTTCTCGGCGTCCAGCACCCGCAGGATGCGCCGGTCGAGCACCGTGGCCGAGCGACGAGCGGCCTCGAGCAGCAGGTCGGCGCGCTCGTCGTCGGCGTCGATGACGTGGAGGGCGACGTACCGCTCGAGGATCCGGTCGTGGGCACGCCAGAAGAGGCCGCCCTCGCTCTCCGCAAGGAGGTCGATGAGGCGGTACCGGTCGGCGAGGACGTCGCCGGGACGGATCGAGTGCGGCATGACGCCAGATCCCCTCCGTCGGCCCGCCTGCAGGTGTCTGGCCATGTTAGGACGAGTCAGCGGGGTCCCGGGGCCGGAACCCGGCGGGTCACCGTGCGGATCACCGAGGTCACCTCGTCCAGACGCATGGCGCGGGCCAGCGCGAGGAACACCAGAACGTCCACGAGGGTGATCGCGAGCGCCTGGAGGGCGGCCACCGGCCACTCCGGATCACCGGAGATCTCGTTCAGGACGAGGGCCACTGCCCACGCGACTCCGGTCGAGATCGCCGTCGCGACGGCCAGGCGCAGGAGGAACCGGGTCAGCCGGGCGCCGTCCAGGCTGCCGAGGCGGCGCCGGAGCACGACGTAGGAAAGGACGGAGCCAACGAAGTACGACGCCGCGTAGGCGACGGCCAGGGCCGGAGCGGTGTGCTCGTCGCTGGTCGAGCGCACCAGGACGACCGCCACCACCACGTTGGTTGCGGCGACCCAGCACTGGTTCCAGAAGACCGTCCGTGTCTGCTCCAGCGCGTAGAAGCCCCGCAGCAGCATGTAGTGGACCGTGAAGAACAGGACACCGGGGCCGAAGAGGGCGAGCGTCGGGACGTAGAGGTCGACATCGTCGGCGGCGGCCCCGTGGAGCAGGACGTGGGCCAACCCGGGCGCCACGAGCGGCAGCAGGGCGGCGAACGGCAGCACGATCACCAGGGCGCTGCGCAAGGTGCTCATGAGGGTCCGGGCCAGGCCCCCCAGGTCGGCCCTGGCGGCCCGCGCCGACAGATCCGGGAGGATCGCCGTCGCCAACGACACCGTGATGACCGAGTGCGGCACCATGACGATGAGGAACGCGAACGAGTACACCGAGTAACCGGTGCCGGCACCACCGTTCACGACACCGCTCGAGGCCAGGTTCACCACCACGACGTACGCCGCCTGGTTGACGATCACGAACAGCACCGTCCACACGCCCAGCCGGAGCGTGTGTGCCAGCCCGGTGCCGCGGAAGTCGAAGCGCGGCCGGTAGGTGAACCCGGCCGCCCTCAGGTAGGGCACCAGGATCATCAGCTGGGCCGCGATGCCGAGCGTCGAGCCCAGCCCCAGCAGCAACTCCTGGGACGAGGTGAAGGCGCCGTTCACCTCGGCACCCTCGGCCTCGCCGAACGCGATGAGGTAGGCCACCAGGACGGTGATCGCGATGACGTTGTTGGCGATGGGCGCCCACATCATCGGCCCGAACCGGCGCCGGGCGTTCAGGATCTGGCCGACGAGCACGAACATGCCGTAGAAGAAGACCTGGGGCAGGCAGTAACGCGCGAAGTCGATGGCGGACTGCCGTTGGGCGGCGCGGTCCGGGTCGTCGTACTTGGAGCTCAGAGCGAGGTCCATCACGAGGGGAGCCGCCACCACGAGCAGTGCGGTCACACCGGCCAGGAACAGTGCGGCGAGCGTGACCACCCGGTTGGTGTAGGCCTCCCCGCCGTCCTGGTCGTCGCGCATGGCCCGCACCAGCTGCGGGACGAGCACCGCGTTGAACACCCCACCAGCCAGCAGGATGTAGAGCATGTTCGGGATCGTGTTCGCAATGTTGAACAGGTCGCCGTGCAGCTGGATGCCCAGGGCGGCGGCCAGCAGCGCCGACCGGACGAAACCGCTGAGCCTGGACACGACCGTGCCGGCAGCCATCACGGCGCTGTTGGACAGGACCCGTTCGTCGTCGGTCGGCTCGGCGGCGGTCATCGGGCGGGCTCGTCCGCTGCCTCGGCCGCCGGGTCGCCCTCGGGCGCCGGCTCGGCCTCGGGATCGGGCTGGAGTGGCCCCCGCCGGGCACGACGGAGCCGGCGTGCGAACCGGACGAGGATCGCGCCGAACAGCAGTGCCGCCCCGATCCCGATGATCAGCCAGATCACCTTGCTCACCTGGGCGGAGCGGATCGGCAGCTCGTCTGCGGAGCCGAGTGGTGTCGTGGTCCCGGTGCACTGGGCCGGGTTGGCGGGGTCCTCCGGGCAGTCGGTCAGGGACAGCGTCACGTTGTGGACGCCGGGGGTCCTGCTGTCGGCCGTCAACAGGACGGTGGTGCGTCCGTTGGCCGGTATCGACACCTTCGCCGGTCCCCGGATGGTCAGGTCGCCGCCCTGGGTCTGGGCGTCGATCCGCACGGTGACGGGCTGGTCGAGGCCGTTGGTGATGGTCGTGGCGAACTTGCCGCTGGAGCTCGAGAGCGTCACCCCGCGCGGGGCGCTGATGTCGATCTTGCCGAGCTGGTCCTCGATCCACAGCCTGGAGCGGTCGGTCCGGACCCGGGCTGCGTCAGGTTCGTCGCGGCTCGAGTAGGAGAGGGCGTTCAGGGCCTGGTCGGCGACCACCGAGCCGATCCGGTCGTTGCGGCTCAGCACGTTCTGCAGGGCCGCGCCTGCCTGGATCAGGGCGTCCACGGCGAGAAAGTTCGCGGCAACGAGCTCACGGTTCCGCTGCCAGCGCGGGTAGTCGAGGTCCTTGCTGTCGAATGAGGCGGGCGTCCGGTTGGTGGCGTTGTCGACGTTGGTGAGGTGGACCCAGCCGACGTCGAGGCCCTCGAAGAACCCGGTGCTGCTCGGGGGCGCCCAACCGTCCGGCAGGACCACGACCAGGGGCGTGTTGTCGGGGCTCAGCACCCGGAGTGCTGCCTCGCTGAGGATGCGCTGCCGCATCGACACGATGGACCGTCGATGGCCGGGACCCGGACCACCGGCCGCAGCCCCGGAAGAGGTCAGCACCAGCTTGTGGCCCGCCGTGTTGGCCACCCCGGGTGGGTCGTCGCCGAACATCCGGTCGGTCACCAGGACGGTCGTGTCCGGGTCGATGGCCCCGATCCCGACCTGGTCGAGGTAGCCGCTGGGAGAGCCCGCCGCAGGCGACATCCGCAGCCCCCACGGCTCGAGGACGGTGCCGCTGCGCGACCTGGCGCTGTCGATGAGCGCCGGGTCGTGCGCGGCCGCCGCGGCCACGTCGAGGTCGCCGTACGGCAGGGCCAGGATCTGCTTCTGGCCCAGGGCAGCATGCAGCCTGTCCAGCCAGGCGTTGCCGGCCGCGGTCGCAGCCACCTCGGCGGCGTCGGGCGCCGGCGCATCCTCCGTCCCACCCGTGGTGGGACTCGTCGGGGATGCGGGTACGGCGGTCGCGGACGACGACGGCGACGCGCCCTCGTTGTCCGCCCCGCCCGCGACGGTCGGCGCGAGGGAACGGACCGGATTGCCGGCGACGAGCTGGCGGATCGCGTCGGGAAGAGCCGGGTCGAGCAGCCAGGTGACGGGTCGCGACCCGGCCGCCGCCCCGAAGTCCACCAGGGAGCGCAGGGCCCCACCGCTGAGCGTGCGCGTCCATCGGGCCACGCCCTCCAGCGACCCGTCCGCCGCGTAGGACACCTCCCGGCGCAGCGGGATCACCAGTGCCGTGTCGACGGAGCGGTTGGTGCCACTCGGCACCAGCGGCATGAACGTCCGGGCTCGTCCGTCGGCGTTCGTGTCGCGGCCCTGGTCGTTCTCCCCGAGCGCGTGCACGCCGAACCAGTAGACGCCTGGCGCGTCGACGTTCAGGGCGGAGCGGGGCACCTTGACCGAGAACGGGGCGCTGCCGCTCGGCTCGATCTTGGCGATCGTGTCGTAGTAGCCCGCGCCGGTGATGCGATCGCCGACCGGCAGGAGCGGGTCACTCGCCGCCGCCTCGACCAGCTCGGCCTCGGTGGTCATCGGCGCTGACGACGCAAACGGGTAGACGTTGATGTTGGACCACGTCGTGTCGTCGTTGTTGGTGACCGATCCGGTGACCGTGATCGAGCCATGCTTCGGGATGTACGACGGGGTCAGCGACTCGATCGCCACCGCCAGCGGCGGCGCGTCGGCCGCCTTGGGCCTGGCCTTCGGGCCGACCTCTGCGTGCAGCTGCGCCGGGACCGACGCGCCGTCGGTCACCGCGGCGAGCGCGGAGGCCGCCGAACCGGTCCCGGTGACCATCGTCGCCACCGCCGCCAGGCTCGCCAGCACCGCCACGAGGGCATGCGAAAACGACGAGGGGCGGGCCACCCCCTGACTGTATCGGCCGCACGAACCCCTCCCGGGACGGCTCAACGACCCGCACGCCCTAGACTGGTCACCCGTGTCCGACGCCTCGCTCCCCCCCATCCAGCTGACCGACGTCGAGCGCTCGGTCGGGGTTGAACTGGACCGGATCGCGCCGGTGATCGACGAGCTCGGCGCCCGGTTCCGCGAGGCCGGCCACGAGCTGGCACTGGTCGGTGGGCCGGTGCGCGACGCGATGCTCGGCCGTCAGCACAACGACCTCGACTTCACCACCTCGGCCCTTCCTGACGAGACCGAGAGGCTCCTCAAGGGCTGGGCCGACGCGATCTGGGACATGGGCCGGGCGTTCGGGACCATCGGAAGCCGCAAGGGCGACTTCCAGGTCGAGATCACGACGTACCGCTCGGAGTCCTACGACCCGTCGTCGCGCAAGCCCGCCGTCGACTTCGGGGACAGCCTCGCGGGCGACCTCGGGCGCAGGGACTTCACGGTCAACGCGATGGCTGTCCTGTTGCCGGGGCGCGAGCTCGAGGACCCGTACGGCGGCGTGGTGGACCTGGCGCACCGGGTGCTGAAGACCCCCGGCAGACCGGAGGACTCGTTCTCCGATGACCCCCTCCGGATGATGCGGGCCGCCAGGTTCGCAGCCCAGCTGGGGTTCTCCGTGGATCCGGCCGTGGTCGCCGCCATGACCGAGATGTCGGCACGGATCGAGATCATCTCGGCCGAGCGGGTCCGCGACGAGCTCGTGAAGCTGGTGACCGCGCCGTACCCCCGCGTCGGCCTGCGCCTGCTCGTCGAGACCGGACTGGCCCAGCGGGTGCTGCCCGAGCTGCCGGCGTTGGCGCTGGAGCTCGATGAGCACCACCGGCACAAGGACGTGTACGAGCACACCCTGACGGTGCTGGAGCAGGCCATCGACCTCGAACCGAGGCTGCCCGGTGGTGGCCCCGACTTCGTCTCCCGCTTTGCCGCGCTGATGCACGACGTGGGCAAGCCACGGACGCGGCGCTTCCTGGGCGACGGCACCGTGACCTTCCACCACCACGACGTGGTGGGCGCGAAGATCACTCGTCGCCGGATGAAGGAGCTGCGCTTCTCCAACGACGAGATCGACGCGGTCTCGAAGCTGGTCGAGCTGCACCTGCGCTTCCACGGCTACGGCTCCGGTGAGTGGACCGACTCCGCCGTACGCCGCTACGTGCGCGACGCCGGCGACCAGCTCGAGCGGCTGCACGTGCTGACCCGGGCGGACTGCACGACCCGCAACGCACGCAAGGCCGATCGGCTGCGGCGTACCTATGACGAGCTCGAGGAGCGCATCGCCAAGCTGTCCGAGGAGGAGGAGCTCGCCTCGATCCGGCCGGACCTCGACGGGAACCAGATCATGGAGATCCTGGGCGTGGGACCCGGCCGCGAGGTCGGCGAGGCGTACCGGTTCCTGCTCGAGCTGCGCATGGACCGCGGACCGATGACCGTCGACGACGCGCGAGCCGAGCTGCTCACGTGGTGGGCCGGCCGTTCCCGCTGAGGCTGCGCTTTTGCTCGGGTGGGGGCCGCGCGTATTCGTTCAATTGCTGGGAAAGAGCCGGGAATCCGCTGAGAACGGGTCCCAAACAGTTCAATTGAACGAATACGTGCACCATCGGCGCGCGCTGGCCAGGTCAGGCGGCTGACGGACGACCGGGGAAGTGCGTGCGCCACTCGTCGGACGGCTCGGGCAGCTTGACCCCGCAACGCTCCAGGGCATTCCGGACGCGTTCGATCGTGCGCCCCGGCTCCACATAGATGCCCTTGGCGGTCACTTTGAGGATCCGCCACTCGGCCTTGTCGACAAGGTCTCCGCGATCGATGTCGCGCTCCCAGTTCTTGATGATCTCCACGTGCTGTCGCCCGTCGTATTCGAAAGCGAGACGCAAGCTCGGGTATCCGAGGTCGAATCGCAGGATGACGTTCCCGTCATGTTCGCGGACCTTGACGTTCACTTGGGGTTCGGGCAGTCCAGCCAGAACGATGAGCATTCTCAACCGGGTCTCCATCGGCGAGTCGACCCCGTCCCGCACGAACTTGCCGGCGTACCTCGCAGCCGGTGACCAGTAGTCCCGGGTCTTCTCCAAGCCCGCGACCAACTCTTCGGCCTTGAGCCCGAACACCCGGAGCATGCTGTCTCCGGCCACGACCAGATCCACGAGGTCGAGCATCGACGCGAGCTCGACGAACATCCGGATCGGGGCCGAGACCAGAATGCCGCGCCACGTTCGCGTCTTGGTCCCGGGCGGCGCAACGTGAGGTTTCAGCCCGGGTTGCCAACGGCGGTCCTTGGCTCTGGTCACCGAGACATGTGTCGTCGACGACGGAGGTACGGCGACCCGGCACCATGCGGCGCCCGTGACATGGCTGGCCCAGGTGTCCTTCGGGTGGAGCATCAGGGCGGCAGTGACACGCTCGTCGTCGTGAGGCGTCACGCTGGAAGAGATGTGGACACCGCGAAAGATCCGACGGAACCTGGAGCCGCGGAGGAGCCGCGGGCTGATTCCAGCGGCCAGCGCGTCGGCCCGGGTGAACGGGCGCTTTGTGTCGAGCATGGCGTCGACGGTGACACCTCACACGGATCGCCGCTGCGGCTATCCACAGGGCTCGGCCGGAGGCTCCCTCGGTCTCCGCGCTCGTCCGCGCTCGGAACCGCTCAATTGAACGGCTGTGGCCCTGTTTTCGGGTGAAACCCGGTACCAAACCCAGCAATTGAACGAATACGCGCGCCCCCAGACGGTCCGAGGCCAGCCCCCTGACCCCGAGGCCGAAATGACACCCACCCGCCGGAAGGTCTCCGGCGGGTGGGTGTCAGTGGTTCAGCGGTTTCGAGACGGCTTGTTCGAGACGGTTGCCTGCGCAACCTCCTCCACCGACTGAGCGCTCATCGACCAGCGATGAAGCTCACTCCTCGTTGGCGATGAAGGCCTCGACGCGGCGGCGACCCTCGTCGTCCGGCAGCTGCACCGGCGGCGACTTCATGAGGTACGACGACGCCGAGATGATCGGGCCACCGAGGCCACGGTCCTTGGCGATCTTCGCCGCGCGGATCGCGTCGATGATGATGCCGGCCGAGTTGGGGGAGTCCCACACCTCGAGCTTGTACTCCATGTTCAGCGGGACGTCGCCGAAGGCGCGGGCCTCGAGGCGGACGTAGGCCCACTTGCGGTCGTCGAGCCACTGGACGTAGTCCGAGGGGCCGATGTGCACGTTGCGGGCACCGAGGTCGTGGCCGATGTTCGAGGTCACGGCCTGGGTCTTGGAGACCTTCTTGGACTCGAGGCGGTCCCGCTCGAGCACGT
>JAOPXM010000204.1 GCA_025965125.1 Nocardioides sp.
GACGCCCGACGAGGTCCGGATGATCATGATCGACCCCAAGCGGGTCGAGCTGAACGCCTACGAGGGCATCCCGCACCTGATCACGCCCATCATCACCAACCCCAAGAAGGCCGCCGAGGCGCTGGCCTGGGTCGTGCGCGAGATGGACCTGCGTTACGACGACCTGGCCAACTTCGGGTTCCGCCACATCGACGACTTCAACAAGGCCGTCCGTGCGGGGAAGGTGACCGTGCCGCCCGGCAGCGAGCGCCAGCTCGCGCCGTACCCCTACCTGCTGGTGATCGTCGACGAGCTCGCCGACCTGATGATGGTGGCGCCACGTGACGTCGAGGACGCCATCGTCCGGATCACCCAGCTGGCACGTGCCGCCGGCATCCACCTGGTGCTGGCCACCCAGCGTCCGTCCGTCGACGTCGTCACCGGCCTGATCAAGGCCAACGTGCCGTCGCGGCTCTCGTTCGCGACGTCGTCGCTGGCCGACAGCCGGGTCATCCTCGACCAGCCCGGTGCGGAGAAGCTGGTGGGCCAGGGCGACGGGCTCTTCCTGCCGATGGGCTCCTCGAAAGCCGTGCGCGTACAGGGCGCCTGGGTCACCGAGGCCGAGATCGCCCAGGTGGTCAAGCACTGCAAGAGCCAGCTCGAGCCGTCCTACCGCGAGGACGTCACGGCACCCGCGGCGAGCAGGCGCGACCTCGACGACGACATCGGCGACGACATGGACCTGGTGATCCAGGCCGTCGAGCTGGTCGTGTCGACCCAGTTCGGCTCCACCTCGATGCTGCAGCGCAAGCTGCGCGTCGGCTTCGCCAAGGCAGGACGGTTGATGGACATCATGGAGAGCCGCGGGGTCGTCGGCCCCAGCGAGGGCTCGAAGGCCCGCGACGTGCTGGTCAAGCCCGACGAGATCGACAGCGTCATCGCCACCCTGCAGGGGGACCTGTGACCGAGACGCCCGAAACCATGGATGTCCCGGTCGGCGAGACCGTCGAGGTACGCCGCAACGCCGGCCTGTCGGCTGCCGTGGGAGCGGTCGCGTCCGCAGTCGGCATTGCCTACCTCTCCCGAGCCACCGGCACCGGAGCGGTCCTGGACTGGGTGTTGTTCGGAGTCATGGCCGTCATCGCGGTCGCCCACCTGCTCGCCTTCGTCGACGCCCGGTCGCCGCTCCTGGTCGCCGACCGGCAGGGCGTCCGCATCCGCAGGAACCGCGCCTGGCGCGGAATCTCGTGGGATGCCCTCGAGGAGATCGAACACCTCCCGGCCCGCGACTTCTGGCACGACGGCTCGCTTGACGTCATCGTGGCCGAGGACGACGTCGTGGCCATCCGGCTCTCGCTGTCCACCCGGGTCGTCGGCGCGCACGGTGACCTGACCGCCGCGCTCGCGGCCCTGGCCGGCAACGCCACCGACGTGCGCGAGATCGACGGGTACGACGACGTTCCCCAGGACGACGCCCCCGCACCCACGCGCTGGCACGACCCCCGGCCGGCGCTCGCCCTGATCATCGGGGCGGTCTCGTCCCGGCTCCAGCGACCGGCAGCGCCCGACACAACCGTGGCCCGGGCCGCCACCGCCGACGAGGGGGAGTCCACCGAGCCGATGCCCGGACTGCCGATGGTGGCCAGTGCAACCCCCAGCCCGCTTCGCGACCCGGTGGTCGGCAACCGCGCCGAGGTGCGCCGCGACATCACGTTCGGGGCCACCGCGTTGCGGCTCGACGACAACGACGAGGACGGTGCCCCGCACCTCCCCGAGGCCCGGGAGCTGCGGCGGCCGGGCAGCGTGAACCTCGTCGAGGACACCGTCCTGTGGGGGGACCGCGGGCAGCCGACCTCCGGCGACGGTGTCGAGACGATCGTCATCGACGGCGGTCAGCTCGACCTCAGCACGGTCGAGCCCGCGGTCGACCCGGTGATCGGGCCGCAGCTGGCCGCAGCCCGGACCCGTATCGCTCTCACGGTCGACCAGCTGGCCGACCGCACCCGCATCCGCCCGCACGTGATCGAGGCGATCGAGGTCGACGACTTCGCACCGTGTGGCGGAGACTTCTATGCCCGTGGCCATCTGCGCACGCTGGCCCGGGTGCTCGGCATCGACGCGGCGCCGCTGCTCACGGCGTACGACGAGAAGTACGCCGACGCCCCGATCGACCCGCGTCGCGTGTTCGAGGCAGAGCTGTCCACGGGAGGGCACGGATCGATCCGCGGCACCCGGGGCGGCCCCAACTGGTCGGTGCTCGTTGCGGCCGTGATGGCGCTGGTGCTGGCCT
Source organism: Nocardioides sp. (assembly GCA_025965125.1). GTDB lineage: Bacteria > Actinomycetota > Actinomycetes > Propionibacteriales > Nocardioidaceae > Nocardioides. The sequence goes on from JAOPXM010000204.1 coordinate 2,270, forward strand.
GGTCGATCGCACGGCTGATCATGGACAGTCCGGTCCAGCTGGACCGCCACACCCCGTCCCTGAACGGCTCCCGTGGAATCGACAACGGCGTGAACCCGGCGCTCGGTGACCCGGTCCCGGTCGTGCTGACCGCGGCCGGGGGCGGCGCCCAGGTCCTGCTTCGCGACGGCGCCAACAAGGTGGTCTACAAGGGGCCGCTGGCGTTCGGCGAGAGTCGGACGTTCCAGGTCGCGCCTCCGGTGCGCGTGCAGACCAGCGACGGGTCCCTCGAGGTCAACGTCGACGGTGCGGACCTCGGCGCCCTCGGGAGCACCGGGCAGCCGGCGCAGGACATCTTCCCGGTCTCAGCCGGACACTGATCGACGTCTCGGCGGTCCAGGGAGGCGGAGCCGGTCGCCGCGAGTTCGCTCGCGCGCACCCCGTCCCGGCATACTCGGGAACGATCATGACTTCGACTGACACCGACCCCGCCACCCTGCTCGCAGGACCCGGCACCGGCGCACCGACCACGGTGGCGATGGTGACCCTCGGTTGCGCGCGCAACGAGGTCGATTCCGAGGAGCTCGCCGGCCGGCTCGAGGCCGACGGCTTCCTGCTCGTCACCGACCCCGCCGACGCGGACACGGTCGTGGTCAACACCTGCGGGTTCGTCGAGGCGGCCAAGAAGGACTCCGTCGACACCCTGCTGCAGGCCGCCGATCTCAAGGCCCAGCTGAAGGAGTCGGGGGGCCGCAGCCAGACCGTCGTGGCCGTCGGTTGCCTGGCCGAGCGTTATGGCAAGGACCTCGCAGACTCGCTGCCCGAGGCCGACGCCGTCCTCGGCTTCGACGACTACCCCGACATCGCCGCCCGGCTCCGCTCGATCGTCGCAGGGGAGACCCACCACGCGCACACGCCCCAGGACCGCCGCAGGCTGCTGCCGATCTCGCCCGTCGAGCGGGACGCGTCGGCGCTGAGCGTTCCGGGACACGGACTCGACGAGCTGGGCGTCGGCGCACCCGCCTCCGGCCCGCGAGCCGTCCGCCGCCGGCTCGACGGGGGACCGATGGCGCCCCTCAAGCTGGCCAGCGGCTGTGACCGACGCTGTTCGTTCTGCGCCATCCCGAGCTTCCGTGGCTCGTTCGTCAGCCGTCGGCCGAGCGACGTCCTTCAGGAAGGCCAGTGGCTGGCCACCCAGGGCGTGCGCGAGCTGTTCCTGGTCAGCGAGAACTCCACGTCGTACGGCAAGGACCTCGGCGACCTGCGGCTGCTCGAGACGATGCTGCCCGAGCTGGCCGCCATCGACGGCGTGGAGCGGGTGCGGGTCTCGTACTTGCAGCCGGCGGAGACCCGGCCGGGCCTGATCGAGGCCATCGCCACGACCCCCGGCGTCGCGCCGTACTTCGACCTGTCCTTCCAGCACGCCAGTGCGACGGTGCTGCGCCGGATGCGCCGGTTCGGCGACCCCGAGAGCTTCCTCGACCTGCTGGTGCGGATCCGAAGCCTGGCGCCCGAGGCCGGCGTGCGGTCCAACGTCATCGTGGGCTTCCCCGGTGAGACCGAGGCCGAGCTCGAGACCCTGTGCGACTTCCTGGTCGAGGCCCGGATGGACGTCACCGGCGTGTTCGGCTACTCCGACGAGGACGGCACCGAGGCCGCGTCGTACGACGGGAAGCTCGACGACGACGAGGTGCGGGCGCGCGCAGAGCACGTGACGGCCCTGGTCGAGGAGCTCAACGCCCAGCGGGCCGAGGAGCGGATAGGGGAGACCGTCGAGGTGCTCGTGGAGTCGCTCGAGGACGGCATCGTCGAGGGGCGCGCAGCCCATCAGGGACCGGAGGTGGACGGGTCCACGACGATCGAGGAGCCGCCCGCCGGCGTCCGCGTCGGGGACCTGGTGCCGGCCACCGTCGTCGCCACCGACGGGGTGGACCTGGTGGCGCTGTCGACGGGAGCCCTCCGGTGACGACGACCCAGCCCAAGGTCTCCAACTGGAACCTGCCGAACGCGCTCACCACGCTGCGGATCGTGATGGTGCCCTTCTTCGGCTGGGCACTCCTCGTCGACGGTGGCGACTCGATCCTGTGGCGCACCATCGCCTGGGCGCTCTTCTTCGTCGCCATGGTCACCGACAAGATCGACGGTGACATTGCGCGCTCGCGCAACCTGATCACCGATTTCGGCAAGATCGCGGACCCCATCGCGGACAAGGCGATCACCGGGATGGCCTTCGTCGGGCTCTCGATCGTCGGCGACGTGTGGTGGTGGGTCACGATCCTGGTGCTGCTCCGCGAGTGGAGTGTCACGCTGCTGCGGCTCTCGATCCTCAAGAGCGTCGTGATCGCCGCTGCCGACCTCGGCAAGCTCAAGACCACCTTCCAGGCGCTGGCGCTCGGTGGCCTGTGTCTGCCGCTGCGAGACCCCGACCTCCCCAACGGCCTCGAGACCTCCGGTGACGTTGTGTTCTACGCGTTCCAGGCGTGCCTGGTCGTGGCCGTGGCGCTGACCCTGTGGTCGGGTTTCGAGTTCTTCCGAGATGTCTGGAAGCAGCGGCACGCACTCCGCGCGTCTTCGCCGGTCTGACCTTCGAGGAACAGTTGCCGAACTCCCTGTCGGGTTTTCGGCAACAACTCACGACCCGAATCCCTTGACGGCCGCGAGCCCCCGCAGATGATCCGGCCCAACCCCTGAATGAGCGCCAGCATTCCCGGCCCGTTCACTCATCGGCCCGATTTGTTGCTGAATCTCGGGGTTAAGGTTTCGCCCGTTGGACTCACGCCCTGCCCTAAAAGGTTGCGCGTTGCTCTCGGTGTCTTGGGATCTCGCGGCTGCACGCAACGGCAGGCCGAGGCTCGGCCGACCCTGCAGGACACCCCTTCTTTTCGTCACCCCCTGGAGCACACCTTCATGACTTCACCCCGGAAGCGCTTGGCCCTCCTCGCCGGACTTGGCCTCGTGACCAGCGGCCTGCTCATCGCTCCGGTGCCCGCCAATGCGGCCAGCACCGGTCTCGTCATCACCGAGGTGTATGGCGGAGGGGGAAACAGCGGCGCCAACCTCAACGCTGACTTCGTCGAGCTGTACAACCCGACGGACACTGGCATTCCGCTGAGCGGCCTCACTCTGCAGTACCGCTCCGGTGGTGGCACGGGAGCCGCGAACGGCATCGCGGCGCTGACCGGGAACGTGGCTCCGGGGAAGCACTTCCTGGTGGCGACGAGCCCGACGAACGACCCCGACGGTGCCGCGCTGCCCACGCCCGACCTCACCGTGACCGGTGTGAACATGGCGGCGACGGCAGGCACTCTCTACCTCTCCACGTCAGCAACCGCTCTGACGCTGCCGACGGGGTCCGTCACTGGGAACGCCCAGGTCGTCGACCTGGTGGGGTTCGGCGCCACGAACACGTTCGAGGGTGCCGCCGCCGCGGCGATCTCAATCACGACCTCGGCCCGCCGGACCAACGAGTCCGTTGACGGGGACAACAACGGAACCGACTTCACCGTTGGGGCGCAGACTCCGCAGAACGCCGGCGCCGTCGTAGTGCCTCCGCCGGACGAGTTCACCGGGACCATCGCCGAGATCCAGGGCACCGACGCCGCAACCTCGCCCCACGTCGACGACATCGCCACGACCGAGGGTGTTGTCACCGCGACGTACCCGACCGGCGGCTACAACAGTTTCTACCTTCAGACCGCGGGCACCGGAGGTGCTACCGACGCAACTCCGGGCGCGTCGGACGCGATCTTCGTCTACGGCTCGGCGGCCACCGCCACCGTCGCCAAGGGTGACCACGTCCAGGTCGTCGGCCCGGTCTCCGAGTTCGCCGGCACCACGGAGATCACGACCGACTCCGCCACCGACGTGACCCAGCTTTCCCCGGCCACCACGCCGACCCCGCTGTCCACGACCCTTCCGGCAACCGAGGCCGCGCGCGAGGCCCACGAGGGAGAGCTGCTCGCCCCCAGCGGCTCGTTCACCGTCACCAACACCTACAGCACCAACCAGTACGCCGAGGTCGGGCTGGCCGCGGGTACGAGCCCGCTGATCGCTCCCACCGAGATCGCTGACGCCCAGGACGCCCCAGCGATCGCGGCCGCGACCGCCGACAACGCCGCCCGCGCCATCACCCTGGACGACGGGGCGAGCCTCAACTTCCTGGCCGCCGCCAACCAGGCGACTCCGCTCCCGTGGCTGTCGACGAGCAACCCGATTCGCGTCGGTGCGCCCGTGACGTTCACCGGGCCGGTGATCCTGGAGTACCGGAACAGCGTCTGGAAGTTCCAGCCGACCTCGCAGGTGACCGGCGAGGGCGCCGGCACGGCGACGTTCGCCAACACCCGCACCCCGGCGCCTGCCGATGTCGGTGGTGACATCCGTCTGGCGACGTTCAACGTGCTCAACTACTTCCCGACCACTGGCACCGAGTACGTCAGTTCCGGGCTCGGCACCTGCACCTACTACAACGACCGTGCCGGCGCTCCGATCACCAACAACACGTGCAGCAACAACGGTCCCCGTGGCGCCGCCAACGTGGAGAACCTGGCGCGTCAGCAGGCCAAGATCGTGACCGCCATCAACAAGCTCGGTGCCTCCATCGTCTCGCTGGAGGAGCTCGAGAACTCCGTGCAGTTCGGCAAGAGCCGCGACTTCGCGATCTCGACGCTGGTCGATGCGCTGAACGCGGCCACCGGCTCCGCGGTGTGGGCCTTCGCACCCTCCCCGGCGCCGGGAGACATGCCCACGCCGGCCCAGGAAGACGTGATCCGCACCGGGTTCATCTACAAGCCGGCTGACCTCACGCTGGTGGGTGCCTCCAAGGTGCTCATCGACGAAGTCCACTTCGGCAACGCTCGTGAGCCGCTGGCCCAGGCATTCAAGCCCGCTGGCACCAGCGACGCCAACGCCTTCGCTGTGATCGTCAACCACTTCAAGTCCAAGGGCTCCGGCACCGACGACGGCACCGGACAGGGCAATGCCAACCAGGACCGGATCGGGCAGGCCAATGCGCTGACCACGTTCGCGAGCTCCTTCGCGACCGAGCGCGGCACCGACGCCGTTTTCCTGGCCGGCGACTTCAACTCGTACTCGATGGAAGACCCCATGCAGGTCCTCGAGGGGGCCGGCTACACCGCCATCGAGTCCGACACGCCCGGTGAGGAGACCTACAGCTTCAGCGGTCTCTCGGGATCGCTCGACCACGTCCTCGCCAACTCCGCTGGCCTGGCCATGGTGACCGGGGCCGACATCTGGAACATCAACTCCGGCGAGTCAGTCGCGTTCCAGTACAGCCGGTTCAACTACAACGTCACCCAGTTCTTCGACGGCTCGAACCCGTACGCCGCGTCCGACCACGACCCGGAAATCGTCGGTCTCGACGTCGCCACGGTCTCGCCGACCGTGCAGCTCAACCTGATCGGGACAAACGACTTCCACGGCCGGATCAACGCCAACACCGTCAAGTGGGCCGGCACGGTCGAGAAGCTGCGCGCAGAGGGCGGCGAGGCCAACACGCTGTTCATCGGCGCGGGTGACCTGATCGGCGCCTCCGAGTTCGCCTCCGCGGTAGCCGGCGACCAGCCGACGATCGACGTGATGAACGCGCTCGGCCTTGACGCATCCGCAGTGGGCAACCATGAGTTCGACAAGGGTTGGGTGGACCTGCGCGACCGCGTGATCGGCCCGGCCGGCTCTCCCAACGCCATGTGGGACTACCTCGGCGCGAACGTGTACGCCAAGGGCACGACCAACCCGGTCCTTCCCGAGTACGCCCTGTACACGATTGACGGAGTGGACGTCGCCGTCATCGGCGCCGTCACCGAGGAGACCTCCACCCTGGTCAGCCCCGGCGGCATCACCACGATCGACTTCGGCAACCCGGTCGACGCGGTCAACCGCGTGGCCGGCGAGCTCAGCGACGGCAACGCCGCCAATGGCGAGGCCGACGTGATCGTGGCGACGTTCCATGCGGGCGCGACACAGGGGATCGGTTCCAACTACGCCGCCGAGGTGGCCAAGGGCGGGGAGTTCGCCGACATGGCGAACCTCAACCCGGCCGTGGACGCGATCTTCAACGGCCACACGCACCAGGTGTACGCCTGGGACGCCCCCGTCCCCGGCGCACCCGGTACGTCGCGGCCGATCCTGCAGACGGGTGAGTACGCCAGCAACGTCGGGCAGATCACGCTGACCTATGACCGGGCATCCGGTCAGGTCACGTCGTACACGTCCAGGAACGTCGCCAGGACCACCGACGCCGACTCCGCACTGACCGCGGCGTACCCACGGGTGGCGCAGGTCAAGACGATCGTCGACTCCGCCCTGGCCAACGCTGCCGCGGTGGGCAACCAGCCGGTGGGCAGCATCACCGGCGATGTCAGCCGGGCGTACAGCAACGGCTCCTATGTCGACGGCAAGTGGGTCTCCCCGGCGCCGCGGACCGAGGACCGGGGTGCGGAGTCGAGCCTGGGCGACCTGGTCGGCAACGCGCTGCGCGACGGCGTCCCCGCCGACATCGGTGAAGCCGATCTCGGCATCGTGAACCCGGGCGGGCTGCGTGCAGACCTGGCGTTCGCGGGCAGCACGACGGACAACCCGGCAAACACCGATGGTGTGGTGACCTACGCCGAGGCCAATGCGGTCCTGCCGTTCGTCAACAACATCTGGCTGGTGGACCTGACCGGTGCCGAGCTCAAGGACGTCCTCGAGCAGCAGTGGCAGACAAACCCGGGTGGACCCAACCCGTCACGTCCCTACCTCCAGCTCGGGCTCTCGGACAACGTCGAGGTGACCTCGGACGCCAGCAAACCTGCGGGATCTCGGATCACCTCGGTGCGGATCGACGGAACGGTGCTCGACCCGGCCGCGACGTACACCGTCTCGACGTTCTCGTTCCTCGGTACCGGCGGAGACAACTTCCGCGCGTTCACCCAGGGCGTGGCTCACGACACCGGGCTGGTCGACCGCGACCTGTGGATCGACTACCTTCAGGGCCACTCCGGCATCACTCCGGACTTCGCGCGCCAGCAGGTGTTCGAGACCGGCAAGCCGGCAAGCATCCAGGCCGGCGACATCGTCGACTTCACCCTGGGCCCGGTCACCACGGTGCCGACATCAGGCGCGAAGCTTGACCTGATCTCCCTGGGCAGCCCTGCCAACACGACGGTCGTGGCGACGGGCCACTCCGGTGGCTCGACGTTCGACCTGGGCACCTTCCCGGTGACCAACGGCACCGCGCAGATCTCCTTCACCGTCCCGGCCGGGATGTTCGCGTCCGGGCGGGTCACCCTGGTCAGCTCCCCGAGCGGAACGACGGTGACCCTCCCGGTGAGTGCGGCGCCAGTCGTGCCGACAACCCTGTCGGCCACGGCAGCGCCGATGACCTACGGCACCGCCGGTTCGGTCGATGCCACCGTCACCCCCGCCGACGCGACGGGGACGGTCACGGTCACCGACGGAACCACCGCCGTCGGCACGGGAACGCTGAGCACAGGCACTGCCCAGGTCACGATCCCGGGCACCGCGCTCGAGCCCGGCAGCCACACGCTGACGGTCGACTACGGCGGTGACGCCACGCACGCGGCGTCCTCCAACACGGTGACGGTCGTCGTCAGCAAGGCGACCTCGACGACCTCGGCGACGGCCTCGCCCTCGACGGTGACCGCGGACGTCGACCAGACGACCATCACCGTCGCGGTCGACGGCTCGGTCTCGCCGACCGGCGAGGTGCAGGCGTGGGTCAACGGCACGATGGTCGACAGCGCGACCCTCTCGTCCGGAACGGCGACGCTCGTCGCCGGCCCTTTCCACACCGTCGGTACGCAGTCCATCGAGGTCCGCTACCTGGGTGACGCCCACGTCGCGGCGTCGCAGGACGAGACGTCTGTCCACGTGGTGGCGCAGAAGCTGACACCGCACCTCACTGCGTCCCACACGCCGAAGAAGGTGAAGGTCGACAAGACGCGGGCGATGCTGACGGTGAAGGTGACGGCCGAAGGGGTCACCCCGACCGGCTGGGTTCGCGTTCAGATCCCCGGACACGGAACCACGGTCGCCCAGCTCGAGAACGGCAAGCTCAAGCTGGAGCTGCCCAAGTTCGGCTCGGTCGGCGACAAGGTTCTGCAAATCACCTACAACGGCAATGCCCGGGTCGATGAAGGCTCGATCACCCACGTGGTCGAGGTGACCAGGTAGGGGCTGGAGAATCGGCTACCTGGCGTCGGCGAGGTTGAACGCGGCCTGGACCAGCGCAAGGTGGCTGAACGCCTGCGGGAAGTTCCCGACCATCCGGCTGTTGGCGGCGTCGTACTCCTCCGAGAGGAGTCCGACGTCGTTGACCAGGCCCACCAGCCGGTCGAACAGTGCGTGCGCGTCGTCGACTCGACCGGCGGCCGCGTAGGCCGATACCAACCAGAAGGAGCAGGCAAGGAAGGGGTGCTCGTCGCCCTCGAGCCCGTCGACCCCCGTCTGCGTGCGGTAGCGCAGGACGAGACCGTCGCGCAGCAGGTCCTCCTCGATGGCTGCGATGGTGCCGAGCATGCGGGGGTCTTCGCCGTCGATGAAGCCGATCAGCGGAAGCACCAACAGCGACGCGTCCACGTCGGTCGTGTCGAAGTGCTGGGTGAACGTGTTGCGCACCGGGTCGAAGCCTCGGGTCAGCACCTCCTCGCGCACGCGGTCGCGCAGGGTCCGCCACTCGTCCACCGGACCCTTGAGCCCGTGCTGCTCGACCGCGCGCACCGCCCGGTCGAAGGCCGCCCACACCATGGCAAGCGAGTGGGTGAAGCGCCGGGGCTCGCCGCGGATCTCCCAGAGGCCCGAGTCCGGCTCCTCCCAGTGCCGGGCGAGCTCGCCCACGAGCGCGGCCTGGAGCGCCCACGCGTTGGGGTCACCCCCGTGCCCGCGCCCCGACTCGCGGACGCTCTCCAGGGCGATCATCACCTCGCCGAGCACGTCGTGCTGACGCTGGTCGACAGCGGCGTTGCCGATGCGCACCGGCCGTGAGTTCTCATATCCCGCGAGGTGGTCGAGGGTGTGCTCCGGCAACCGGCGGGCACCGTCCACCGCGTACATGATCTGCAGGTCCTCGGGGTCCCCTGCCACGGCCCGCAACAGCCACCCGCGCCACAGCATCGCCTCGTCGGTGAAGCCGGCCCGGATCAGTGAGCCCAGGGTGAGTGCCGCGTCGCGCAGCCAGCAGTAGCGGTAGTCCCAGTTGCGCTCGCCGCCGAACGACTCGGGGAGCGACGTGGTCGGGGCGGCAACGATCCCGCCGGTCTGCTCGTGGGTCAGCAGCCGCAGGGTCAGCAGCGAGCGGCGTACGACGCCGGGGTGGGGGACGTCGGCGCGGACGCTGTCCGCCCACCTCTCGTCATCGTCGACAGTGGCCTGGACGCGGGCGTCGAGGTCGCCCAGCTGGTGGAGCTTGACGTGGGAGGGGACCCACGTGGTCGAGAACGTGAGCCTGTCGCCTTCCGACACGTCGAAGGCGTCCTCGTGTCGATGGTCGGTGGCCACGGGCAGCCGGGGACCACGCAGGATGAGCTGGTCCGGACCGCCGATCGCGGTGATGACCTTCTCGCCGCCGATTTCCTGGCGACGCACCCACGGCCGGACCTCTCCGTAGTCCAGCCGGACCCGCCACTCGTGCTTCATGCGCACCGTGCCGCTGACTCCGGTGATGCAGCGCACGACGTCGGCCCGCCCGTCGCCGGCCGGCATCAGGTCGGTGAGTGTCACGACCCCGTTGGCCGTGGTGAAGGTTGTCTCGAGCACCGCCGAGTCGCCGAGGTAGCGGCGTTCGGTCGAGTACGTCTCGTCGGGCACGAACTGCCAGTGCCCGTTCTCGTCGGTTCCGAGGAGACCTGCGAAGCAGGCGGGCGAGTCGAAGCGGGGCAGGCACAGCCAGTCGATGGACCCGTTCGTGCCCACCAGTGCGGCGGTACGCCGGTCGCCGATCATCGCGTAGTCCTCGATGGGCAGGGGCATGCCGAGACCCTACTGACGCCGGCCACACCTACGATGCACTTCATGGTCGACCTGCTCACCCGCGTGCACCTGACCCTGCGGGCG
>JAOPXM010000214.1 GCA_025965125.1 Nocardioides sp.
TGATCTCGTTGCGGAAGCTCTTGCCGATCTGGGCGATGCCGAACGGCGGCTTCTGCCGACTGCTGGTCACGACGTTGGCGAAGTTGAGGAAGATGCCCTGGGCGGTCTCGGGGCGCAGGTAGTGCAGACCCGACTCGTCCTCGACCGGGCCGAGGTAGGTCTTGAGCAGCCCGGAGAACTGGCGCGGCTCGGTCCAGGCGCCGCGGGTGCCGCAGTTGGGGCATGCAATCGTCGAGAGGTCGACCGAGTCAGGATCATCGATGCCCTTCTTCTCGGCGTACTCCTCCTGCAGGTGGTCGGCGCGGTAGCGCTTGTGGCAGGACTGGCACTCGGTGAGCGGGTCGGAGAACGTGTCGACGTGACCGCTGGCCTCCCACGTCTGGCGCGGCAGGATCACGCTCGAGTCGAGACCGACCATGTCGTCACGCATCTGCACCATGGACTTCCACCACTGGCGCTTGATGTTGTCCTTGAGCTCCACGCCGAGCGGGCCGTAGTCCCACGCCGACCGGGTGCCGCCGTAGATCTCACCGGAGGGGAAGACGAAGCCTCTCCGTTTGGCGAGGGAGACGACGTTGTCGACGATCGTTGCGGGCGGCTTGGCCACGAGTGCTCCTGGGTCACGGCCGGCTGGCTGCCGGTCTGGCGTGCGTTGCTGCTGGGAAGGCTTCAGCCTAACGACCGGGTCGACGGGGTATTCAGCACGGTGCCGCGGCCCACGATCTCGAACGCGCTCGGCTCGTCGACGGCCCGGCTCAGGAGCGGCACCACTTCAACCTTCACGTCGTACGACGAGAGCGCACGGCGGTAGGCGCCGACGTTGTCCCACGTGGTCGTGAGCACCCACAGGGTGGGGTCGTCCACGTTGCGCCCGATCGTGCCCGCGACGAAGCCGGCGCGCGCAGAGAGCACGTCGTACACCGCCTCGAGGTCCGCACGGAACCGCTCACCTTCGGGTTCGGGCACCCGGAACCTGTTCACCACCAGCACGGACCCGAGCGTAATGGTCCCATCACTTGACAATCATTCTCAAGTAGGCTGAGAATCATTCTCATGCGAATGATTGCGTTGCTGAGCGCCCTCGCCCTGGCCACCACGGGCTGTGCGGCGTTCTCGGACAACAGCGGAGCCGGCGACGGCCCGATCCAGGTGGCCGCGGCCTTCTACCCCCTGCAGTACGTCACGCAGCGAGTGGCGGGCGACCTCGCCACGGTCGAGAACCTCACGCAGCCCGGCAAGGAGCCGCACGATCTCGAGCTCACCATCAAGGAGACCGCCGAGATCGTGGACGCCGGCCTGGTGGTCTACGAGAGCGGCTTCCAGCCCACGGTTGACGACGCCATCGACCAGAACTCGACCGGCGACGTCCTGGACGTTGCCGACGTGGTCCACCTGGTGCCCTTCCGTGAGCACGGGGTCGACTCCGACGAGACAGACCCGCACTTCTGGCAGGACCCGCTGAGGCTCGCCGACGTCGGCGACGCCGTGGCAAAGCAGCTGTCGAAGATCGACCCCGATCACGCCCACGACTACGAGACGAACGCCGCTGACCTGCGCTCGGACCTCGAGACGCTCGACCGGGACTACGCCAACGGCCTGACGGGCTGCGCACGCGACACGATCGTGGTCAGCCACGACGCCTTCGGCTACCTCCAGAAGTACGGACTGACGATGGAGGCGATCCTGGGCCTCTCCCCCGACTCCGAACCCACCCCGGCCGACCTGGCCCGGCTCCAGGACCTGATCGGCAAGGACGGCATCACGACCGTCTTCTCCGAGACCCTCGTCAGCCGGGCATCGGCCGACGCGCTCGCGAGGGACATGGGCGTGCGCAGCGAGGTGCTCGACCCCATCGAGGGACTCTCCGACCAGACCTCCGGCGAGGACTACCTTTCCCTCATGCGATCCAACCTGTCCGCCCTCGAGCAGGCGAACGGCTGTTGAGCGAGCCCATCCGCGTCGTCGATCTCGAGAACGGCGCGGTCGCAATTGCCGGGCGCCCGATCCTGCGCGGGATCGACCTGGCTGTCGGGGCCGGCGAATTCGTCGCGCTGATGGGGGCGAACGGGTCCGGCAAGTCCACGCTGGTCCGGGCCCTGACCGGCCTGCTCCCGCTGACGACCGGGACCCTGGAGCTGTTCGGCACCCGAGTGGACCAGTTCCACGAGTGGCAGCGCATCGGCTTCGTGCCCCAGCGCACCGGCGCGGCGGGCGGCGTGCCCGCTTCGGTCTGGGAGGTCGTCGCTTCCGGTCGGCTGACCCGCCGCCGCCTGCTCCGCCCGCTGTCACGGCGAGACCGCGCGTCGATTGACGAGGCCCTCGCGGTGGTGGGCCTCTCGGACCTGGCGAAAGACGGTGTCTCGAACCTCTCCGGCGGCCAGCAGCAACGGGTGCTGATCGCGCGGGCCCTGGCCGGTGAGCCGGAGCTGTTCTTCCTCGATGAGCCCAACGCCGGCGTCGACCTGCCCAACCAGCACGCCCTGGCCGACTCCCTCGGCGAGCTCAAGCGCCGCGGCGCGACGATCGTCCTCGTCGCGCACGAGCTCGGCCCACTTGCGAGCCTGGTGGACCGGGCGGTGGTGATGCGCGACGGCCGGGTGGCCTACGACGGCGAGCCACTCGGCGACCACGAGGTGCACAACCCCGACTTCGGCGAGGCCCACGCCCACCACCACCATCGCCCCCAGGCCCGCCACGACCACACGCCGGAGGTCCAGTCGCCCCTCGATGCCGGCTCACGACGGGAGAGGCCCCGGTGATGGACATCTTCAGCTACCCCTTCATGCAGCGAGCGCTGATTGCCGCCCTGTTCACCGGGCTGGCCGCGCCAGCCGTGGGGACCTACCTCGTGCAGCGCCGGCTCGCCCTGATGGGTGACGGCATCGGCCACGTGGCGGTCACCGGTGTGGCGCTGGGGCTGCTGACGCACACCTCACCCACCTGGACCGCGGTCGTCGTGGCGATCCTCGGTGCGGTCCTGATCGAGGTCATCCGCGAGCGGGGCCACACCAACGGCGACGTCGCGCTGGCGCTGCTGTTCTACGGCGGCCTTGCGGGCGGCGTGCTGCTCACCGGTCTGGGCGGACAGAGCGCGGCCCGCCTGCAGCAGTACCTCTTCGGGTCGATCACGACGATCTCCGCGACCGACGTCCTGATCACGATGGGTCTGGCCGCTGTCGTCATCGGCATCTGCGTGGGCCTCGCCCCCCAGCTGTTCGCGGTCGCCCAGGACCAGGAGTTCGCGCGCGTCGCCGGCCTCAACGTGCGGGTCTACAACGTGCTGGTCGCCGTGCTCGCTGCCGTCAGCGTCACCGTCGCGATGCGCACCGTCGGCCTCCTGCTCGTCTCCGCGCTGATGGTGGTGCCGGTGGCCACGTCGCAACAGGTCACCCGATCGTTCCGGACGACGCTCGGCACCGCGATGCTGCTCGGGACCGGCGCGTCGGTTGGCGGACTGGTCATCTCGGCCTTCGCGTCCGACCACGCCCAGGTCGCACCCGGTCCCACGATCGTCCTGCTGTCGCTGGCCGGGTTCGCGGTCACCTGGCCGCTGGGTGTCTGGCTGAGGCATCGGGCGCGGCTGGTCGCGCCGTTCCCCGCCGTACCCCTCGAGGAGCACGAGGCCACCGACACCCACCCGCACGAGCATGGCCCCGACTGCGGTCACCTCGCGGTACGCCATGGGGACCACGTCGACTACGTGCACGACGGGCACCGGCACGCACCCCACGAGAAGCACTATGACGAGCACTGATCCAGGAGGAGGCGCTCCGGTCCTGCGCCCGACCCGGCAGCGCATCGCGGTGGCCGAGACGATGGCGTCGTTCGACGACTTCCGGTCCGCCCAGGAGATCCACGACCTGCTCGGGAAGCGCGGCGAGCAGGTCGGGCTGGCCACGGTCTACCGCACGCTCCAACGCATGGCCGACGCCGGCGAGGTCGACATGCTGCGGACCGAGGACGGTGAGGCCATCTACCGGCGCTGCTCGGACACGCACCACCACCACCTGGTGTGCCGCGACTGCGGTGCGACGGTCGAGGTGGAAGGCCCCACCGTCGAGCGGTGGACCCGGGCGATCGCGGCCGAGCACGGCTACTCCGACGTCAGCCACACCCTCGAGATCTTCGGCACCTGCCCGCGCTGCCGCTGACTGCGGCGCCGCGGTCAGCTGTTCGGCAGCGCGCCGCCGTAGCGTCGATCGCGCCGGGCGTACACCTCGATGGCCGCCCAGAGGTGGCGGCGGTCGACGTCGGGCCAGAGCACGTCGGAGAACACCAGCTCGCTGTAGGCCGCCTGCCAGAGCATGAAGTTGGAGAGCCGCTGCTCCCCGGACGTACGCCAGAC
>JAOPXM010000230.1 GCA_025965125.1 Nocardioides sp.
GGCCCACCGACGTCGACCCCAGGGCCGAGAAGCGGGCCGAACGCCAGGTCGCGACGATGTTCGGGCTCGCCCAGGTCTGCACGATCCTGTTCCTGGTCGCCTACTTCACCCTCGACGTCGGGGACAATCCGTCGACGTTCGCCGGATTCGGCGCCTCCAACCTCGCGCTCGGCCTGAGCCTCGGTGGCGCGCTGCTGCTCATCGGTGTCGGCATCATCCAGTGGGCCCGCAAGCTGATGGGCGACCACGAGATCATCGAGATGCGACACCCGGTGAAGTCCTCGGACGAGGACCGCGAGGAAGCCCTCGCCGCGATCGACCAGGGCGTCGAGGAGTCCGGCATCGGCCGCCGGCCACTGGTGCGCAACTCACTGCTGGGCGCCGTCGGGTTCCTCGGCCTGCCCGCGGTCGTGATGCTGCGCGACCTCGGTCCGACCCCCGGGCAGGTCGCCGACAGCGGGGTCCTCGGCGCCGGGATCGAGCACACGGTGTGGAGCAAGGACATGCGCGTCGTACGCGACGTCGTCGGCACCCCCATCAAGCTGTCAGACCTCGAGATCGGCGACCTGGTCAACGCGGAGCCGGAGGTGATCTTCGCCGTCGACGACAAGGGTGAGCCAGTGATCGATGGCGTGGCGCTGCAGGTCGCCAAGTCAAAGGCCGCCGTCATCCTGCTGCGCATGGATCCCGGTGACATCACGCCGGCCAAGGGCCGGGAGAACTGGTCGGTCGACGGCATCGTCTGCTTCTCCAAGATCTGCACACACGTGGGCTGCCCGATCTCGTTGAACGAGCGGACGACCCATCACCTGCTGTGCCCCTGCCACCAGTCGACGTTCGACCTCGCCGACAACGGCAAGGTCGTGTTCGGCCCGGCCGGCCGTTCGCTTCCCCAGCTGCCCCTCGCGGTGGACGCTGAGGGGTACCTCGTCGCTCAGAGTGACTTCACCGAACCAGTGGGACCGAGTTTTTGGGAGCGTGACTCCGGATGAGCATCGACACGAGCAAGGTCGCCAGCTCGAACGCGACCACGCCGGCGATCCCGAAGAAGCCCAGCAAGGTGGGCGCCGTCGCCACCTGGGCGGACGACCGTCTGGGCCTCGCCACGGCCATGAAGAAGCAGGTCCGGAAGGTCTTCCCGGACCACTGGTCCTTCATGCTCGGCGAGATCGCGCTGTGGAGCTTCGTCGTGCTCCTGCTGACCGGGGTCTTCCTGACGCTGTGGTTCACCCCCAGCATGGGCGAGGTCCAGTACAACGGCTCCTACGACCAGCTGCGCGGCATCCACATGTCCGAGGCCTACGCCTCGAGCCTCAAGCTCTCGTTCGACGTGCGCGGCGGCCTGCTGATGCGCCAGATGCACCACTGGTCGGCAATGCTCTTCGTCGCCGCCATGATGATCCACCTGCTGCGGGTGTTCTTCACCGGCGCGCACCGCAAGCCGCGTGAGCTCAACTGGGTGATCGGCTGCCTGCTGCTGCTCCTCGGCACGCTCGAGGGCTTCACCGGCTACTCCTTGCCGGACGACCTGCTCTCCGGCACGGGCATCCGGGCTGCGGACGGCTTCATGAAGTCCATGCCGGTCGTCGGGACCTACATGTCGTTCTTCCTGTTCGGCGGTGAGTTCCCGGGTGATTCGATCATCCCGCGGCTCTTCACCATCCACGTGCTGCTGATCCCGGGCCTGCTGCTGGCGCTGATCGCCGCGCACATGCTGCTGCTCGTCTACCACAAGCACACCCAGTGGCCCGGCCCGGGACGCACCGAGCAGAACGTCGTCGGCTACCCGATGCTGCCGGTCTACGCCGCCAAGGCCGGCGGGTTCTTCTTCATCGTGTTCGGCGTGACCGCTCTGATGGGCGCGTTGCTGTCGATCAACCCGGTGTGGAAGTTCGGTCCATACGATCCGACCAAGGTCACCGCTGGTTCCCAACCGGACTGGTACATGGGCTGGCCGGACGGTGCGTTGCGGATCATGCCGGGCATCGAGTCGCACTTCTGGGGGCACACCCTGTCCTGGAACGTCTTCCTGCCGATCATCGTGCTGCCCGGACTGATGTTCACGATCCTGCTGATGCTGCCGTTCGTCGAGGCCTGGATCACCGGTGACAAGCGCGAGCACCACCTGCTCCAGCGCCCACGGAACGCGCCGACGCGCTCCGCGACGATGGTGGCCCTGATGACGTTCTACGGGCTGATGTGGGCGGCCGGCGGCAACGACATCATTGCCATCACGCTGCATGCGAGCATCAACCAGATCACGTACTTCATGCGTGGCGCGGTGTTCATCGGCCCGGTGGTCGCGTTCTTCATCACCAGGCGTTGGTGCATCTCGCTCCAGCGCCATGACGAGGGCGTCCTGCTGCACGGCTACGAGAGCGGCATCATCATGCGCTCCCCCGAGGGTGGCTACAGCGAAAGGCACCTGCCGATCAGCGGAGCCCGCGCCTACGTGATGACCGCTCGCGATCGCGAGGAGGTCCCCACCGCGGAGGCCCCCGAGACGGACGAGAACGGCGTGCCCAGGAAGCGGTCCCCGCTCGAGAGCATCCGCAACAAGGCCCGGACCCTCATGTACGCCGACAACATCCAGAAGCCGACGGTCGAGGAGCTGGAGGAGGCCCGGCACCACGCCGAGCACGAGCACGAGCTCACCGCGGCCCTCGACGGTCAAGCGGCCGACGGCCACCAGTTCGACGGCATCCACGCCGTCGAGAGCGAAACGCTCCGCGGCGACCACTGACCGCCCGGGTCAGCTGAGTGCGGAGCCCTTGCGGTAGTCCTTGAAGGAGGCGTTCCAGTCGCCGTAGCCGTTGTCCAGCGTCATCGGACGGTCGGTGCCGGTGTAGGAGACGACGTCACCGCGGCGGGACATGGCGTACAGCCAGGCGGCGTTGTCGGTGCTCATGCCGGTGCAGCCGTGCGAGACGTTCGAGTGGCCCTGGTCGGCAACCGACCACGGAGCGGCGTGCACGAACTCCCCGGAGTAGGTCACCCGCATGGCCCACTGGACGTTGTCGATGTTGTAGGCCTCGGCGCTGCCGGCGGGGATTCCGACGGTCTCGGAGTTCATCCGCTTGCTGTCGAACTTCTCGATGATGACCTTGACCCCCGAGCGGGTGGTGAAGCCGGGCTTGCCGGTCGTGATCGGGATCGTGCGGAGCAGCTTGCCGTTCGAGAAGACCTGCATCTGGTCCGTCTGGGCGTTGACCTTGTAGATGTGCGCGTCGCCCACGTGGAAGTCGACCTGGCGGTCCTCCTGGCCGTAGATGCCCGCGCCGGCCGGGACGCCGTTGACGTTGACATCGACGCTGACGTCGGTGCCGGCCTTCCAGTAGCGCTTCGGCCGCCAGTGCGCCTCGGTGTCGCTGAGCCAGTGCCAGGTGCCCGGCTGGCTCGGCGTCGAGCTGACGGTCATGTGCTTCTCGATGGAGGCCTTGTCGGTGACCGGGACGTCGAAGGTGACGATGACGGGCATGCCGACGCCGACCGTCTCGCCCGCGAGCGGCGCCACCGACGGGTAGGTCTGCTCGTCGAGGGTGAGGTCCTGGGTGCGGAACCGCTGCTTGCGGGTGACCTGTTCCCCGTTGTCACCGTCGGCGACCGCCTTGATGACGTACGCCGTGCCGGGCTCGAGGAGGTCTCCCGCGGTCCAGCGGGACCCGTCGGCGGAGATCGCACCCGGCAGCTTGCCGGCCGGGGAGGTCACCACCACCGAGCTGATCGAGCCATTGCTCGCGACCACCTGGATCTCGCGGTCGACCGGCACGTCCTTGGCGCGGCGCTTCACGTTGCTGGTCAGGGTCGCTGCATCGGGGTCCGGGGTCTGTGACGGTGTCGTCGTCGACGCATTGCTGCCGGACGGCGCCACGGGGGTGGACCCGGGCTGTGCCGACCCGGAGTCGCAGGCCGCCAGACCTGCGCACGCGAGCGCAAAGGTAGCCGCAGTCGCCAGCTGGCGGGCTGGCCAGCGCGACGCGCGCGCACGACTTTCGGACATGC
>JAOPXM010000233.1 GCA_025965125.1 Nocardioides sp.
TGGTGACGTCCTCACCGGTGACCGTCTTGATGACGTCCGGACCGGTGATGAACATGTTGGAGGTGCCGTCGACCATGATCGTGAAGTCGGTGACCGCGGGGGAGTAGACGTGACCGCCGGCGCAGGAGCCCATGATCAGGCTGATCTGCGGGATCACGCCGCTCGCGTGGACGTTGCGCTTGAAGATCTCGCCGTAGAGGCCGAGGGAGACGACCCCCTCCTGGATCCGGGCGCCTGCCCCCTCGTTGATGCCGATGATCGGGCAGCCGGTCTTGATGGCGAGGTCCATCACCTTGGTGATCTTCTCGCCGTACACCTCGCCCAGCGAGCCACCGAAGACCGTGAAGTCCTGGGAGAAGACGCAGACCTGACGCCCGTCGATCGTGCCGTAGCCGGTGATGACACCGTCGCCGTACGGTCGTCTCTTCTCCAGCCCGAACGCCGTGGAGCGGTGCCGGGCGAGCTCGTCGAGCTCCACGAACGAGCCCTCGTCGAAGAGCAGCTCGATCCGCTCGCGGGCGGTCTTGCGGCCCTTGGCGTGCTGCTTCTCGATCGCTTTCGCCGAGCCTGCGTGCACGGCTTCGTCGAGTCGGCGGTCGAGGTCTGCCAGCTTGCCGGACGTGGTGTGGATGTCTGGAGCATCCGGGCCCTTCGGGACGTCGGTGCCTTCTCCCGGGTGCGCGCTCACTGCTCGTTGTCTCCCTTGCTGGCTTCCTGCGTGGCCGTGAGTCAATGTAGTGCCCGTGACTCAGGACTCCGGCAAGCGCCCACCCCTCGACAGGACGCGACTCACATCGCCGGATGCCGATCTCCCCCCGGACCTCGTGGTGGAGGTCGTCGAGGAGGCTCCCTCCACCAACGCGCTCGTTGCCGAGCGGGCCCGGGCGGGCGCCGCTGAGGGTCTCGTGGTCGTCGCGGAGCACCAGACCGCGGGTCGCGGGCGCCTGGACCGGTCCTGGGAGACCCCGGCCCGGTCGGCGCTCACGCAGTCGTTGCTGCTGCGTCCGACCATCCAGCCTGCGGACTGGCCCTGGCTGCCACTGCTGTCCGGGTACGCCGTGGCCAAGGCGCTGCGCGCGGAGGGCATCGCCGCCGACGTGAAGTGGCCCAACGACGTGCTGGTGCGAGGACGCAAGGTGGCGGGGATCCTTGTCGAACGGGTCGAGACCCCGGACGGTCCCGCGGCCGTCGTCGGCATCGGCCTCAACGTCAGCCAGACCGACGCCGAGCTGCCGGTCCAGACCGCCACGTCCCTGGCCATCGAGACCGGTACGGCGCCGGACCGGACGCACCTGCTGCTCACGATGCTGTCGACGCTCTACGAGGCGTACGCCGCCTGGAGCGCCGGCGGCGAGGCGGGCACCGCCCGCCTCCGGGCGTCGTACGCCGCCGCGTGCGCCACGGTGGGCGAGGACGTCCGGGTGGACCTGCCGTCGGGCGAGGTTCTGACCGGCCGAGCCACGGGGATCGACGCCGAGGGGCGCCTCGAGGTCGAGGGCCCGTCGGGGCGCACGGTGGTGGGAGCCGGCGACGTCATCCACGTCAGAGCACTCGACCGATGACCGATCGGTGACATGATTCGTCCGTGGCCATCTCCGAGAAGCTGCTCAACGAGGGCGAGCACGTCGTCATCAGCACCCGCACCCACCCGAAGGCGCTCCTGCTGCCCCTCCTCGCGCTGATCGTGTTCCTTGCGATCGCGGTCTTCGTCGACCGTGCCGTGGACAACAAGGTCGTCGGGCTCGTCGTGTGGGTCATCGCCGCGCTGGGCATCGTGTGGTACTTCCTGCGACCGTTGCTGATCTGGCTGACCGCGTCGTACACGATCACGAACCGGCGCCTGATCACCCGCACCGGCGTGATCACCCGCAAGGGGCACGACATCCCGCTGACCCGGGTCAGCGACGTGGCCTACGAGCTCGGGCTGATCGACCGGATGCTCGGCTGCGGGACGCTGATCATCAGCGACGCGAGCACCAACGGTCAGGTGGCCCTGCCCGACATCCCCCGTGTGGAGGAGACCCAGCGCCGTCTCAACGAGCTGCTGCACGCGCTCCACGACGGCACGCCGCGTTCCGATGAAGGAGCCTGAGACCCCGCCAGAGGACCCCGAGGACGAGCCGCAGCTCGAGCGGGCCATCCTCGGAGAAGCCCCCGAGTTCAACGCGCTGGAGGTCGCGTCCGAGACCGGCGTGACCATCGACCAGGCCCGCCGGCTGTGGCGGGCCCTCGGCTTTCCCGAGACCGGCAACGCCACCGCGTTCACGAAAGCCGACGTCGATGCGGTGTCGACGCTGGTGGGCGCGGTCGACCACGGGCTCTTCGACTTCGACCTGGCGGTCACGCTGACCCGCGCCGTCGGTCAGACGATGGCCAGGCTTGCCGACTGGGAGGTCACGGCGTTGGTGCACCGGGTCGAGGAGCTCGAGAAGGGGGAGCAGGCCACCGGGACCCTCATGGGCTCTGCCAAGCGCCTGGTCGACGAGTTCAGCAAGCCCTTCGAGGAGCTCCTCATCTATGCCTGGCGTCGACACCTGGCCGCCGCCGTCGCCAGGTTCGAGGCGCTCGGCGCCAACGAGGAAGACCTGCACACCACCCAGCTGACGGTCGGGTTCGCCGACATCGTCAGCTTCACGGCCCTGTCCAACCAGCTCGCCGAGGAACGCATCGGCGACCTCGTCGAGCTGTTCGAGTCCCGGTGCCACGACGTGGTCGCGGCTCAGCGTGGCCGGGTGATCAAGAGCATCGGCGACTCGGTGCTGTTCGTGAACGACGACCCGATCCAGGCCTACGACACGGCCGAGGGCATCATCAACGTGATCGGTCGCGACCCTCGGATGCCGGACGTCCGGGTGGGGTTGGCCAGCGGGTCCGTCGTGATGCGGCTCGGCGACGTCTTCGGACCCCCCGTGAACATGGCCGCGCGCCTCACCGCCGTCGCGCGCCGCAACCGGGTGATCATCGACGCCGCCACCGCTGCGCGCCTTCCCGAGGACCAGTTCGAGACCCGACGACTGCCGGCCCGGCCGGTCCGCGGCTTCGGTCTCGTGGAGCCGGTTGCGGTGCGCCGTCACTGAGAGGACTCCTCACCTGGCGGCTTTCCGGAGGATTTGGCAGGAAGTGGCCACTGTCCAATCTTGGCATTTTCCCCTCGATGGCTGCTGTCGTCCCTACCTTGGATAGGTGTTCGAGGTGCAGGACGTCCGTCTTGACCCGGAGACCCGTCGGGCCTGGCGCGGTGGCGACGAGGTCGTCCTGTCGCGCAAGGAGTTCGACCTCGTCCGGGCCCTGATCTCCCGACCGGGCGAGATCGTCACGCGGGACGAGCTGATGCGGGACGTCTGGCACACGACCTTCTGGACCTCCTCCAAGACGATCGACGTGCACCTCGGCTGGGTACGGCGCAAGCTCGGCGACGACAGCCGGCGCCCCCGGCTGATCACCACCATCCGCGGCAAGGGCCTGCGGTTCGAGAAGACCGACCCCGCCCCGCCGCTCACCACCGCCTGACTGGTGGCCACTAGTCTTTTCCGCGTGCCCGAACCCGCCCCGATCCTTGCCGTCATCGGCGGAGGACAGCTGGCCCGCATGATGGCGCAGCCGGCGATCGCGCTCGGTCTCCCGCTCCGCCTGCTGGCCGAGGCCGAGGGCGGGTCAGCGGCTCAGGTGATCCCCGACCACGTCGTGGGTGACTACCGCGACCTCGAGACGCTCCGCAAGGTCACCGCCGGCTGCCCGGTCGTGACGTTCGACCACGAGCATGTCCCCACCGAGCACCTGCACTCGCTCGCGCGGGACGGAGTCGCCGTACGGCCCGGGCCCGAGGCGCTCGTGCACGCCCAGGACAAGGCCGTGATGCGGGCCCGGTTGGCCGAGCTCGACGTGCCCTGCCCCCGCAACGCCGTCGTCGCGTCCGTCGGCGACGTCGAGACGTTCGGTTTCCCCTGCGTCCTGAAGACCACGCGCGGTGGGTACGACGGCAAGGGTGTCTGGTTCGTCCGGACCACCGAGGACTGCGCGGTGCCGTTCCGGGTGGCGGAGCAGAACGGGGTCGATCTCCTGGCCGAGGAGCTCGTGGACTTCCGCCGGGAGCTGTCGGCCCTGGTCGTCCGATCGCCCAGCGGCCAGGCCGCGGCGTACCCGGTCGTGAGCTCGACGCAGCGAGACGGCATCTGCCGCGAGGTCGTGGCTCCGGCGCCGGACCTCGACCCCGCCCTGGCCGGGCGGGCGCAGGAGATCGCGCTCCGGATCGCCGGAGCGCTCGACGTCACGGGGATCCTCGCGGTCGAGCTCTTCGAGACGCGGGACGCACGCGTGCTGGTCAACGAGCTCGCGATGCGGCCCCACAACACCGGCCACTGGACCCAGGACGGGGCGGTGACCTCCCAGTTCGAGAACCACCTGCGCGCGGTCATGGACCTGCCACTCGGCTCACCGGCGCCGAGGGCGCGCTGGACGGTGATGGTCAACATCCTGGGTGGGGACCGACCCGAGATCGGCCGGCTGTACGACGGCTACCCGCACGCGCTGGCGCGCGACCCTGACCTGCGCGTCCACCTGTACGGCAAGGAGCCGCGACCGGGCCGCAAGGTCGGCCACGTCAACGCCTACGGCGACGACCTCGACGACTGCCTGGAGCGGGCGCGGCATGCTGCTGCCTGGTTCAGTGGCGAGCTCGGCAACGAAAGTGAGTGACATGACAGAGCAGGCACGCGTCGGCATCGTGATGGGCTCCGACTCCGACTGGCCGGTGATGAAGGCGGCAGGCGAGGCGTTGACCGAGTTCGGCATCTTGTTCGAGGCCGACGTCGTCTCGGCGCACCGGATGCCCGAGGAGATGCTCGCCTACGGCAAGGAGGCGGCGGGGCGCGGACTGTCCGTCATCATCGCCGGTGCCGGGGGCGCGGCCCACCTGCCGGGCATGCTGGCCGCGGTCACGCCGCTACCCGTGATCGGCGTACCGGTCGCCCTGAAGCACCTCGACGGGATGGACTCCCTGCTCTCGATCGTGCAGATGCCGGCTGGTGTCCCGGTCGCGACGGTGGCGATCGGCAGCGCCCGCAATGCCGGCCTGCTCGCGGTCCGGATCCTCGCCACCGGGGACCCCGGCCTGCTGAAGCAGATGCTGGAGTTCCAGGCGGACCTGAGGACCACGGCCCAGGACAAGGGCGCCACGGTGCGTCAGGAGGCTTCCGGCGCCGCTCGTCGGGTCGGGTTCTCATGATCATCTCGGACTGCCACCGGTTCCTCTTCGTGCACGTGCAGAAGACCGGTGGCTCCTCGATCGACCGGGCGGTCAGCGCCGCCGTCCCCGACGTACGCCGGATCGGGGCACTGGACCGGCACGCCACGTTGGGCCAGATCCTCAACCACGAGCCGGAGCTCCGGTCGTTCTGGACCGTCGGGTTCGTCCGGAACCCCTGGGAGCGGATGCTCTCGTGGCACCGGATGGTGGAGCGGTTCGTCGCGGGTGCCGAGGCCGGTGGCCCCAACCACACCCGGCAGCTCAAGCGGAACCCCTTCCTGGCCGAGGTCGCCCGGGAGTTCCCCGACTTCGAGTCCTTCGTCATGCGCGCCACGGACCGCTTCACGCGGCTTCGCACCCCGCAGGTGGCCTACCTGACGAGTCGTGTCCGTCGAGCCGACTTCATCGGACGCCAGGAGTCCCTCGACATCGACCTGCGCGCGGTCTTCGCGCGGCTGGACCTGCCTGCTCCGGAGGTCCCGCAGCTCAACGTCGACCGACAGCGGCCCGACTACCACGACGTCTACACGCCGGCGATGCAGCGTCGGGTGGCCGAGCTCTTCGAGCGCGACCTGAACGCCTTCGGCTACGAGTTCTGATCGCGGACGCGCCCGCGCAACGACTTCGTCTCGCCGCGCTGGCGCTTCTCGTCGAGTCGTCTCCGCTGTGACCCGCGGGTCGGCCGGGTCGCCCGGCGCGAGGGGGGCGGCGGCGCGAGCGCCGTGCGCATGGTCTCGACCAGACGCTCGCGGGCGGCCACCCGGTTGCGGTGCTGTGAGCGGTGCTCGGAGGCCACGACCACGATCGCGCCGTTCACCAGGCCGCCGCCCAGGTGCGCCAGTGCCCGTTCGCGCTGCGCCGCGGTGAGCGCCTCCGACGCCTCGACGTCGAACACCAGCTCCACCCTGGTGTCGCTCGTGTTGACCGACTGCCCGCCGGGGCCGGGCGAGCGCGAGAACCGCTCCACGAGCTCGGCCGCCGGGATCACCAGTCCGGCCGGCAGGCCCGGGCCGGGTGGCACCTCCAGGTCGGAGCCTGGCCGGCTCACCTTCAGCCGCCCCGTTGGCGCCACTCGATGGCCGGGCAGGTGTCCATCACCATCGGCACTCCGGCCTGGGTCGTGCGGCGGAAGGCTTCTTCGTCGATCACGCCGAGCTGGAACCAGACGCCCTTGGCGCCGATGCTGACCGCCTGGTCCGCGAACTCGCCCGCGAACTCCGAGCGGCGGAAGACGTCGACCACGTCCAGCGGGAACGGCACCTCGGCAAGAGAGGCATAGCCCCGCTCCCCGAGCACGACGAGCTCCGAGCCCGCGGCGGAGGGATGGATCGGAACGATGCGTTTGCCGTGCTCCTGCAGGACCGCTGCGATCCGGTAGGCGGTGCGGCTCGGGTCACCGGAGAGACCCACCACCGCCCAGGTGCGGCAGTCGTCGAGCATGAAGCGGACCGCCTCGGGCTCCTGCCAGCCGACGGCCGTGTCGCTGCTGGTGTCGGTCATGGCTGCCACGGTAACCGGCGTTCGGCTGCGGACGTGACGCCCGTCTCGTTAGCCTGACGCGGCCGCTGCAGGGAGGCAGCGGCCGCATTGCTTCTGGGAGGGGGCATCGACATGTCTATTTCACAAGTTCATTCACGCCTTGCTGTGGCCGGCGCGGCGACCGCGCTGGTCGCCGGGGTCATGGTCGCCGGCACGGCCGGCTCGGCCGACGCCAGCGGCACCACCCCCAAGCTGGGACTGGGCGGCGGCACGACGTTCAGCTGTGCCGTCCCGTTGCTCGGGTCCATCGATCTGCCGCTCGTGGCGGGCATCCCGTCGCTGCCCGCCTCGCTGCCCACGGAGCTGCCGCTCGCCGGCCTGCCGGTGGACGTGACCTCGCTGGTGCCCGGCTCGCTGCTCGGTCCGCTGTCCCTGCTTGGCCTCGGCGACCTCGGGGGGAGCATCAACACCTTCTCGATGCTCCTCGGCGGTCTGCCGCTCTCCGTCGACGACCTCTCGGCGCTCCCGGTCACGATCCCGGGTCTCGGAGCCCTACCGCTCGCGGCGACCGGTGTCATGGCGCCCGGAACCGCGAAGCTCGGCGCTCCGGGTGTCTACGACCTGGCCCTGCCGGCGTCGTTCAACTTCCTGCCGTTGAGCTCGCTCCCGCTTCCGATCGCGCTGCCCGAGCTGGGTCTGCCGTGCAGCATCAAGGACCCGTCGACCGCCGTCGTCGGCCAGGTCACCGTGCGCAAGCAGACCTCGTCGCTCACGACCCTGGCCGCCAGCAGGACGATCACGAAGGGCGCCGCCGCAAAGGTCGCCACGAAGGTCACCCGCGAGCTCGGTGGCAAGGGTGCCGGAGACGTCCGGGTCTACGACAACGGCAAGCGGATCTCGAGCAAGAGCCTCAACAACGGCAACGCCAGGTTTGCCCTGCGCCACCTCAACGTCGGCAAGCACACCCTGACCTTCAAGTACGTCGGCAACGCCAAGACCGCGGGTGCCACCAAGAACGTCACGATCAGGGTCGTCCGGTAGCTCCTACCCGGCGGTCGATACCGTCCTTGGTATGGGACGGACGATCGAGATCCAGGCGCCGGGGGGCGTCGCCGAGGCCTACCTGACTCGGCCCGACGACGCTCCCCGTCCCGGCGTGCTGCTCTTCGTGGACGCGATCGGGCTACGGGTACGCATCGAGGAGATGGCCGACCGGATCGCGTCATGGGGCTACGTCGTGCTCGCGCCGAACGTCTTCTACCGGGAGGGTCGAGCCGCCGCCCTCGCTCCCACTGGTGACCTGCGGGTGGCCGGGGAACGCGCGGCGTTCTTCCAGGGCGCGATGCACCGAGTCGCCGGACTGACCCCCGGCCTCTCCAACCCGGACACGGCGGTCTGGATCGACACGCTGCTGGCGCACGCCGAAGCACCGATCGGGGTGGTCGGTTACTGCATGGGCGCCCGGCTCGCCGTACGTGCCGCCGCACTGCGCCCCGACGTGGTCCTGGCCTGCGGTGGCTTCCACGGCGGGGGCCTCGTCACCGACGACCCCGAGAGCCCCCACCGCGTGCTGCCGACGGCTCGGGCGGAGTTCGTGTTCGGGCACGCCGACCAGGATCGGTCGATGCCTCCCGAGGCGGTCGCAGCGCTCGGCGAGACGCTCGGCTCGGCCGGGCTCACACACACCAACGAGATCTATGCAGGAGCCGCGCACGGCTACACGATGGCCGACTCAGCGCCCTACGACCAGGACGCCACCGAGCGCCACTTCTCCGCCCTGAGGGGCCTGTTCGCGCGGGCGCTCTGACGAGGCAACCGGTGAGCACCTCAGAGGTCCAGACCGGGACGCCAAAGGTGTCGCGGGCACCGCGGGGGGCAGCGGGGAGAGGTACGTTCGTCCGCACGGGTCGGGGCCGCCCGAATCCCCCCACTGAGGGCGGCCCCGCTCAAATGCCCTCGCGTTTCGCTCCGCCGCGCTCCGGGTACCCCACGGGGACGGAGGAGGTGTCCCATGCCCCAGCAGGGATGGAGCAAGAAGCGCGAACGCCAGTACGAGCACATCAAGGACGGCCTCGAGGACCGCGGTCGCGGCGAGGGCGAGGCCGAGGAGATCGCGGCCCGCACGGTCAACAAGGAACGGGCCCGAGCGGGGGAGTCGCGGCAGAAGAGCCGCACGTCGACCGATGACATCTCGTCGTCTCGCCGCGGGGGTCTCAGGTCACACCGGGGACCCGGCGGTCGGACGAAGGACCAGCTCTATGCCGAGGCCCGCAAGAAGAACATCAAGGGACGCTCGAAGATGACCAAGGCCGAGCTCCAGCGGGCGGTCGGGCGCTGACCGGACGGGGACGGGTCAGGACCCGAAGACCCGAGGGAGCTGCGAGGCCCTGCCGGTGAACTGCGGCGTCCGCTTCTCGAGGAACGCCGCGACGCCTTCCTTGCCGTCGCCGATCGACGCGTGGAACATCGCGAGCGAGTCCGACAGGTGCGCCTCCAGCGGTTCGGCCGCTGCGCTGTTGCGATAGAGCAGCTGCTTGGCCAGTCCCAGGGCCACGGGTGAACGGCCGACGACGAACGAGCGGGCCAGGTCCTGGGCTGTCGACACGAGGTCGTCCGGTTCGTGCAGGGAGCGGACCAGCCGGCCGGCGAGCGCGGCCTCCGCGGTGAGGATGTCGGCGGAGTAGACCCACTCGAGGGCCTGCTGGATGCCGACGATGCGGGGCAGGAACCAGCTCGACGCGGCCTCGGGGACGATGCCGAGGCGGCCGAAGACGAAGCCGATCCGCGCGCTCGTCGAGGCGAGCCGGAGATCCATGGCCAGGGTCATCGTCGCGCCGATCCCCACCGCCGCGCCGTTGATCGCGGCGATGACGGGCTTCGGCAGGGCGTGGATCGCCAGGGTGACGCGGCCCCCGGTGTCACGCACCCCGTCGTGGTACGGCGCCTCGGTCAGGTGTGCCCGCAGGTCCTCGGGCGTCGGGTCGACCGACTCGTCGAGCCCGAACACGTTGCCGTCGGCCGACAGGTCCATGCCGGCGCAGAACGCCCGCCCGGTCCCCGTCACGACCACCGCCCGGACCGAGTCGTCACGCGCGTCGGTCAGGAAGACCTGCTCGAGCTCGCGTGCCATCGTCACGTTGAAGGCGTTGAGGGCTTCCGGCCGGTGCAGCGTCAGCGTGGCGACCCCGTCGCCGTCGACGTCCCACAGCAGGGTCTCGTAACCGGTCATGTCTCGCTCTCCACCTGGATCACTGATTGACAAGGCCGGTCGGGTTGCACAGCGACTTGCCGATGCTCGCGGTGTCGTCCTCGATGATCGCCTTGAACATCTGCTTCGACCTCGTCGGGTCCCAGTGGACCGCTAGGTCCGAGATCGGCACCCCGCAGGTGAGGCCGTCGCTGCCGCTGACGTGCGTCATCGCCGAGGCCCAGAGCCCGGCCCGAACCGTGCTGGTCCCCTCGCCGAACGCGAAGAAGCCAGGGACCGACGTGAGCAGCTGCCAGTAGCGGATCGGGTTGAGCACCGTCCAGGGAGACACGACCTTCTTGCCGACCGCGGAGATGACCTCACGCTGGTGCTTGGCCCGGTCGATGTCACCGAGCCCGGACGTGTGCCGCGACCGCGCGAAGCCCAGCGCGGTCGCCCCGTCGGCCTGCTGGCAGCCCTTCTTGATGTCCAGGTTGGCGAGCGGGTCCACCATGTTCTCCGTCGGACAGATCTCGATGCCGCCGACGGCGTCGACGACGCTGACCAGGCCGCCCAGCCCGATCTCGACGTAGTCGTCGATCCGGATCCCGGTCGCGCCCTCGATGGTGCGCACGAGCAGCTTCGCCCCGCCGTACGCGAAAGCGGCGTTGATCTTGGTGTTGCCGTAGCCCGGGATGTCGACCAGCGAGTCGCGGGGGATGGACATCAGCAGGTTGGGACCCGATCCGGTGTGCATCAAGATGATCGTGTCGGTGCGGTGGCCCGTTGCGTTGCCGGTGCCGAGCGCCTTGCGTTCCGCCGGGCTCAGCCCGGCGCGTGAGTCGCTGCCGACCATGAGGTACGTCGTGCCGGGCTGGTCGGCGGGGCGCTTGCCGGCGGGTTCCCACGGGACCTTGTCGACCTTGTGCCAGGCGTAGAACGGCACGAACACGAGGTAGACGATCCACAGCAGGACCAGCACGAGGATGTAGCGGACCCGGAACTTCGGCCGCCAGCCGCCGCCCTTGGAGCGGTACGGCGTGCCGGGCGGACCCGGGGGTGGCGCGACTGGTGGCGGAGTGGGCCTGCTCGTGGGGGAGCCCGGCGCCGCTCCGGAGCTGTCTCGTGGTTGAACGGGCATGACCCTCGTCTCGTCGGGGCGAGGCTGGCGCGGGACCACGCGCGTCGCGTCCTCGTCGGGACCCACGTCGCCCGGGTCGCTGCCGCCGTAGAGCCAGCGGTACTCCGGCGTGCCCTCGTCGGGACCCCCGCTCCCGGGACGATCTGCCATGTCGCCGACGCTACCGTGTGGCCATGCACGCGGAGACCACGGCTCGGCCCCCGTCGTTCGCCCGCGTGTCGCTGGCGATCATCACCTCGGCCCGCGAGGCCAACCTGCTGGGCAACATCCACGGTGGCGAGATCGTCAAGCTCGCGGACTCGACCGCCGGCGCGGTCGCCCAGCGCCACAGCGGCGGGCCGGCCGTCACCGCGGCCCTCGACGAGATGGCTTTTCTGGAACCGGTCCACGTTGGTGACATCGTGCGCACGTTCGCCCAGGTGAACTGGGCCGGGCGTTCGTCCATGGAGATCGGGGTGCGTGTCGAGGCCCAGCCCTGGAACGATCCGTCGACCACCACCCTCCACGTCGCCTCGGCGTACTTCGTCTTCGTGGCGGTCGACGCCGACGGGGCGGCCCGCACGATCCCGACGCTGGCGCCCGAGACCCCCGAGGAGCATCGACGCATGCGCGAGGCCGAGATCCGCCGCGCGCACCGGCTGGCCAAGCGGCAGGAGATCGAGTCGGGGCGCTCCGGCGCGTCGTGACGCCATGTGACCCCTGTGACTGGTGATACTTCTGGACAGTACTGAACCTTCCCCTTCAGTCGGTCACAGAGAGGCATCTCGATGCCACCCGTCACTTCCCCCGGGTTGCTCGATGGCCGGGACGGCTCGCGCTTCACCGCAGCCGACCGGGCCGCGCGCGTCAGGTTCCGCCGCGCCCTGGCGCTGATGGTGATGACCCTCGTCCTGCCCGGGTCGGCCCAGCTGGTGGCGGGCAACCAGCGGATCGGCCGGATCGCGCTGCGGATCTGGTTGGCCCTGGTCGCGTCCGGCGTGCTCACCCTCATCATCACAATGTTCTGGCACGAGCTCGCCCTCAAGATGGTGTTCAACACCGGCCTTCTGCTGGTGCTCCGCCTTGGTCTGACGGCCGGCGCCGTCGCCTGGGCCGCGCTCTTCATGGACGCCTGGCGCATCGGGCAGCCGCTCACCCTCGGCCTGGGTCACCGCCGCGCCGCGGTCGGGCTCAACGGGGTGCTGTGTCTCTCGGTGATCGGGACGCTGCTCTTCGGAGCCCACCTCGCCGGCGTACAGCGCCACCTCGTCCTGACCATGTTCGGATCCGACACCGTCACGAACGCCCACGACGGCCGCTACAACGTCCTGCTGCTCGGGGGCGACTCCGGTGCCGGTCGCTGGGGACTGCGCCCGGACTCCATGACGATCGCGTCCATCGACGCGGACACCGGCAGGACGGTGCTGATCGGGCTGCCGCGCAACATGGCCAACTTCCCGTTCGCACGTGGATCGGTGATGCGCGAGCAGTTCCCCGATGGCTTCGACTGCGAGGGCTGCTACCTCAACGGCGTCAGCACCTGGGCCGGTGACAACACCGAGCTCTTCCCGCACTCCGACAACCCGGGTGTCGACGCCACGATCCAGGCGATCGAGGGCATCACGGGGCTGAAGATCAACTACTGGGCGATGGTGAACCTCCAGGGGTTCAAGGACCTCGTCGACGCGGTCGGCGGGGTCACGCTCACCGTGCGCTCCCCGATCCCCGTCGGCGGCCTCGGGTCCGACGTCACCGGCTACATCCAGCCCGGCACTCGCAAGCTGAGCGGGTTCGACACGCTCTGGTACGCCCGCGCTCGTGAGGGCTCCGACGACTACTCGCGGATGGCCCGCCAGAAGTGCGTCATGAACGCGATGCTCCACCAGATCAGCCCGCAGGTCGCCGTCCGGAACTTCGAAGCGATCGCCAACGCCTCGACCGCGATGATCTCGACCAACCTCCCGGCCTCGCAGCTCGCCCGGTTCACGTCGCTCGCCCTCAAGGCCAAGGACCAGAAGGTCTCCACGCTCTCCCTGGTCCCGCCGATGATCAACACCGCCGACCCGGACATCTCGTTGATCAAGCGGAAGGTCACCGAGGCGATCGACCGTGCCGAGGGCACGGCCGACAAACCCGGGAAGGCCGGCTCCCACACCGGTGGCGTCGTCACCGGCGGCTCGGTCGGCTCACTCGGTGATGGCTACGCCGCCAACCAGTCCGACGACCTCGGCGCCGCCTGCTGATCGCCTCGACCGACCGCTTGGACCGACACGCTGGTTGACGAGCTCGCGCAGCATGCGTCTCGAAACCCGATCAGGCACCGCAGGGCAGCCGCCGCACGGTTTCTTCGAAGCCGGATCCCCCGGACGGGTGCTACGGATCACCGAGGCGACGGTCATCGAGTCCGACACCGCCGCGCACGCCGCCGCCCTGGAGACCAACGCCGCGCCAAACACATCAGCTTCACGCGCCGCGTACGAAGCCTCGTTTGAGGTAGCGGATGATCTCGGGGTTGCGCTCAGACGCGGGCTACGTGCGCTGTGCGTGATTGTTCGGCCCCGATGCGCCGCCAAGGACCCGACAACCACGCACAGGGCACGAAATCCTGCTGGGCCCCGGCCTGCGCCAGCCCCGGCTCCCGAACCGGATCGGTACGTCCTCACTGTTGCGAGACGGTTGCGCAGCGCAACTTCCTCAACCGGCACGTAGACCTCCACCACGGTCCACCCGCGTGCCTCCGACTGCTGTCGACGAGGCATGACAGGCTGAGCCTCGATGTCTCCTCGCACCCTGCTCGCCGTCGACGGCAACTCGCTGCTCCATCGGGCGTTCCATGCCTCCGCGAGGTCCGGATTCCGTACGCCGGACGGGCGGCCGGCCTGGGCGGTGCGGGGACTGTTGTCGCAGCTCGTGGCAGCGGTCGACCGGGTGTCGGCAGACGTGGTGGTGGTTGGGTTCGACGACCGGACCGCGAGCGTTCGGCGGGAGCGGTGGCCGACGTACAAGGCCCACCGCACACCCAAGCCCGACACCCTGCACCAGCAGCTCGACGCGGCGGTCGACGTGCTGCGCGCCCTCGGCGTCCTCGTGGTGGTGCCACCCGGCCTCGAGGCCGACGACGTCCTCGCCAGCGTTGCCTCCTACGCACCCACGGTCGGAGCGCGCACGGTCGTCGCCACGTCCGACCGCGACTCGTTCGCCCTGATCAGCGAGCACACCAGGATGCTGCGGATCCTGAACGGCGGCGTCGACGCCTCACCGCTCCTGGACGCCCACCGACTCGAGATGGTGACCGGGGTCCGACCCGACCAATACCTCGACTACGCCGCGCTGCGTGGCGACACCTCCGACAACCTGCCCGGAGTGCACGGCTTCGGCCCGAAGACCGCGGCAAGGCTGCTTGCCGCCCTGGGCTCTGCCCGGGCCGCCTTCGAGGACGCCGCCGCCGGCGGCGAACGTTGCCGGGCGGCTGTCGGCGCGGCACTGGCCCGCACCCTGGACACCGACTCGGCACGAGACGTCTGGCAGCTCAACTGCGCCGCGATGACGATGGTCGACGACACCGAGCTCGGGATCGACCTCGAGAGCGGACCCGGGTGCCTGCCGCTGGACGAGGCCGCGATCCGCGACACCTACGAGCGCTTCTCACTGCACGTCCCCACCGCCGTCCGGACCCTCGCCCTGCGCGAGCCCAGCCAGCACGCGATGACCCCCCGGGTCGAGCCTCGCTGGATCCCCGCTCCGCCCGCACCCCGACGCTTTCCACCCCTGGCTCGACCCGAGCCGGCCGTCGCGGCCGCCCCGGCGTACGTCCAGGAAGCCCTGTTCTGACCAGTCAGCAACTCCACGAGAGGTCCACCATGAAGCGCACCACCGTCCTGCCCGCCCTCATCCTTGCCCTGGGCATCGCCGTCACCGGGTGCGGAGGTGGGAGCGACGACAAGACGAGCGCGGCCGACCCAACGCCCAGCGCGATCTCGAAGGCCGACTTCACGACGCAGGCCGACGCGATCTGCACCGCAGGCAACAAGACGATCGAGGAAGCCACCGCAGCCCTGGGCGACAACACATCGCAGGCCGACATCGCGGCGTTCGTCACCGAGACCATGATCCCGAGCGTCCAGGGACAGCACGACGCGATCGCGGCGCTCGGTGCCCCCGCGGGAGACGAGGACAAGGTCGCAGCGATTCTCGATGCCTTGCAGAGTGGCATCGACGCCCTGAAAACGGATCCCGGTGCCATCACCACCGCCGCAGGGTCGCCCTTCGCGGACGCCAACAGGCTCGCCGCGGACTACGGGCTGACCGTGTGCGGCGCTTCCTGAGGTCGGACGTGAGGACGGCGGGCGCCTCGTCCTAGGGTGTTCGCCGTGACCGACCAACCGTTCGACGACCGCCGCGTCGTCGCCGTCGC
Source organism: Nocardioides sp. (assembly GCA_025965125.1). GTDB lineage: Bacteria > Actinomycetota > Actinomycetes > Propionibacteriales > Nocardioidaceae > Nocardioides. The sequence continues at coordinate 15,446 of JAOPXM010000233.1, forward strand.
GGTCACGTTCAATCGGCTCGACCTGCTGCAGCGCCTCGTCGCCCGGCTGGACGAGGTGTCCGGGATCGCCGAGGTGCTCGTCATCGACAACGCCTCGAGTGACGGCACGGGAGAGTGGCTTGCCGGGCTCGACGACCGGGAGACGACAGACGACCGTCCCACGACACCCGTGCTGGGCAGGACCCTGGCCGAGAACCGCGGGGGCGCGGGCGGGTTCCACGACGGGCTGGCCTGGGCGCTCGAGCGCGGAGCCGACCTGGTCTGGCTGATGGACGACGACGGGCTGCCCGAGCCCGACTGCCTCGACATCCTGCTGGCGCACAGCGCGGACCTCGACTTCTGGGGCCCCGTGGTGGTGGACGAGGCGAACCCGGACCGGCTGGTCTTCCCGATCCGGCTCCCCGGTGGCACCCGGGTCGTGCACCGGATGGATGACGTCGCGGACGCCGCAGTCGACGGTCTGATCCGCGATGTCGTGATCCCGTTCAACGGCGTCCTGGTCACCCGCGAGCTGGTCGAGCGGATCGGGCTGCCACGCGAGGAGTTCTTCATCTGGGGCGACGACCACGAGTACCGCCTGCGGGCGGAGCGGGACGGCGGCCGGATCGCGACGGTGGTCGATGCCCGCGTCCGCCATCCCAGCGTGGGTGACCTGGGCACGCCGATGATGTTTCGCCGCACGACGTACAACCACACGCCCAGCGACCTCAAGCACTACTGCATGGCCCGCAACAACCTGCTCAACCTGCGCGACTACCGCGGCTGGTCGCACGCCTTGATGTTCGTGGCCAAGACGCTCTGGTTCTACTCGTTCACGCGCCCCAGTGCGGGTCGGATCGTGCTGAGCGCACGGGCGATGTACGCCGGCCTGCGTGGCGACTTCACCGGCCACCGGAGGTACCTCGCTTGAGCGCGCACGAGTCTGGCTCCGAGACGGTCGCCGTGGTGGTGGTGACCTACAACCGCGCCGACCTGCTGCCGCACATGCTCGACGGCCTCGCGGCCCAGACCCGGGCGGCGGAAGCGATCTTCGTGATCGACAACGCCAGCAGCGACCACACCCGGGCAGTGCTCACCGAGCAGGTCGCGGCGGCGCGGCCCGGCCTGCCGCTGCACGTCACCCATACCGCAGAGAATCTCGGCGGGGCGGGCGGCTTCCACCTCGGGGTGCAGATGGCCGTCGCGGCCGGCTACGACCGGATCTGGCTGATGGACGACGACGTCGTGCCGGCCCCGGACTGCCTGGAGACACTCCTCGCCCAGGACGAGGACTGCCTGATGTCGGTTCGCGAGGACACCCAGGGCCGACTGGTCGAGAAGGCGGCGACGCGTTTCGACCTGCACAACCCTCTCGCGATCCGCCCCAAGAAGGCCACGGTCGAGAGCGACTACGGCAGCCGCGAGCAGATGCCCGAGCTGGTCGAGCTGCACAACGTCGCCTTCGAGGGGTTCATGCTTCGACGACGGGTGGTGGAGACCATCGGCCTGCCGGACCCGTCGTACTTCATCTTCTACGACGACGTCGACTATGCGGTGCGCGCTAGGCGGGCCGGCTTCCGGATCTGGGCGGTGCGGGACGCGGTGCTGGTCCGCCAGCTCGGCTTCGACCAGCAGCACGACCTCAGCGGCTGGAAGGGCTACTTCATGTATCGCAACCTCTTCGTGGTGCACCTGCGCTACGGCGAGAACCCGCTGGTCCGGCTCAAGCCGTGGCTGGTGACCGCCGCCGTGGTGCTGCTGAGCCCGCTGCGCGGTGGCCGCGCGGAGGCGCGCAATGTGATCCGGGCCATGCGCGACGCGCGCGGAATGCGGAGGGTGCCGCCTCCATCCGTAGACTGACCGACCGTGTCCTCCTCTGCTGCTGACCCCGATCTGGTCATCGTCGGTTCCGGTTTCTTCGGGCTCACCATCGCCGAGCGCTGTGCGAACGAGCTGGGTCTGAAGGTCCTCGTCCTGGAGCGCCGTCATCACCTCGGCGGCAACGCCTACAGCGAGCCAGAGCCGGAGACGGGCATCGAGGTCCATGTGTACGGCGCACACCTCTTCCACACCTCCAACGAGAAGGTCTGGGAGTACGTCAACCGGTTCACGACGTTCACGTCGTACCAACACCGCGTCTTCGCGAAGTACCAGGGGCAGGTCTACTCCTTCCCGATGAACCTCGCGCTCATCAACCAGTTCTTCGGCAAGAGCCACACCCCCGACGAGGCCCGGGCCCTGATCGCCGAGCAGTCCGCCGAGATCGACACCGCGGACGCGACCAACCTCGAGGAGAAGGCGATCAGCCTGATCGGGCGTCCGCTCTACGAGGCGTTCGTCAAGGGCTACACCGCGAAGCAGTGGCAGACCGACCCCAAGGAGCTGAGCCCGGACATCATCACGAGGCTCCCGGTCCGCTACAACTTCGACAACCGGTACTTCAACGACACCTACGAAGGCCTGCCCACCGACGGCTACACCGCGTGGCTGACCAGGATGGCCGACCATCCCAACATCGAGATCCGTCTGAACACGGACTTCCTCGACCCCGCCCACAGCCTGGTCGAGGAGTTCAAGGGCAAGGTCCCGATCGTCTACACCGGGCCCGTCGACGAGTACTTCGGCAACTCCGAGGGCCGGCTCTCCTGGCGCACCGTCGACCTCGAGGCCGAGGTCAAGCACGTCGACGACTTCCAGGGCACCTCGGTGATGAACTACAACGACCAGGAGGTGCCCTGGACCCGCATCCACGAGTTCAAGCACTTCCACCCCGAGCGGACCTACCTGCCCGGCAAGACCGTCATCGTCCACGAGTACTCCCGCGCGGCGGAGGAGGACGACGAGCCGTACTACCCCATCAACACCGCCGAGGACCGCGAGAAGCTGCTGAAGTATCGGGAGCTCGCCAAGCAGGAGGCAGAGCGGTACGGCGTGCTGTTCGGCGGCCGGCTCGGCACCTACAAGTACCTCGACATGCACATGGCGATCGGCTCTGCGCTCTCGATGTTCGAGAACAAGCTCAAGCCGCACTTCGACGACGGTGCCGCACTCGTCTCAGACATCTAGCTGACGGGCTAGCGACCGGTCCCGCCGAACGTGGCTCGGGCGACGACGACCGGATGGTCCGTGATCCCTCGGGCCTTCGGGTCATCGAGGCGTTGGTATTCCGTGAACGTGATGCTGCTGGTGCCGAAGATCCAGTCGATACCCGCGGCCGGCGGCGGGGCGCAGCCGCCACCAGCGCTGCCGCCGTTGGCGGCCAGGATGTCGCCGCCACCGGTCACCATGCAGAAGGCCTTGCTGCGTTCGTTGAAGTCACCCAGCAGGACAACCGGGTTGCCGGCGGATGACAGCTGCCGGACCATCGCGATCTCACGGCGAGTTGCCTCGACACGGTGACCGGCGTTGTTGCCCCGGCGCGGGTTGCTGGTCGGGTTGTGGATGCTGATGGCGGACACGAGCTGGTTGCTCGTCCTGTTTCGCAACGTCACCCACGGCATCGGTGCGGGGTTCCCGTGGAAGTACGGGATCGTCCCGGTGCCGCCCGTGACGTATTCCCAGACGTCGTCGCGGTAGGCGATCGAGTCATGTCCGCGGGCACTGCCGGTGAAGACCGACCAGCCGGACGCGGAACGGTTGAAGGTGGCCTTCTGCGGCGGTTCGAACTCCTGGAGGCCGATCAGGTCGAGGTTCTGCGACTGCAGGATCGGAACCAGCCGGCTCATCCGGGAGGACCCGGAGCTGAAGCCCGGCTTGTTGCCGCCACGCGCGGTGTGGGAGTCGCCGAGCACGTTGACGGTCGCCACCCGGAACGTGGTGGCGGGAGTGGGCGGAATCTGCTTCAGCGTCCGGCCCTGGACCACGTCCTGGGGCTTTCGTGCCTGCCGCTGAGCGCGCTTCCGCTCCCGGCTCAGACCGCTGGAGGGCGTTGAGGTGGGCGCGTGGGTGGTGGGCTTGCCGGCATTCGTGTGCTGCGGTGCGTCGGGGGAGGGTTGGTCGGTGACACCGCTCAGGCTCCCCACGTCACGGGCGGAACCGGCGTGTTCGACGCCGCCCAGGACGGCGGGCCACCCCTGGGTTGCGACGGCTGCACCACCGGTGAGCACCACGGCGGTCGTGAGCAGGGCCGCACCGAGACGCCGCGGATGGCGTGGCAGCCTCCCGCGCGGCCGTGGGACCCGCTTGTGCTTGCTCACGCTGATGCTTTCCTCCCGCCAGCCGACTCGATGCAAAACGCCCAGTCTCGCTCGGCCGATTCGTACTGTTGCCCGGGTTAGGCTACCCGAGGCGGGTGGCGGGCGTCATACAGTCCGACTGGGTGCTTGAGGGTGCAGTTGCCTGCTTTTCGCGCGCTTCGCGCTCACGGTTAAGGTGTGCCGTCCCAGTGACTTTCCTTCTTGGTTATCGCGAGGTGCTTGATGCGTAGGTTGTCCTCCGCCGCGGCGTTGATGATGCTGCTGCTGCTGATGCCGGTCGGGTTCGTCCCTGCCCAGGCTGCGACGGCTGGCGGTGGTAGTGCCACCTTCAACACGCCCCGGCCCTACGGAGGGCGCAGCGCCAACTTCGCGATCGTCAACCGTGTCGTGCGGGCGATCAACGGCGTCCCGAGGCACCAGAAGGGCAAGCCCCGGGAGGTCATCACCATTGCGACCTACCTGCTCGACCACACGCCGACCGTCACCGCGCTGGTGAATGCCTGTCGTCGCGGGGTCGAGGTGCGCGTGATCATCGACGAGGACATCATGAACCGGAACGCCCGGCGTCTGATCTCCACCCTGAACGGTGACAACGTCCCGGACCGCAACCATGACGGCAAGGCGGACCGCAAGCCGAGGGCGCGCCCGTGCAACCGCCCCCTCAAGAAGGACCGGGCCACTACCTCCGCCGGTCGCGAGTCGGGGACCAGGAGCAACCGAACGATGAGCGCCCAGCGGACGATCCACAGCGTCGACGCTCCGCTCAACGACTCGATCACGTGGGGCCAGGACGGCAGCTACGTGAAGCGCTGCCACCCGAGCTGTCGCTCGAGGCACGGGAACATGCACATGAAGATCTACCTGTTCTCCCACACCGGCAAGCAACGAGACGTCGTGATGGTCAGCTCCTCCAACCTCAACCGGGGCGGCGCCTTCCTGGGGTGGAACGACATGTACGTCATGAACAACCGCCCGAAGAGCTACGCCGAGTACGTGAAGCTGCACCGCCTGATGACCAGGGGAACACTCGCGCCCAAGGACCGCATCGAGATCGCCGACGGGCCGTACACCACGCGCTTCTTCCCGATGCGGGACGCCGGCATCAACCGTGACCCGACTCTTTCGGATCTCAAGAAGATCAAGTGCAAGAGCGCTTTCGGACCGACCCGTATCAACATCTCGATGTTCTACTGGAAGGGGCGTCGCGGCAACTACCTCGCGGACAAGGTGCTCGGGCTGGCGCACGCCGGTTGTCAGGTCAGCATCGTCTACGGCGCTCCGTCGCGACAGATCGCAGCGCGGCTCCGCGCTGCGGCAGGACATGGGTTGATCAACCTCTACGACAGCCGGTGGGACTACAACGAAGACGGGTGGAGCGAGGTCCGCACCCACAGCAAATTCGTCCTCGTTCGGGGCAACTACGAGGGCAACCCGAAGAAGTGGGTCGTGATGACGGGTTCGCCGAACTGGGTGGCCGGCTCGCTCTCGAAGGGCGACGAGGTGACGCTGAACATCGAGCTGAAGTCGGCGTACACCGCCTACCTCCGGAACTGGGAGCGGATCCGGGCGCACTCGCGAAAGCTGCCGTACGGCTGATGGCCGAGCTCTCGCGCGAACCGGAACGTCGTCGCCGCGTCTTCCTGCACATCGGCAGCCCGAAGACCGGGACGACCTTCCTGCAGCAGGTCCTGTGGTCCCAACGTGAGCTGGCGGCCGAGCAGGGCGTGCTCCTTCCGCTGAAGAGGTTCAACGACCACTACCAGGCGTCGCTGGACATCCGCGGGATGGCGACACCGAACTCCCCCCACGAGGCAGCCCAGGGGATGTGGACGCGGCTCGTCTCGGACGCAGCAGGTTGGCCCGGCACCGTGCTGGTCTCGCACGAGCTGTTCGCTGCGGCCGACGACGCCCAGGCTCGGCGCGCCATCACCTCCTTCGGGCCGGGGGTCGAGGTCCACGTGGTGCTGACGGTTCGCGACCTGCTGCGGCAGCTCAGTGCCGAGTGGCAGGAGCACGTCAAGCATCGCTCCACGATGCGCTTCGACGAGTTCGTCGCATCCGTGAAGAAGGACGCCCCCTCGAGGTCTGGGTGGTTCTGGCGGGTCCAGGACTACGTGCGTCTCGTGGACCGATGGGGAGCAGGACTGCCCCCCGCGCGCGTCCACGTCGTGACTGTTCCACCGCCCGGCGCTCCGCCGACACTGCTGTGGAGTCGCTTCGCCGGCCTGCTGGGGCTCGATCCGGACTCCTTCGAGACGGCCGCGTCGCGAGCCAACACCTCTCTCGGCCGCGAGCAGGCCGAGATCCTGCGCCAGGTCAATGTGGCGCTGGACGGCAGGCTCGCCCTCCCGGGGCCGTATCCCGCCGTGGTCAAGGACGTGTTCGCGCACCAGGTGCTGGCCGGCCGGACCGGCAACAGGTTGGCGCTCGACGCGGCCGACACCCAGTTCGCCCTGGAGCAGTCCCGCGCGCTGGCCGAGGGCCTGGCCGCCGCAGGGGTTGACGTGGTCGGCTCACTCGACGAGCTGGTTCCCATCGAGGACGCGGCCACGGTCAGCGCCGCCGCCGGTGCCTACGAGCCGCCCGCCCCGGACGTCCTCCTGCAGGAGAGCCTGGCCGCGATGGCCGACCTGCTCGTGAAGCTGTCGGACGTCACCGAGCGCAACCGCGACGCGGTCCAACGTGCCGACGTCCTGCATCGCGCTCCCGTGCGGGCCGCCCTGCTCGAGCTCGGTGAGCGGCACCCCAGCCTGCTGCGAGCGCGGGCGACGGTGCAGCGGCTTCGCGACCGCCGCTGAGACAGGGGGCGCCGCACGCCCAGGTGTAACGTGCGTGACCAGTGGGCATGATGTGACCAGAGCGCACTGAGCCCCCCGGGAGGCAGCGTGTCCAGATCCGTGTCCTCGAGCGCCGCACGCACGGCCGTCCTGGTCGTGGTGCTCTCGATCGCATCCCTGGCAGCACCCGCGACGAGTGCGGCGCCGGACCGCACCGGTCGCTCCGGGGCTGCTGCCTCCTCGAGCGTGCGCATCGTGACCTACAACGTCGGCGCGAAGAACAGCCCGGCGCGCACGATGGAGGACCTGGCCAAGATCTTCTCGACGAACCCGGACATCGTCGCCTTGCAGGAGATGTCCAGCCCCGAGAAGCGGCGGTCGGTCGCGGAGCGGTACGTCGACTGCGAAGACTGCCGATGGGGCGCCTACATGCCGGGCCCGGCGGTGCCTGGCGAAACGCCCGTGCTCTTTCGCTCCGACCGCCTGAAGCTGCTGGACGCCCGCACCGTGCAGTTGACGGAACCGACGTACGTCGGACAGTGGGGGGCCGGGCCGGCCACGATCCGGGCGAAGTTCGTCACCTGGGTCAGGCTGCTCGACCTCAAGTCCGGCCGCATGGTCAACATCCTGAACAACCACACCGTCCCGAGCGTGCAGGACAAGTCCGGCAGGCCCAATCACCGGTCGCCGGCCCGCCTCAAGATCTATCGCAAGCATCTCGCCGGGGTGAAGTCACTGGTCCGGACGTTCGTCGAGGAGCGCCGGGGCCTGGTCTTCGTGACCGGAGACCTCAACGTCAACTACCGGCGCGACAAGGTGCTGTCTCCTCCGATGTTCCCCTACAGCAGCCTGGGGGAGGTGGGGCTCCGCGCGAGCTACGAGGCGCTGGGCGAGCCACCCATCGGCACGCACGTGCTGCGCTCAGGAAACAGCACGCGCCTCATCGACTACGTCTACTACCGGCCCGGTCGAACGGTGGAGGCCTACGAACAACGCGTCCTGACCGGCTTCGCCTCCGATCACCGACCTCTCCTCGCCGAGTTCCAGGTGACGCGCCGGCCCGCCTCGGGCTAGGACTGAGCCCTTGTATGGTGAGCCCTGACCGAGTTGTGTCGAGGGGCAGGCAACATCGACCCAGCGGCGTTTGGGACGCGAAGCGAGGCATCGTTGGGCAGTGCGCCACGAAGAGTGGTCCTGCACGTCGGGACCCCCAAGAGCGGGACGACGTTCCTCCAGCGGGCCATGTGGCACCACCAGGCCATCCTGAAAGACCAGGGCTACCGCTGCGTGGGCAACCGCCCCAAGGACGCCTTCCTGGCGGCGATCGACGTGCGCCAGTCGCACGAGTTCTGGGGGTACACGGAGGCCAACATCAGCGGACGGTGGAGCGCCGTTTGCCGACAGGCCCGGGAGCACCCCGGCACGAGCATCATCAGCCACGAGGTCCTGGGAGCCGCCAGCGACGATCAGGTCGCGCGCGCCATGGCGGAGCTGGACGGGTTGGACGTGCATCTGGTGCTGACCGCCCGCGACCTCGCCCGACAGGTGACCTCGGAGTGGCAGGAGCGGATCAAGAACGGCAGCTCGCGTTCCTTCAGGAAGTTCGAACGCCGGCTGCGGCGCCAGATGCGCACCGGCGACTTCACCGCCGGCTTCTGGCGCAACCAGGACCCGGTGGGTGTGCTCGACCGCTGGGCCCGAGACCTTCCCGCCTCCCACATCCATGTGGTGGTCGCTCCGCAGTCCGCTGCGGACCCGACGCTGCTGTGGAACCGGTTCGCCGACGCTGTGGGGTTCGACGCGAGCGGCCTGGATCCGAGCGTGTCCGGTGCGGCGGCGAACACGACGCTCGGCGTGGCCCAGATAGCGGTGCTCCGTCAGGTCAACGCAGCCTTGGCGCGTCGTATCAGGCAGCCGGAGTACAGCCGCCTGGTGAAGTCCCAGTTCGCAGAACAGCTCCTGGCCGCTCAGACCTCACCGCGCCCACAGTGCCCGCCCGGCCTCGCGGCGCGGTTGAGACGGCTCGCGGAGGAACGCAACGAGACGATCCGTCAGCGCGGCTACCTCGTCCATGGTGATCTCAGCGAGCTGCTGCCGGTCGAGTCGACGGTCGAGTACCAAGCCCCTGACGACGTCGATCGTCGCCAGGAACGTCTCGCGTACGGCGGTGCGCTCGCGGAGCTGCTGGTGCAACGCTCGGAACAAGGGAGACGGCCGTCGCTCCCTGTCCCCCAGGAGGCAACTCCAGCCGGGGCACGCCTGCGTCGACTCGGCTACCTCGTCGAGTCGTGGCGGCGGGGCCGCCGTACCTCCTAGGGCTCAGGCGCCCCGACTCTCCTGGTCGCTCCACTTCGCCACCAGGCGGCAGACGTGGGGGTTCTCGTCACCGAAGGTGGCGAGGCCGAGACCAGCACTGCGGTGCACGATCGTGCCGCCGGCCTCCTCGACCTGACGCGCCACGTCGTCGGGATCGAGGAACTCACGCTTCTTCGTCTGGAAGACATGGTGCCGCCTGCGATCGGCGGTCGTGCGGAACTCCAGGAAGAGCAGTCCTCCGCGGCGCAGTGACATCGAGGCGAGCCGCATCACGTTCGCACGTCCGTCGGCGTCGAGCGAGTGGAGAAGGAATCGCGCGTACAGGTCAGACGGTTCATCGCTGCGGCTCAGGCGCACCCCGAGCGACATGATGTGACGAATGTCGTTGAGATTCATGACCTGCCGGGTGACCCGCTTTCCGGGACGCGGCCGCAGTTTCATCCCACCCGTCGTGTAGTCGATGGCCAGGACCTCGCTCCGACGACGCTTGGCGAACCAGCGCGCGTCTCGACAGTTGCCCGCGCCCAGGTCGACCAGGGGAAGCTGGGACGGGAACTCGGCGTCGACCCAGCGCGCGAAGTCGGTGGGCGTTGTCGGGAGCGTGCGCCCGTTTCGCCCGTAGAACGCATCCCAGTACTTGCGGTAGGTGCGCAACCCGCCGAACCAGCCGTTGAGGCGCCGGTCGAGCCATCGCGGGGTCTCGTACTTGAACGACGGGTCCGGCGTCCGCCAGCTCGAACCGTAGGTGAGTGCGAGCAGCTCCTCGTACGCGGCCGGAGCGGGCATCGCTCGACCGTGCAGCGTGACGGAGGTCAGCGGCAGGATGCTTTCGCGGGCAAGCACGAACCCCGTGTCGGACGGCATGTAGAGGCGGTCACCCACCCAGTGGGCGGTGAACACGTCGACGAACCTCACCGAGCCGTCGGACTGCTCGATGCGAACGTTCACGCGGCTGCCGGACCCGCGGCGCACCGTCCAGCCCCCGTCACGCAGAATCCGCTCGATCCGATACGACTCGCGGATCACGTCCACGGGATACACCTGGTCGCTCAGGTAGGCGATGTCCACGTCGTTGTCGTGACCGATGAGCTCGCCGCTGCGCGCCGCTCCCAGCAGGGTCCCGTAGCAGATGAAGGCGGGCCGTCCCGCCGTGTCGCTCAACGTGGTGAGCAGCTGCTCGATCTCGTCGAGGAAGGACGCAACGGAGTCCGGAGCCTCACTGGACAGGGGCCGGGTGAGGCGGCCGTACTTGTCCAGGATCTGCGCATTGCCGTCGGAGTCCCGCACGCTGACCGTGCGGCTCGCGTCTCCCTTGAACACGTGATGTCCCATGGCCTCGACCCGCTTCTCCGCATGGTCGCGGAGGACGACGTCGGCCCGGCCAACCAGGTGCCGTCGCAGCCCCCGCGGCCACCGGACGGTCAGGTGACCGAGCAGGCTCTCGGTGTCGCGCCGGGCGTGGAAGGACCACACGTGGTCGCCGTTGAGCAGGACGTCGTACGTGCGGTCGAGGTCGAGGCCACTCGGCAGCCGGATCTCGTCGTCGTTGACGACGAGATCCCGGTGGTCACCCGGGACCGGGCGATCGGAGTCGGTCACGGCCGGACCGCCTCGCGAAGTCGTCGTGCCACGTGTCGTGCTCGAGCCGTCCACCGACGCCCCCCGCCTCCCTGCGCCCGCGTGCGCCACTTGTTGCGCTCCAGCGTCATCGCGCGCATGTCGCGGATCATCTGCTCGATGGCCCGGGTCGCCACGTCCAGCATCTCCTCCGGGCTCACGTCGTCGGGGTGGGGGCCGTCCTGTGCCGGCGACTCGGCAGCGAGGTCCGCCAGGTCGCCGACGACGTCGTAGCCGCCGCTCCGGATGGCCTCGATCGCCTGCTGAGACCTCTGGTGCAGCTCCGCGGCGTACACCGCGCGAGCCGCAAAGCGCGGTCCACCTTGGGGGACGAGCACTTCGTGCCCGAAGTAGCGGCGTACCCACCGGTGTCGCGTGGGGCCATCGACCAGCGGTCCTGACAGGTGCGGCTTGACCTGTCGCAGGAGTGCGGCCTGGGGGGCACCGAGCGACTCGTTGGGGTAGGACACGGCCAGGTCGAAGCGCGAGTCGTCGATGTCGAGGGTCTCGCACCAGCGTTTCCACAGCGCTCCGCGCGGGCCGCCCGGGGGCGGCACGGTGATCAGGTGGGTGCGTTCCGGAGGCACGACCTGTGACCACTTGCCGAGGATCGCCGGCAGGTCCTGCGATGCCAGGCCCCAGGCGCCCTGACGCTCGCCGGCCAGTGCCTCGTCCATGAACTGGTCGAAGTGGCCGTCGTAGCCCATCTTGAGGGCCTCCTGCCAGATCGCCGGGAACTGCAGGGCGTACGCCCGGGCGGTGATGACCAGGTGGACGTCGGCGGGCGCCAGGTCGGCCACGACCCGGGCCGCTTGGGTGGGCGTCGCCATGCAGATGAACTCGTGAGTCACCAGACCGACGCCGTCCCAGGACTTCAGCTCGCGCACCAGCCGGTCCCAGGCCCCCGCACCAACACCACCGCGCCGGTCGGCCGCGCCGCGGATCTGCTGGAACGCCTGGTAGTGGTCGAGACGCTGCTTGCCCGGGTAGAGCATGCCCTGCGTCCGCAGCAGAGGGCGGTTGTGCCACATCGTCGTCTGCAGGAAGGTCGTGCCGGTCTTCGGTAGGCCGACATGGACGAAAACCTTGCGGGCCAAAGCAGGCTCACCTCGTTCCGGGACTGATCGGGTCGCGCCGTTGTCGTCGGCGCCGGTCTCACAAGGTGGTGGTATGGCTGGAGAGGTACCGCTGGACCTTCTCCTCGTCGCGCTGGCTGACAGGCACCAGAAGTTCCTCGACCACGTCCATCAGCTCGGCCAACCGGCGGTTGAGGCGTCGCGTCTCCTGCATCTCCGCCTCCAGCTCCTCGATGCGATCCTTCATGGAAGGAGTCGAGGCCCCGGATCGAGTCAGGCCGCGTAGCCGCGTGACACCTCGACGGAGGGTGCGTGCGCGGTCAGTCATGGTCACACCATTCTTATCAGGGTGGGTCGAGTCCCACGACGGCCTCCCCGGACCTGCTGCGGATCAGGGGTTGGTCAGGCTACTACGGGCTCAGCGCCTGCACCCGTCCGCCGAGTGGGGAGCCCGCGATAGGTTGATGCCCGCCTTCGCGCAGAAGGCACGTTGACGAACAGGAAGAGGCTCGCACGTTGATCGGCATGGTTCTCGCAGCAGGCGCCGGACGGCGGCTCCGTCCTTACACCGACACCCTGCCCAAGGCCCTCGTTCCCGTGGACGGTGACATCACCATCCTCGACATCGCCCTGCGCAACCTCGCGGCGGTGGACCTGCGTGACGTCGTCGTCGTGGTCGGGTACGCCTCGGGCGCCATCGAGGAGCGGCAACCGGGGCTCGAACGAAGGTACGGCGTCAAGCTCGAGCTCGTGCACAACGACAAGGCAGAGATCTGGAACAACGCGTACTCGTTGTGGTGCGCCCGTGAACACTTCGCCGACGGAGCGCTGCTGGTCAACGGCGACACGGTGCATCCGGTCGCGGTGGAGGAGACGCTGCTGAGCTCCCGCGGCCCGGAGCTCCTCCTCGCCGTCGACGCGGAAAAGGTGCTGGCCGAGGAGGAGATGAAGATCCGCCTCGGGGACGGCGGTCGGGTCGAGCAGATCACCAAGCTGATGGACCCGTCGTCGGCCTACGCCGAGTACATCGGCGCGACCCTGATCGAGGGATCGGCTGCCCAGAAGGTCAGCGACGCCCTGCAGGCGACGTTCGACCGGGACCCCCAGCTCTACTACGAGGACGGGTACCAGCACCTGGCAGACCAGGGGGAGTTCATCGGGACCGTCGAGCTCCCGAGTGGGACGGCCTGGGTGGAGGTCGACGACCAGGTCGACCTGCGGCGAGCAAGGGAGATCGCGTGCCGCTACTAGCGAGGATGCTGGCCAGCCCGCTGTTCCTCGACATCCGAGCCGGCGCGGTTGACGATCTGCCTCGCCTCCTGCAGGACCGGCACATCTCCACGACCGGCAACGTGCTCGTCGCGGTGGGTCCCCTGACCGGGCAGGACATCTGGACGCGCATCGAGCCGTCGCTGCCCGGCGCCACCATGTTCTCGGTGCAGGAGGGGAGTCTGGCGGCAGCGGCAGAGCTCCAGGCGGCCCTGGGCGAGCGGGGGTACGACGCGGTTGTCGCCATCGGGGGCGGACGCACGCTGGACGTCGCCAAGTACGCCGCCACCAGAGCGGGCATCCCGATGATCGCGGTGGCCACCAACCTGGCCCACGACGGCCTGTGCTCCCCGGTCGCGTCCCTGGAGCACCCACACGGCAAGGGTTCGTTCGGTGTTGCGCTCCCGCTCGCGGTGGTGGTGGACCTCGACTACGTCAAGCAGGCACCGGACCCGCTCGTAGCGGCCGGTATCGGGGACGTGGCGAGCAACCTTTCGGCCATCGAGGACTGGTTGTTGGCGGGTCGTGAGCGCAACGAGCCGGTCGACGGCCTGGCCATGGCCTTCGCACGGACGGCGGCTGAGGCGGTCATCCGCCATACCGGTTCCATCGACGACGAGACGTTCCTGGTCGTGCTGGCCGAGGCCCTGGTGCTGTCGGGGATGGCCATGTCCGTGGCCGGAACGTCGCGGCCCTGCAGCGGGGCCTGCCACGAAATCCTGCACGCCATCGACCAGCTGTTTCCAGGGGCCGCGACCCATGGCGAGCTGGCCGGTCTGGGGGCCGCCTTCGCCACCCACCTCCGCGGCGACCAGGACCGCTTCGCGGAGCTGATCACCTGTCTTGCGCGGCACGAGCTGCCTTGCGTCCCGGCGGATGTCGGTCTCTCCGAGGAGCAGTTCGTCAGTGCTGTGCTCGCTGCCCCGGACACCCGGCCAGACCGTTACACCATCCTGGAGCACCTGGCTCTGGACGCCGAGGAGACAACGGCTCGGGTCCGGGATTTCGTGGCCGCGGTGGATGAGGTGCAGAGTGGTGACGCCCGCGTCGCCACCGTGTGAGTGGCCCACGTAACAGCGTAGGCTGGCGGCAGCTTGGCAGCTGCCGCAGCTTCGTGGCCTGCTGGTAGCGTGCGCGCGCCGTCTCTTGTCGTCGCAAACCGAGGATGTTTCAACGTGAGTAAGCCCTCTGAGGCCCTGGACGAAACCCAGGACGGAGGTCCGCACGACGGTTTCCGCGTCGTCCACCGAACCATCATGAGAGCGTCCCAGGAGCTCGACGTACGCGCGCTGTACGTCGGGGCCGTGACCTCCATGACGGGCAGCGGCGACGCCGACTCGGGCCGATCAGGTTCCGACAGCCGGCGCGACGACTCGGGTGACTCCACGGACCAGGCTGGTGCCCCGGCAGACAGCGGAATGACCGGCCACGGCCGGATCGACGAGGACGACAACGCGGTGGTGGAGGCCGGCCGTCGGATCACCTTCGGCACCTACTTCAATGCCTTTCCGGCCAGCTACTGGCGGCGATGGAGCGACCACAAGACCGTCCGCCTGGTGGCTCGGCTGCGAGGGGAGGGGTCACTGATCGTCTACCGCTCGACCCCGCGTGGGCACGTGCTCCGGACCGAGGCGGTCCCGGTCAGCGGCGATGACCCCACGACCGTCACGCTGGACCTGACGCTGGCCCCCTTCATCGACGGTGGTTGGTACTGGTTCGACCTCGAGGGGGGCGACGGCAACCTGGTCCTCGAGCAGGCCGAGTGGCTGATCGAGACCGACAAGTCGGCCGGTCGGGTGACCATCGGCATCACCACGTTCAACCGCCCCGACTTCTGTGCGGACCAGCTCGTCGCGCTCTCCCAGGACCCCTCGACGCTGGAGTACCTCGACGAGATCATCGTGGTGGACCAGGGTTCCCAGAAGGTGGTCGAGACCGAGAAGTACGCCGCCGCCAAGGCGGTGCTCGGCGATCGGCTGCGGATCCTGGACCAGCCCAACCTCGGCGGGTCCGGGGGGTTCTCCAGGGCGATGCTCGAGACCGTCCAGCGGGGCGCGTCGGACTACGTCCTGCTGCTCGACGACGACGTCGTCTGTGAGCTCGAAGGAATCAAACGGGCGGTGGCTTTCGCCGACCTGGCCAAGAGACCCACCATCGTTGGTGGTCACATGTTCAGCCTGTACGACCGCACCGTCATGCACGCCTACGGCGAGGCACTGGCGAAGTGGACGTGGTTCTGGGGGCCGGCTCCCGCGACGAAGCACTCGCACGACTGGGCACGCCGCCCGCTGCGATCGACGCCTTGGCTGCACCGCCGGATCGACGTCGACTACAACGGTTGGTGGATGTGCCTGATTCCGACGAGCGTCATTCGCGAGATCGGCATGTCGCTGCCCATGTTCATCAAGTGGGACGACGCGGAGTTCGGGCTTCGGGCCGGTGCCGCAGGTTTCCCCACCGCGTCCCTCCCCGGGGTGGCCGTCTGGCACGTCCCCTGGACGGAGAAGGACGACACGCTCGACTGGCAGGCGTACTTCCATGAGCGGAACCGTCTGGTCTCGGCGCTGCTGCACTCGCCCTACGAGCACGGTGGCCGGTTGGTCCTCGAGAGCCTGACCAACCATGCGAAGCGGTTGGTCTCGATGCAGTACGGCACCGGCGAGATCATCATGATGGCCCTGCAGGACGTCCTCGAGGGTCCGGGGCGGATGCATCGCGACCTGGCCCTGCGGCTGCCGGAGCTCCGCGAGCTGGTGCAGAACTACCCCGACGCGCGCACCAACCCGGCACTTGACCTCTACCCCTCGCCGCGGATGAAGCGGCCACCCCGCAAGGGCAAGGGCATCCCCAACCCGACGCACAAGGCCGGCAAGGTGATGATGGCCGCCACGGGTCTGGTCCGTCAGGTGCGGGCTCCGCGGTCGATGTCCGTCGACTTCCCCGAGGGCATCGTTCCCCACGTCGACCAGAAGTGGTTCCGACTGTCGCACTACGACTCGGCCATCGTGTCGACCGCTGACGGCAATGCTGCTGCCTGGTATCGCCGCGATCGACGAGAGTTCAAGGAGCAGATGCGCCGGTCCTCGGCGCTGCACGCGCGGCTGTACAAGGAATGGCCGGAGCTCAGCGCCCAGTACAAGCAGGCCCTCGCAGACCTGACGTCCGTTGAGTCCTGGAAGTCCTCCTTCGAGGGGCTTGATGACTGAGCTCCGTTCGGAGGGGACCGGAGCCCCTCAGCACCACCCCGACGCGCCACTCGCGCCGCCCACCGCCAGCCAAGGCCTGCTCGAGGTGTTCCGCCGCCGTTACCTGCTGCGGCTGCTCGTCCGGCGGGAGATCAGCGCCCGCTACCAGGGGTCCTTCCTCGGACTGATCTGGTCCTACATCAACCCGCTCTCGCAGTTCCTGATGTTCTACTTCATCATGGGGAAGGTCGTCGGTCTCGGGAGCCGGACCGAAAACTTCGCGATCCACGTGTTCGCGGCCCTCATCGTCTCGCACTTCTTCATCGAGACGTTCAATGCGGGCACCCGTTCGATCGTGCGCAACAAGGCGCTCGTCAAGAAGATGGCCATGCCGCGGGAGATGTTCCCGGTGGCGTCGATGCTCGTCTCCCTCTGGCACGTCGGCCCTCAGCTCGTGATCCTGCTGATCGCCTGCGTCTACGCCGGTTGGACGCCCGATCCGGCCAGCCTCGTCGCGGCCGCGCTCGGCATCTCGACGATCATGGTGCTCGGGACCGCACTGGCGCTCCTCTTCAGCGCGGCCAATGTCTTCTTCCGGGACTTCGGGAGTGCGGTCAGCATCCTGACCAACTTCGTCCGGTTCAGCGTGCCGATGATCTACCCGTACACCACGGTGGCCACCAGGTTCCGCGGCCACACCGACCTCTACCTCGCCAACCCGATCGCGGACGCCGTCCTGCTCATGCAGCGGGCGTTCTGGGTCGGCACGACGTCGGATCCCGCGGCCACGGTCCGTGACCAGCTGCCCGCTCACCTCTACACGCGCGGGGTGATCGCGCTTGCCGGTTCCCTCGTCATCCTCGTCATCGCCCAGCTGGTGTTCAGTCGCCTCGAGAACCGCATCCCGGAGCGCATCTAATGGCAGAGTCGATCCGCGTCGAGAACGTCAGCAAGACCTTCACGCTGCGCTACCACCGCACCTTCAAGCAGGTCACGGTCGCGATGATGAAGGGCCGCGACGTGTCCGACACCTTCAAGGCACTCGACGACGTGTCCTTCAGCGTCGAGCAGGGTGAGTCGATCGGTCTGATGGGCCTCAACGGCTCGGGCAAGAGCACCCTGCTCAAGCTGGTCAACGGCATCATGCGACCCGACGAAGGCTCGGTCCTGACCCGTGGCCGGATCGCCGGGTTGATCGCGACCGGCGCCGGCTTCCACCCCCAGCTCTCGGGCCGCGAGAACGTCTTCCTCAACGCCGCCATCCTTGGGATGTCCGAAGCGGAGACGAAACGGAAGTTCGACGCGATCGTCGACTTCGCAGACATCGGCCGCTTCCTCGACACCCCGGTCGGCAACTACTCGTCCGGGATGTTCGCCAGGCTCGGGTTCGCCGTCGCGATCCACGTCGACTCCGACATCTTCCTGGCCGACGAGGTGTTGGCGGTCGGAGACCGGCCCTTCAAGAAGAAGTGCCTGGAGAAGATGGAAGAGGTCCGCGACAGCGGGGTCACCCTGTTCTACGTGAGCCACGCGGCCGCCTCCGTCCAGCGCATGTGCAACCGCGTGATCGTCCTCGAGAAGGGCGTTGTCGGCTTCGACGGCGACGTCGACCAGGGCATCAAGTACCTCGGCTACGACGACGGGGACACCGACAGCGAGCTCGACGAGACCGACGAGCTCGAGGACGACGAGATCTCTGGGGACATCTGACGCTGTCGCGTCAGGGTGCTGCCCGGCCGGGACCGGGGGATCTGGCGCGCCTGCGGGAAAACTCGTGCGCCCAGAAGATTGACAAATCTGGAATTCGTCGGCGTGTCGAGTGGAAATTACAAGTTTGTAGTTACTCACGAAACCTTCCGTGACTCCTGTGACTCGTGTGAAAGTTGCCGCACTGTGTGACCTTCCCCCGCACTGGAGCAACGCGAATGACCCCCCTCAAGGCCCGCTACACCACCGCCTGCCAGCAGCTGTTGGCACTGGGCGTGGTTGTTGCTGCGCTCACGCCGGCTGCGAGCGTCGTGTCGCTCGACGTGGTCCGCGAGGAACCCGGTGCGTACTCCAGCGGGGTGCGCGGAAATCTTTCGGCGTACACCCGGGCCACCATGGAGAAGTCGGTCGTCCCGACCGAGGCCGTGGACCCGACGGTGACCGAGTACCCGCTCACCGCGCCAACCGGCGCCAAGTCTTCGACCGACGGCCTGCAGGCCCGCGCCAAGGTCGGCGGCGCTCCCGGCAGCACCGAGATCGTGAGCCGACCACAGGCGGTGACCGGCGACGCACTGGTCGGCGTCACCTGGCAGCACGGCGTCCAGATCGCCGAGCAGGACATCAGCCTCGAGGTTCGCACGCAGACCGACGACGCGTGGTCGGACTGGATGAAGCTGGAGTACCACGACGACCACGGTCCCGATCCGGACACCCGCGAGGCGCGGCACGCGCGGCCGGGCACGGATGAGCTCATTGTCGGCAAGGTCGACGAGGTCCAGGTCCGCGCCGACACGACCAGCGTCGTCCCGCCCGACATGAAGCTCGCGGTCGTCGACCCCGGAGTGGCGACCAAGACGGCCGAGGAGCTGCCGGCCCTGGACACCGCGAAGCTGGACCCAGCCGACAGCGGCACGACGAACCTCCAGGATCGGCCAG
>JAOPXM010000235.1 GCA_025965125.1 Nocardioides sp.
GGTGCTGCTCACGATGGGCACCTGGTTCAGCGACAAGTACGCCGAGGGCACCATCGGGCACCGCTTCTACGCCGGCTGCCAGAACGTCGACACCGTCGAGTCGATCGCCACCGAGCACGCCCGCGCACTGTTCGGCGCGCCGTATGCCTACGCGCAGCCGCACTCGGGCATCGACGCCAACCTGGTGGCGTACTGGTCCATCCTCGCCCACCGGGTCGAGGGGCCGTGGCTGGAGAAGGCGCAGGCCAAGAACGTCAACGACCTCACCGACGAGGACTGGGAGAAGCTGCGCCACGAGCTCGGCAACCAGCGGCTGCTCGGCATGGCCCTGGACGCCGGTGGCCACCTCACCCATGGGTTCCGTCCGAACATCAGCGGCAAGATGTTCCACCAGCAGCAGTACGGCACCGATCCCGTGACCGGGCTCCTCGACTACGACGCGCTCGCCGCCAAGGCGCGCGAGTTCAAGCCGCTGATCCTGGTGGCCGGCTACTCGGCGTACCCCCGCAGGGTGAACTTCGCCAAGATGCGCGAGATCGCCGACGAGGTCGGCGCCACGCTGATGGTCGACATGGCCCACTTCGCCGGGCTGGTGGCCGGCAAGGTCTTCACCGGCGACGAGGACCCGGTCCCGCACGCCCAGATCGTCACGACCACCACCCACAAGTCGCTGCGCGGGCCGCGCGGCGGCATGGTGCTGGCAACGGAGGAGTTCGCGCCGTCGGTCGACCGCGGCTGCCCGATGGTGCTCGGCGGGCCGCTCTCGCACGTGATGGCCGCCAAGGCGGTGGCGCTCGCCGAGGCCCGCCAGCCGTCGTTCCAGACCTACGCCCAGAACATCGCCGACAACGCCAAGTCGCTCGCCGAAGGCTTCCTGAAGCGGGACGCCAAGCTCGTCACCGGGGGCACCGACAACCACCTCGTGCTGCTGGACGTCACGTCGTTCGGCCTCACGGGCCGGCAGGCCGAGTCGGCACTCCTCGACGCCGGTGTCGTCACCAACCGCAACTCGGTCCCGTCGGACCCGAACGGCGCGTGGTACACCTCCGGCGTCCGGCTCGGCACTCCCGCCCTCACGACCCGCGGGTTCGGCCACGACGAGTTCGACCACGTGGCCGAGCTGATCGTTCAGGTCCTCCAGAACACCCAGCCGGGCACGACCAAGGCAGGCGGGCCGTCGCAGGCGTCGTACACCCTCGCGGACGGGGTCGCCGACAAGGTCAAGGACGCCTCGGCTGAGATGCTCTCCAAGCACCCGCTCTACCCCGGCCTCGAGCTGTCCTAGCCCGCCCGACGTCAGTCGGTCGCGTCGAGGAGGTCGAGCGAGAACGCCGCAACGGCGGCGCGGTCGCGGGCGACCTGCTCGAGCTCCGGGGTGATCGGGGAGCCGAGGTGATCGAACGGCAGCGCCGAGTAGCCCGTGAAGAGGAGCAGGTGCAGCGCGTGCGCCCGGCGTACCACGTCCTCGGGGATCTGGCTGGCCTCGGCGCGCAGGCCCTCGACGTACGACGGCACGATGGCGGACTCGGTCGGCGCGAGCAGCGTCGGCGACCTCTGGCCGATCTGCACGTCGCCCACGAGCAGCTGGCCGAGGTCGAAGCCCACGGGAGCGGGGTTCCAGAAGCCGAAGTCGATGAGCGTGAAGCTGTCGGGCTCGGGCCCGGCCAGCAAGTTGTTGGGACAGGCGTCGCCGTGTGAGAGCAGGTGGGGCATGGCACTGAGCTCCTCCACGATCGCTTCCGCCCGGTCGGCAGCGACCAGCAGGCGGTCGCGCAGCTGGTCGTCGAAGGCGCCGGCCACGAGCGGGTGCTGCCACACGTCATCACTTCGCAGCAGCGGCAGCACCTGGACCCCGAGGCGCCCGTCCAGGTAGTCGCGCACCCGCCAGTCCCGCTCCCAGACGTCGTCCACGCTCGCCACGGCGGCGCTCGCAGCGAGGCGGCCAAGCAGGTAGGCGGCGCGGGAGTAGCCAGCCAGGTCCCAGGCGGGGCGCTCGGTGGTGACCTCCTCGAGCCAGACGGCCGCCGACTTGTCGTCGAGGTCGACGACGCCCAACGATCGGGGCATGTGCAGGCCGTCGGGAAGCAGGTCACGCAGGCCCGAGCGATAGACGAGCGGCTCGGTCCGCCACGGGACCTGGGCCTCGGCGGAGGCACGAAACGGCTCCGGCACGGCCTCGAAGAGGGGCGAGCGGGACCACGACTGGACATGCTTCACGAAGATCCGGAAGTGCTCGTCTCCGGACGGCGTGCGCGCCGAGCCGCGGACCCAGAAGCGGCCGGCGGTCGTGATCGCGGGCAGCTCGTAGGGGAACTCCTCCGCGGTCGACTCGAGCAGGTGGACCTCACCGGGCTCGTGACCGAGCAGGTCGGCGACCATCCTCGCGAGCTCGACGTCGTCGACGTCCGCTGGTCCCAGCAGCGATCGATTGCTCATGCCATCACCCGATCGGTAAAGTTGCTTTACGGTTTCAAGACTGTAAAGTTGCTTTATGACTTTCGTCAAGGCAGATGTTCCGGCCGACGAGCAGCACGTCGCGATGGAGCTCGGCCTGCTGTTCGACCAGATCCGACAGGTTCTCGGCAACGAGGAATGGGGCGGACTCCGCCCGTCGCACCTCCGGGTCATGGGATTCGTCCCCCCGGCCGGCACCAGCATCACCGAGCTCGCGGTCCAAGTCGGGATGACCAAGCAGGGGTGTGGGCAGTTCGTGAGCCAGCTGGTGGACACCGGTCACCTGGTCGTGGAGCCGGACCCGGACGACGGACGGGTCCGGCTGGTGCGTCGCACTCCGGCCGGTGACTCGGCCACGCGCCACCTGGCCGCTCGGCTGGCCCAGGTCGAGCGGGGTTGGGCCGCGCAGGTGGGGGACCGCCGCTACCGGACCTTCCGCCGGGTTCTCGACGAGCTGGCGCACGGCCGCGCCTGAGCCGGGCGCTAGCGCCATCGGTACTCGACCTCGGGACGCCCGCCGCCGCCGTACCGCGCAGTGCGCGTGACGCTGCCGGTGTCGGCCAGGTGCTCGAGATAGCGCCGGACGGTGACCCGCGAGGCGCCCACGACCGTGGCCACCTCGCTGGCGGAGAGGCCCGCCGGGGCACCCCTGAGGCAGCCGGCCACCTCGCGCAGGGTCTCGGAGCTCATCCCCTTGGGCAGCTCGCTGCCGGAGGTGGAGACACGAAGCGAGCCGAACATCTGGTCGACCTCGTCCTGGACGACCTCCGCCGGGGCCGCCGCGAGACGGTCCCGGTAGGCGGCGTACTGCTCGAGCTTGGCCCGGAACGTCGCGAACGTGAACGGCTTGAGCAGGTACAGCACCACGCCCTGCGCGACGGCCCGCCGGACGACCTCGGTGTCACGTGCCGAGGTGACCGCGATGACGTCGCACACGTGCCCGCCGGCGCGCAGGTTCCGCAGCAGCCCCAGGCCGTGCCCGTCCGGCAGGTGCATGTCGAGCAGGACCAGGTCGACTGCCCGGTCGCTGTCGAGGAAGCGGGCGGCCTCGGCGGCGGAGTGCGCGACGCCGGCGACCTCGAACCCGTCGACCCGACCGACGTACGTCGAGTGCGCCTCGGCGGCGCGAACGTCGTCCTCCACGACGAGGACGCGGACCTTCATGTTCGGGCCGCCGTCGGGAACAGCCGGACCGTGAACTCCGCGCCGCCGAGCGGTGAGCGGCCGACCCGGACCGTTCCGCCGTGGCGGCGAGCCACCTGGCCCACGAGCGTGAGGCCGACGCCGCGGCCGGCGGACGCCTTCGTGCTCCAACCCCGCTCGAGCGCGCGTGCAGCGTCCCCGTCGGAGAGGCCGGGCCCGTTGTCGGAGACCACCACGCGGACCCCACCCTCGGCCCCCGAGAGCTCCACGTCGACGCGCCGCTCCGGTTGACCGGCGACCGCGTCGAAGGCGTTGTCGAGCAGGTTGCCGAGGACCGTGACCAGGTCCCGGGCCGGCACCAGTCCCTCGGGGACCGCACCGGTGAGGCGCAGCTCGACACCGCGCTCGCCGGCTTCCGCGGACTTGCCGAGCAGCAGCGCGGCGACCACCGGGTCCCCGACGGCGTCCACGACCCGGTCGGTGAGCAGCTGGGCCAGCTGCAGCTCCTCGGTCGCGAAGTCGACGGCCTCCTGGGTGCGCCCCATCTCGATCAGCGACACGACCGTGTGCAGCCGGTTGGCCGACTCGTGGTTCTGCGACCGAAGTGACTCGGTGAGCCCACGGACGACGTCCAGCTCGCCGGTCACCGAGCGCAGCTCGGTGTGGTCGCGCAGGGTCACGACGGCGCCGACCTCGCGGCCCTCCCAGATGGCGGGCGACGAGCTGACGACCAGCACCCGGTCGCCGGCCAGGTAGATGTCGTCAGCCTCGGCGGTCCGGCCGAGCGCCGCAGCCACCAGGCCCGGCGCCAGCGCGAGGTCGTGGATCGAGCGCCCGACGACGTCGTCCGGCAGCTCGAGCAGCCGGCGCGCCTCGTCGTTGACGAGCTGGACCTGCCCCTGGTCGTCGATCAGGAGCAGGCCCTCGCGTACGGCGTGCAGCACCGCCGAGTAGTACTCGTACATCCGGGTGATCTCGCGCTCGCCCATGCCGTGGGTCTGTCGGCGCAACCGTCGGGCCACGAGGGCGGCGCCGACCATCCCCGCGACGAGCACGACCAACGCGGACAGCAGGATGAGGGCGACGTCGCCGCGCAGCTGTTTGTCGATCGCCGAGACCGTGATCCCGACCGAGACCATGGCGACCACCCGGTCGCCGTCGAAGACGGGCACCACGGAGCGCATCGACGGCCCGAGGCTCCCGGTGTACTGCTGGGTGAAGACGCCGCCCTGCGGGGCATCGCCGAGGTCGCCGACGAACGGCTTGCCGATGTTGTCCGGGTTCGGGTGGCTGAACCGCGTGCGGTCGAGCCCCATCACCACCACGAAGTCGACATGCGTGTCCAGGCGGACGTCCTCGGCGTACGGCTGAAGCACCTCGGAAGGATCCCGGTCATCCAACGCGCCCAGCACCGTGGGGGAGTCGGCGACCGCCTCGGCCACCACCACCGCGCGATCGGTGGCGGCGCTGCGCGCATCACGTCGGGCGTCGTACGTCGCCAGCGCGATCGAGGCGGTGACGAGGACCAGGACGACCAGCAGCTGCAGCACCAGGATCTGGCGCGCGACCGAGGGCTCCCGACCGCCGCGCCTCGCCCGCATGGGCGCATTGTGCCCCAGGCGCCTGGCGGGCAGCTGCCGCGAACTCAACGACCACAAGGGTGACCGGCGTCACATGAAGTCCAAGACTCGCGGGTACCAGCCGGGGTACCACCCGGCCGACTCTGGAGGAAGCATGAGCAGCACAACTCCCACGGTCCGCGGTTCCGCGCCGGTGCGTCGCGACCGCAGCCACTACCTGTACATGGCGGTGATCGGTGCTGTCGTTCTCGGCGTGATCGTCGGGCTCGCCGCTCCGTCGTTCGCCGTGGACCTCAAGCCTCTGGGCACCGGTTTCGTGGCCCTGATCAAGATGATGATCCAGCCGATCATCTTCTGCACGATCGTGATCGGTGTCGGCTCGGTGGCCAGCGCGGCCCGCGTCGGGAAGGTCGGCGGTCTGGCACTCGGGTACTTCATCGTGATGTCGACCGTGGCCCTGGCCATCGGGCTGGTCGTCGGCAATGTCCTGCACCCCGGATCCGGTCTGCATCTCACCGACGCGCTCGCGTCGCAGGGCCAGGAGCAGGCGGCCGCCGGTCACGGGAGCACGACCGACTTCCTTCTCGGGATCATCCCGACGTCGTTGTTCTCCTCGCTCACGTCGGGCGAGGTCCTCCAGACGCTCCTCGTCGCGTTGCTGGTCGGCTTCGCGCTCCAGCAGATGGGTGCAGCGGGGGCGCCTGCCCTGCGCGCCGTCGGGCACCTCCAGCGCCTGGTCTTCCGGGTCCTCTCCATGATCATGTGGGCCGCCCCGGTGGGTGCGTTCGGCGCCATCGCCGCGGTCACCGGAGCAGGCGGCTGGGACGCCCTCAGGAGCCTGGCCGTGTTGATGATCGGCTTCTACCTCACCTGTGCCGTCTTCGTCTTCGTGGTCCTGGGCACGCTGCTGAAGGTCGCGACCGGGATCAATGTCTTCAGCCTGCTGAGGTACCTCGCCCGTGAGTTCCTGCTGATCCTGTCGACGTCGTCCTCCGAGTCGGCTCTCCCGCGGCTGATCGCCAAGATGGAGCACGCCGGCATCCACAAGACCACCGTGGGCGTGGTGGTGCCGACCGGCTACTCGTTCAACCTCGACGGCACGGCGATCTACATGACGATGGCGTCACTGTTCATCGCCGAGGCGCTGGGCGACCCGCTGTCGATCGGTGAGCAGGTCTCCCTGTTGCTCTTCCTGATGGTTGCCTCGAAGGGTGCCGCCGGCGTCACCGGTGCCGGGATGGCCACCCTGGCCGGCGGCCTGAGCTCGCACCGACCCGAGCTGGTGGACGGCGTCGGCCTGATCGTGGGCATCGACCGCTTCATGTCGGAGGCCCGGGCCCTGACGAACTTTGCCGGCAACTCGGTCGCGACGGTGCTCATCGGGCACTGGACCGACACCCTCGACCGGCCGCGGTTCGACCGGGTCCTCGCGGGCGACGATCCGTTCGACGAGACCACCATGGTCGACGACCACGACCCCGACGTCGAGGTGGGGGCGGAGCCGTTGCGGACGCCGCCCGTCCCGGCGCCCCAGGAGTCCGTGCACGTCTGACGGAACCCGGTTGGTGGCCCTGCGAATGTCCGCCGTTGAGCGAGGCGGCATGTGGATACCGTAGGGCCATGCCCCCCGCGGAGACTCACCCGAGCGCCGCGGCAGCAGCCAGAGAGCCACTGCTGCGACGGGTGTGGGACATCATCTGGCGGCTGATCGTGACCACGGTCAGCTCCTGCCTGCGCTACCGGGTGACCGGCTTGGCGGCGGAGGGAGCCTTCTTCGCGGTGCTGTCGGTGCCGCCGCTGATCTTCGCCATGGCGGGCGCGATCGGGTATGCGTCCAGCCGCTTCAGCGACGCCCAGGTGGCGGACGTCCGCCAGGCCGTCATCGACTTCTCCACCAAGCTCCTCACCGACTCCGCCGTCGACAAGGTGATCGTCCCCACGCTTGACGACGTTCTCAAGGGCGGTCGCTTCGACGTGATCTCCCTCGGCTTCGTGCTCGCACTCTGGTCGGGATCGCGTGCCCTCAACGTCTTCATCGACACCATCACGATCATGCACGGGCTCGGCGGGCACCGAGGCATCATCAAGACCCGCGCGTTGTCCTTCGTGCTCTACGTGCTGGCAATGGTCACCGGCGTGGTGTCGATCCCGCTGATGGTGGCCGGCCCGGGCCTGGTCAACGACTGGCTGCCCCCGCGGTTCGACTTCCTGCTCAACTTCTACTGGCCCATCATGATCGTGATCTGCATCTGCTTCCTGGCGACGCTCTACCACGTGTCCGTCCCGGTCCGGACGAACTGGACCTTCAACCTGCCCGGCGCGACGTTCACGCTCGTGGCCTGGATCGTCGGCTCCTACATCCTGCGCTACATCCTCACCGCCACCGCCGCGGACTCGAAGTCGATCTACGGCCCCCTGGCGGCGCCGATCGCCGTACTGCTGTGGCTCTACATCGTCGCCATCGCGGTGCTGATCGGCGCGGCCGTCAACGCGGCGTTCGACACCGTGTTCCCGCAGACGACCACCGCCCGGGCCCGCAACGAGCTGATGGCGCGTCTACGGAACCGGATGACGTCTCGAGAGGACCCGGTGGACTAGATTCCTGCTGTGCCCGACGAAGCGTCAGATCTGAGCGACGCGAGCACCCGCGGCCGGGTCGCCCTGCCGGAGCCGGTCCGTTCACCGTGGTTCGCCCTCGGGATCCGGCTGCTCGCGGCGCTGGCGATCCTGGTCGGCACCGTGTTGCTGGTCTACCTCGACCGCAAGGGCTACACCGACACGAACGACCCGGACGCCCACGTCGGCCTGATCGACTCGATCTACTACACGACGGTCACGCTCAGCACGACCGGGTACGGCGACATCGCCCCGGTGGCGGCGCATGCCCGGCTGATCAACGCCTTCATCGTCACGCCACTTCGTATCGCCTTCCTCGTCCTGCTGATCGGCACCACCCTCGAGGTGCTGGCGTCACAGGGCCGTGAGAATTTCCGCGTCGCCCGTTGGAGGAAGAACATGGCAAACCACGTCGTCATCGTCGGCTACGGCACCAAGGGCCGCAGCGCGGTCGAGACCCTGATCAACAACGGTCAGGACCGCGAGCACATCGTGATCGTTGACCCGAGTGCGACCGCGCTCACCGAGGCGCACGCCGACGGACTGGCCGTCGTGACCGGTGACGCCACCCGGCGCGAGGTGCTCCGCAGGGCCGGGGTGGCGGACGCCGACCAGGTCATCATCACCACCAACCGTGACGACTCCAACGTGCTCGCGACACTCACCGTCCGCCAGCTCAACCCGGACGCCTACATCGTCGCGGCCGCCCGCGAGCAGGAGAACGCCCCGCTGATGAAGCAGTCGGGGGCCAACTCGGTGATCACCTCCTCCGACGCCGTCGGGCGGCTGCTCGGCCTCTCGTCACTGTCTCCGACGCTCGGCTCGGTGATGGAGGACCTGTTGACGTACGGCGAGGGCCTCGAGGTCGCCGAGCGCGACCTGCTCGTGAGCGAGGTGGGGCGGCAGCCCCAGCAGCTGCCCGACCAGGTCATCGCGGTGGTCCGCGACGAGCAGGTCTACCGCTACTTCGACCCGGTCGTCACCCAGCTCGCGCGCGGCGACCGGCTCATCGTCGTACGTCCGGCCAAGGAGCTGCCCTGGGCACCCCGCCCCGGCACCCACAACGAGGACTTCGCCACCGACGAAGACGACTGACGCCGGTCGCAACGCGTTCATCGAACAGGTGTTCGAACAATGTGGGAGCATGGCGCCATGGCGGGCGGCATGAACAAGCGGGGGAGTGGCTTCCCGCTCTCCGACCGGGTCCGCGCCGGATCCGGGCAGTCGCATCCGCCGGCGTCCGTCGATGACGCCTGTCCCACCCGGCACTGCTGGGTGGCCGGAGCTGTCGACGGCCTCGACGTGAAGCGGCCGGGGCTGCTGTTCGAGTGGCGCCGGACGCCGTACGGCTGGGAGGGGCGGGTGATGTACGCCGCCCTGTTGCGACCCGGGGTCTGGCTCGGCGTGGAGGAGTGGCTGCCCGCCTCGCAGCTGACCCCGATCTGAGCGAGAGCGCCGACAGGAGGGGGAAATGTAAGAGTCGAACCGCCGGCGTCTCGGGTCGCCAGCGGTTCGACAAGCACAACGATACTGGCTGGGACAACGGATCTGAATACGATCTGGGTAAAACTGGGGGTGGGATAGCCCACCCGGACCATGCCGCGCGTTCGTCGTCGCGACATCGACCGTTTCCTTTTCGTTCACCGACCTGAGCGCGAAGGTTCCTACGGTTCGACCGTGATTGCGCGTGGTCTTGCCGGGAGTTTTCTGGTGCTACTCGGCGGGCTGGTCGTCTCGACGCTGCCATCCTCGACCCCCTTGCTGCGCCAGGACCTCCTCATCAACCTGCGGGAGGCCGACGCGGGCCGACTGGCCGGGCTCGTCGTCGTGCTCGCGGGACTGGGGCTGCTGGCCCACGCATGGGTGTCCCTGTGCGGGCGGGTCGCCTCGTCGGCGGCAGGAGAGTCGGCCGAGTCGCTGGCGCTGGTGCGCTTCGCGGCCGTGGTCTGGAGCGCGCCTCTGCTCCTGGCTCCGCCGCTCTTCTCCCGAGATGGCTGGTCCTATGCCGCGCAGGGAGCCATGGCGTCGTTGGGGATCTCGCCCTACGAGCATGGTCCGGCGGTCCTGAGCGGCCCGATCGTGCAGGCGGTCGACCCGATCTGGATGCACACGGCGACGCCGTACGGTCCGCTGCCACTGTGGTTCGGCAAGGAGATGGCGAACCACACGGGGAACCCATGGATGCTGGTGATCGCCCACCGGGGGCTGGCGCTCGTCGGGCTCGTCCTGCTGTCCTGGGCGGTGCCGCGGCTCGCCGCGTGGAGCCAGGTCAACCCGGCGCTGGCGACGGGCATCGTGATCGCCTCGCCGGTGATGCTCGCGAACGGCGTCGGCGGCCTCCACAACGACCTGCTCATGGTCGGCCTGATGGCGGCAGCCCTGCTGGTTGCCGCCGAGCACGGCTGGCTGCCGGGCGCTCTGATCGGTGCGAGCGCGGCTGCGGTCAAGGTGCCGGGCGGGCTCGTCTGCATCGGCGTCGCCCTGATCTCACTGGCGCCACAGGTGGGCCTGGCCACGAGGATCCGCAGGCTCGCGGCCGTGGCGGCCGTCGCGGCCGCGACCCTCGTCGGCCTGGGGATGGCAGCAGGGACCGGCTCCGGCTGGGTGGCGGCGCTGTCGGTGCCGGGCGTCGTGCACACCCCGCTGTCGGTCACGACCTTCGTGGGCGGGGCACTGGACTGGGCGGCTTCGACCGCGCATCTCGGGTTCGCCCCGACGACACTGCTCGACCTGGCTCGACAGCTCGGCCTGCTCGCCACGATCGCGGTGGCGATCTGGGTGGCCCTGCGGTGGGACACCGGCAACCGGCCCCGGGGCGTGCTCGCGGTCGCCGTCGTGGTCGGTGCGACCGTGGTTCTCGGACCGGTGGTGCACTTCTGGTACTTCCTGTGGCCGCTGCCGTTCGTCGCCTCGCTCGCGCTCTCGCGGCTGGCCATGAGTGGGCTGCTGGCCGGGTGCCTCGTGCTGGGAGTGACCGCCCCCTTCGACTCCTCGTGGCACGGCATGTACACGGCGATCGTCCTGGGCAGCATGCTGCTTGTCGGCGTCCTGCCGCGGCTGCTCCTGACGCCGCTGGCGCGCGTGCGGATCGAGCGAGTCGCGACGCCGACCTGGCTTCGGGCCGCCCCCGAGGCGGTCAGCCCGGAACGGGGCTAGGCCAGCCAGCCGGTCACCTGCTTCCGGGAAGCCGAATGCCAGCGTCGCTCGAAGCGTCGCTCCTGCTCGTCGGTCACGACCTCCTCGCGGTGGTGCAGCCGGCCGTAGGTGAAGGAGTTCTCCCCGTCCTGGGCGGCGGTGTTGGCGATCGCGACGAGATCCTGGCGGGTCAACACGGTGTCCTGACGCTCGCCCAGTGCCCGGGTGGTCAACTTGGCCAGCCTGCGCATGGGCTTGCTCTCCTTCTTCCACACCGGTTCGACCACCTCCAGCGCATGGCGGAGCCGCTTGGCGGCCTTGCGTACGTCGTGCAGCGCCTCGTCGTGCGTCGCAGTGTCGCCAGGCGACGCCTCGAGTGCCTCGACGCGCCGGGACAGTCGTTTCCAGTCCTTGAGGACCCGCTTGCGGAGCATCTCCTTCGCGGGCCGGTCCGCCTCGCCGGTCCAGGGCGGAGCAGCCGTCAGCCGGTCCAGGTCGTCGAGCAACGCGACGTACCGGTCCGAGCTCAGCACGTCCGTCAGCACTCGCTGTGCCTCGCGGGCCCGGGCCCGATAGGTGCGATCGAGGCGGCGTCTGACCGGGCCGATCACCTGCTCCTCCTCGTCGACGAGAGCCAGCAGCCGCTCGTGCACGACATGAGCATCCCGTGCGTCGCCGAGCGCACGCTGGAGCCACTGCAGCTCGTTGCGGATGGGATCGGTCACCTCGGCATCGACGAGGGGTCGGAACGTCGCCAACGCACCCCGCAGACGCCGACAGCACACCCTCGCCTGGTGCACGCCCACCGGCAGGCCACGGCGGATCTCGCTGTCGTGACGTAGGAGCTCGGCCACCTGGTTGGTGAGCCGTGCCTGCAGCAACCGGCCGGACGGCTTGCCCGGGCCGACCTTCCTGACCTTGGCCGGCCGGGGTAGCCGGTCGCCGAGAGCCCGGGCGATCTTCCGCGGTTGCTCACTCGGGCGCACGCCGGCCCTGCCGAGCAGCCCGTCCGCCGCCTCGAGCAGCTCCGGCCCACCGGCGACGAGCTCCAGCTCCCACTCCCTCCACGTGACCGTCTCGGGCGAGCCTTCCGCGGTTGCCGTGACGCGGTCGTCGGCGAGCTCGGCGAGCTGGTTGCCGTCACCATCCAGCAGGGCGTACGTCGTCCGGCTCGTCCCCGCCGTCGCGACCACCACGAGCTCCGCGTGCCGGGTCCAGCCCAGGACCACCCGGCGCAGCGCGGCCGGCACCGAGCGTCGGGAGCGAGCGAGTGGCAGCCGGATCTCGTCGCGCCCGAGCTGGGAGGGGACCTTCAGGTGCCAGCCCTCGTCCGGGCCGCCGGTGCGCCGGCGCAGGGAGACGCCGGCTCGGACGAGGGCGAGGTCGGGGGTGTCGAAGTAGGTCGCCGACAGCTCGACCTGGTGGGGTGCCGCCACGGCGACGACGCCAGGGAGGTCGGTGAGATCGGGCACGGACTGGCCAGGCGCAGGCTCATACGTGCGCTCGATCTCGTGGTGCGAGTCCATCTGTCGTGTCTACACGACCAAGGTGTACGTCGCGGGTGGTCTGGGTTTGCGCTCCAGCACCGGGGCCAGGTCAGGCGTCGGTCAGCGGCGCCGTCGCTCGCGAACCACAGCGGAGGCAGGCCATCTCGCGTCGACCTCGGAAATCGGACTGGTCGATCAGCTTGAAGGTCGAGACGTGACGGCAGGTCGGGCAGTAGGCCCGTGTCGTGCTGCGCATGGACATGACGCTAGGTGTGGCCACCGACAGTCCGTGCGCCTCCTTCCACGGACAGGGACCCCGGGTGTACCGCAGCCAGCATCTTTGCAATGATCGGCGGGCCCCGCCCCCTTCTCGCTCTTGGGAGAGTCGATGGTCAGCAGCAAGGTTGAGGATCAGGCGTCACCGGCCGAGGCGTTCCGCACGCGTCTGGGCGGTCCGACCCCGCGACTGATCCTGGGCAGTGCCCTGATGCTGTTCCTCGAGCTGGCGCTCATCCGCTGGCTCGGTGCCAACATCGTCCACCTGTCGTACTTCACCAACTTCGTCCTGCTGGGATCGTTCCTCGGGATCGGCATCGGGTTCCTCAACTCCCGCAGGAGCAGGACCCTTCTGCCGTGGACCCCGGTGGTGCTGGGACTGCTCGTGATCGCGGTGCGCCTGTTCCCGGTCTCGATCGACCGTCAGGGCGCCGACGTCATCTTCTTCACCGCGCTCAAGACCACCGGGCCGCCCGCCTGGGTCGTGCTGCCGGCCGTGTTCGTCCTGACTGCCATCGTCCTGGCCGGGCCGGCGGAGGTCGTGGGTCGCTGCTTCGGCCAGCTGCCGCCGCTGACGGCGTACCGGTGGGACCTGGTCGGCTCCCTGGTCGGGATCGTGCTGTTCTCGATGCTGTCGTTCGTGTGGGCCCCGTCGTACGTCTGGGGCTCCATCGTGGCCGTGGCGTTCGTCCTGCTGATCGACGGCTGGCAGCGCTGGCTCGCGGTGCTGGCGGGCGTCGCCATCATCGCTGCGCTGGTGATCGAGTCGACCGGAGCCGGAGTCTCCTGGTCGCCGTACTACAAGATCACGACCCAGGTGGTGCAGGGCGAGCTCGGCGATCGCACCTACATCTCCGTCAACGGTGTGCCGCACCAGTCCATGTCCCCGGCGGAGTGGAAGCTCACCAACGCCTCGGAGGTCTACGGGGCGCCGTATGCGCGACTGGGTGACGCGCCGCTGCACAACGTGCTCATCGTGGGCGCGGGCTCGGGATCAGATGTCGCGATCGCCCTCTTGAAGGGTGCCGAGCACGTCGACGCCGTCGACATCGACCCACGCATCATGCAGATCGGGGTCGATGGCAATCCCGACCACGCCTACCAGGACCCCCGGGTCACCCGCCACATCAACGACGGCCGGGCGTTCCTCGAGCGCACCAACCAGAAGTACGACCTGATCCTGTTCGCGCTGCCAGACTCCCTGTCCCTGGTGAGCGGTGCCTCTCAGATCCGACTCGAGTCCTTCTTGTTCACCCAGGAGGCGCTGACGTCGGCGCGGGACCACCTGACCGACAACGGGGTCTTCGCGATGTACAACTACTACCGTCAGGCCTGGCTGGTCGACCGGCTGGGCGGCACGGCGGTCGCGGCGTTCGGTCACGCGCCCTGCATCGACCTCTTCGGTGGCGCCACCGCTGTCGTCTCCGTGGCGAAGGACGAGGCCAACCAGCACTGTGGACCCGACAACTACACGCTGCCCGCGACGTACATCGAGCCCGCCAGCGACAATGCGCCGTTCCTCTACTACAAGGGCGGGATGGTGCCGTCGATCTATCTGTGGGCGCTGGGCAGCATCCTGGTGCTGTCGCTGCTGGCCGTGCGGATCTTTGGTGGCCCGCTGAGAGCGATGCGGCCGTACGCCGACCTGTTCTTCATGGGCGCGGCGTTCCTGCTGCTCGAGACCAAGAACATCGCCACGTTCGCGCTGCTGTTCGGCACGACCTGGATCGTCAACGCCATGGTGTTCGCGGGTGTCCTGGTGATCGTGCTGGCCGCCGTGGAGACGACGCGAAGACTCAGGACGCCACCCTTGCCGGTGGTGTTCGCGGGGATAGCGGCCGCACTGGCCCTGGCCTTTGCGGTCCCACCCGACTGGTTGTTGGGTCTGTCGTTCACCCCTCGCCTGATCGGTGCGGTGCTGCTTGCGTTCCTGCCGATCTACCTGGCCAACATCGCGTTCGCCAAGCGGTTCGCCGCGTGCGCGGACTCCCAGTCGGCCTTCGGCATCAACTTGTTGGGCGCGATCGTCGGCGGGTGCCTGGAGTACGGCGCGCTGCTCACCGGCTACCGCAACCTGCTGATAGTGGTCGCGGTGTTGTACCTGGCGGCGTTCCTGCTCAAGCCGAAGGAAGCGCTGGCTCTGACGACTCGTGCGTGAGGCGGACCGGCAGGGCGTCCACGCCGTACACGATCGAGAGCTGGCGGAAGTCCAGCTCTGCGGGCGGCCCCACCAGGGCCAGGTCGGGGAAGCGTCGCGCCAGCGCGGGCAGCGCGGTCCGGAGCTCCATGCGCGCCAGCTCGGCGCCCACGCAGCGATGGAAGCCGTGTCCGAAGGCGAGGTGTGAGCTGCGCGGGCGGTCCGGGTCGAAGGTGTCCGGGTTAGTCCCCGGTTCGCCGTCCCGGTTGGCACCGGCGAGGTGGCACACCACGACGTCGCCCGGGCGGATCCGCTGGGTGCCCACGGTCAGCTCACGCCGGGCGAAGCGCGGGAAGGCGATCTGCACCACCGACAGGTAGCGCAGCAGCTCCTCCACGGTCGGCTCGACGCGCTCGGGGTGCTGGGCCAGGGCGGCATAGTCGTCCGGGTGGTCGAGCAGCACCGCGGTGCCGAGCGCGAGCATGCTGGCGCTGGTCTCCAGGCCACCGGTGAAGACCCCGTCTGCGAGGCCGGCGAGGTCGAAGTCGTTGATGGCATCGCCCTGCTCGCGGATGATGTCGCCGAGCAGGCCGTCGCCGGGTGTGTGCCGCTGGCGGGCGGTGGAGTCGATCAGGAACTTGCGGGACTCCGAGACGGCGCCGAACGTGCCCTGGCCACCGTTGGTGACGTCGAAGCGCGCCGAGACCAGCTCCCGAAGGCCTTCTCGTTCTTCTCCTGGGAGGCCGAGAAGGTCGCAGATCACCGAGAACGGAACCGGGAACGCGAACTGGGTGAGCAGGTCCACCTCCGGCCCGCGCGACTCCATCTCGTCGAGCTGCCTCTCCACGATGCCCTCGACCATCGGGCGGAGTCGATCCAGCTGGCGCATCGTGAACTGGGGGGTGAGCAACCGGCGCAGGCGGGTGTGCTCCGGCGGGTCGGTGAAACCCAGCCCGCCGATGTCCCCGTCGGTGGTCGAGCCGCGCCTGCCCACGAGGGGGCGGATGTCATTGCTGAAGTCACGCTCGTTGGCCAGCACCGCCCGGGCCTCGGCTGGGCCGGTGACCATCCAGACGGTGATGCCGAGGAACGACGTCAGCCGGTGCACCGGCTCGGTGGCGCGGACAGCGCCCAGCCGCGGCACGGGGTCCATCCCCTCACGCTGCAGGGGCCAGCTGAGCCGAGATGGCACGCGGTCCAGCTGGGAAAGATCGATCGTGCGCCTGCCCGCGAGGGCCATGACGCCACGTCTGGTTTGGGTCTGCAGGAAGGACCTGACAGCCGACAATGTTTGCTCCCTGCCGCGACCTTGGAATGACTGCCCAGCGTAGCGCCCACGGCCTAGTGGTCGCGGACGCCGACCGGGTCACCCACCGGTGTCGTGACCGGGACATCAGGCTGCAGCCTGGCGATCCACACGAGTCCCAGTCCGGTCACGGCAGCTGCGACCACCTGGATGGCGAGTGTGAGCGGGCCCTGGACGGGAGCCTCGCCGAAGACGAACCACCCGAAGGTCATCGCGACGGCGACGTTGACCACGTTGAGCAAGGGCATCGACGCCGCCAACCGCGCCGAGTGGAACGCGCGCTGGTTGGTGCTCACCGCAATCAGTCCGGCGAGGGCAAGGACCCACGGTCGCCACGTGGCCAGGGTGGTCCACAGCCCCCCTTCCTGGAGGTCGTGTCCGACCATCTTGATCAGCCCGGCCATCGTCCCGTAGAGCAGTCCCGACGCCGCACCGAGCACGGCTCCCCGCACGTCGAGCCGGTGCTGTCGTGATGCCAGGACTGCGAGGACCGCGAACGCCCCGGCAACCAGCAGGCAGTAGAGCAGCGCCCGGCCGTTGTCGGGCGTGGTGCGCCCCGGGGAGAACTCGGTGGCGGCCAGGAAGGACGCAAGGCCCATCACGGTGACGGCGACGGCGAGCAGTTCCTGACGCCGCGGCAGCCGGCCGCTCGCTGCGGCCCGCACCGGGACCGCGAGGACGACGCCGCACAGCATCAGCGGCTGCACCAGCGCGAGCGCGCCCAGGTGGAGGGCCAGCGCATGCAGCGCGAAGGACATGAGCCCGATCGCCGAGGCCGCCAGCCAGAGAGGGGCCGTCGCCAGGTGGATCAGCAGGCGCACCGGACCGGCAGACGGGGTGACCCGGCTGGCGGCGAGGTGTTGCAGCGACGTCGACACGGCAAAGCCGCAAGCCGACGCCAGCGCGATCAACGGCGCACCCAGCATCCAGCGATCTCCCGTTCCGTGTTCCTAGCCTCGTCGGAGCCAGTGAAGCATCCCGACCACTCGATCCTGTGCCCACCGGCGTGGAAGAGGCTCGATTTCCGCGGGACAAGGGGCCGGTTCACCCTGGTGGGCGACACTGGCTGTGCACCCCCGATTCGCGCTCGGGCAGCCACTCCGGAATATTGCTCTCCTGGTCTCGGGTACGGGACCAGATCGCTTGGCGAAGATCGCACCCGAAAGGCGGTACGGCACCTGTGAGCCCCTCGGATCCGGCCAGGCCCAACATCCTCCTGGTGATGACGGACCAGCAGCGCTGGGACGCCATGAGCTGTGTGAGCGACTGGCTCGTCACCCCGAACATCGACTGGATCGCTCGGTCCGGGACGCGGTTCAGCGACGCCTACACGAACTCACCGGTGTGCATTCCGGCGCGAGTGAGTCTGGCGACCGGGCGGTACCCCCACAACACGGGGGTGTGGCAGAACGAGAACGACTACACGATGCCGACCGAGACGCTGACCTGGATGCAGGGACTGAGGAGCGCTGGCTACGCCACCAGCGTCTTCGGGAAGACCCACCTCCACCCGCACAACGGCGACCTCCGCGACAGGGAGCACCTGGTGCGTGCCTACGGCCTGGACCACGTCGACGAGATCGCGGGGCCGCGGGCAACCAACATCACCCGGTCACACATGACCGATCGTTGGGAGGAAGCCGGGGTCTACACCGCCTACCGGCTGGACTCACGCGACCGGTTCGCGACCAAGGCGTGGGTGGCCAGGCCGACGCCGGTCCCGCTCGAGCACTACGCCGACGTCTACGTGGGGCAGCAGGCGAAAGCCCATCTGCAGGAGCAGGACGGGACTGCGCCGTGGTTCTGCTGGGTCGGCTTCGGTGGGCCGCACGAGCCCTGGGACGCGCCGGAGCCGTACGCAAGCATGTTTGACCCGGAATCGATGCCGCCGCCCATCGAGGCGGCGTGGCCCGATCAGGCGCGCCCCAAGGGTCGCCTGGACCGACGGATGAAGAGGGGACCTGCGTTCGAGCCGGGTGACGTGGGGCGGCTGCGCGCGAACTATGCCGGCAACATGGCTCTCATCGACGACCAGATCGGTGAGATCCTCGGCGTCGTCGAGGCCAGGGGTGAGCTGGAGAACACCGTGGTCGCCCTCGTCTCGGACCACGGGGAGATGAACGGCGACTTCGGGCTGATCTACAAGCAGAACTTCCTCAACCCCTCGGCACGTGTGCCGTTTCTGATCCGGGCGCCGGGGATGGTTGCCGGGGCGACCAGCTCGGTGCCCGTCGAGCTCATGGATCTTGGTGCCACCCTGCTCGAGCTCGCGGGGGCGGAGCCGATGGAGGGGAGCTTTGCGCGGAGCCTGGTCCCGGTCCTCGAAGACCCGCTTCGAGGACACCGGGAGGCGGCGCTCTCCGAGCTGAGCGGTGAGGTGATGCTGGCCACGACGGAGTGGAAGATGGCCCTGAACAAGCAGGGCGAGATCTATCTGCTCTTCGACCTGGTCAACGATCCGCACGAGACCCGCAACCTGGCGGCGCTGCCCGAGGTCAGAGACGTCGAGCAGGATCTCCGCCGACTCGCCCTCGAACGGCTCGTGCAGACCGCTCGCTGAACCCGGCGTACCCAGGCACCCGGCCGAGCCCGGTCAGCTCGGGCCCTGGTCGTTGGCGCAGCGGAACCCCAGGTTCGCCGCGGAGGAGTCCGGCGTGTTGGAGCTCCGGGCGGCGACCCGGTAGCGGTGGCAGTAGGAGTCGTGGCAGAGGTAGGAGCCTCCGCGCATCACCCTGGCTTCCCCGTCTGCCGGACCGGCCGGGTTCGCCGCTGGCGACGAGGCGTAGTAGTTCGCGGCGAACCAGTCGGTGCACCACTCCCACACGTTCCCCGACGTGTTCCACAGGCCGTGTCCGTTCGGCGAGTAGGCCTTGACGGGTGCCGTGGTGAGGAAACCGTCCTCCGCGGTGTTGTGGTCGGGGAACCGGCCCTGCCAGATGTTGCAGCGCCAACGGCCGCGCGGCGCGAGCTCGTCGCCCCAGGGGAACCGGCGGTCCTCGAGGCCGCCACGGGCGGCGTACTCCCACTCCGCCTCGGTGGGGAGACGCTTGCCCGCCCACGCCGAGTAGGCCGCGGCGTCCTGCCACGAGACGTGCACGACCGGGTGGTTCTGGCGCGCAGAGATGTCGGACAGCGGGCCCTCCGGGCTGCGCCACGTGGCTCCGCGGACGGTGATCCACCAGGGCGTTCCCGGGACCGGGCCGTACGTGTCGTGGGGGTCCGCCGCGACCACCGAGTGGAACACGGCCGAGGTCTCGAACCGCTCCGCGTCGGTGACATGCCCGGTGGCCTTCACGAACGTGGCGAACTGCGCATTCGTCACCGCAGTGGCGTCGATGTGGAAGGGCGCCAGCTCGACCTGGTGTACCGGGACCTCGCCGTCGGCGGCGTACCCCTCG
The DNA here is from genome assembly GCA_025965125.1 of Nocardioides sp. Taxonomy (GTDB): domain Bacteria; phylum Actinomycetota; class Actinomycetes; order Propionibacteriales; family Nocardioidaceae; genus Nocardioides. The sequence continues at coordinate 19,533 of JAOPXM010000235.1, forward strand.
CCGAACGCGTCGCCCATCGAGAAGGCGCCGCCGGCGAGACGCACCTGACCCCGCGTGGACCGGGGCGCCGCCTCCAAGCGCTGCTCGCGCGCCACGGGCTCGCCCTGCGGTCGTCGCGCCGCGCAGCACGGCGCGGCCTCGGCGTGGTCCAAGCGGCGCTCGCTCCCCGGACTGGATCCTTCGGTCCCCGCCAGCCTACCGGGACCTTGACCTGCGCATGACTTTGTACTTGATGCGAGCCGTGCCGTCGCTGCCATCGAAGCAGGCGACCCCGCAGTCTCCATCGGCGATATGTCTTCAACGCGGCCGACATCCTGGGAGTCGCCCTGTTCGGCGCCGAGGACAGGGCCGAGCTGGCGCGGCCGCTAACGTGGTCCTCCGTGATGACTTACCGGTTCCGCGACGGCATGGGAGAATCTCTGGCTGAGCGCGATTTCCCGGACCACGCCGCCGCACTCGCTTGGGCCGCTACGGAGGACGAGTTCGAGACGGAGATCCAGCGGGTGGAGTACCGCGGGCCGGACGGCGACTGGCGCTGGGCCGGACCCTTGCTTGGCGGAGCTGCGGTGTCGTCCCCCCGGGCCGAGGCGCAGCCGGCGAAGTGCCACTCGCTCTTGACCCCGGTCCCGACAGACGGACGCACCTCGTCGAGCGTCCGGATCGCGGCGGACTGACGTACCAGCCCTGCTGAGCGGGTCGCAGTAGATTGAGGCGAGTCACTTGCTCTCGCGCCCGACGAGGGCACACTGTTGTCGTGATCATCCTGGCGCTTGTAGCAATGGGCGGTTTGGTCGCCTTTGTGGTCCTTACTGGCCTGGGCGCACATGAGCGTGGCCTGACGCCCGTGCCTGCTTCGATTGCCGGGCTGGCTTTTCCAGTGACCTGGATTGTCTAGTACCTGCGCGATGAACGTCCCCATCGCAATGCCCACCACCAGCGCAACCGGGCTTGAGGCAGGCTGCTGTCGAGACATCAAGTGACTGCGGCGGCAAACCCGCTCATCGGCAGGTCGGAGCGCGGATCGCGGCAAAATCGGACGGCCGCTCCGCGGCAAAAGCGTTGGTCTTCGAGCGCACGCTCAGCGGCCGATGAGCGTGCCTGGAGGATGACCTGAACCGACAGTCCTCCCGGCTCTCGGTTCAGTCCGGTTCGCAGAGGTAGAGCTGGAGCGCCGCATCTGCGGTGAGTGGCGCACGGGACCAGTCGCCGAAGCGTTCAACAACCCGGAGACCGCCGAGCGAGAGCAGCAGCGGCAACTCCTGGGGGAAGATGCTCCTGATCTCAAGCGGCACGACAACGAAGTCGGCCTCGGAATCGGTCGAGAAGTACCACGTCCCGCGAGTCACCTGCGCGGCCGCGTCGTAGGTCTCCGCGACATCGACATGCACTACGCCACGATCGGGATCCACGAACGACAACGCGTCGCGCCTGCGTCGAACGCCGTCGGCCCGGGCAAGCATGCGCACGCTCGGGTTGAACACGTCGAAGATGAGCCGCGCTCCGGGCGCCAGGTGCCTTCGCACCGACCGGAAGCAGTCCACCAAGTCCTCAGCCTCATGCAGATGGAGCAATGAATTGGCGGCGATGAACACGAGGTCGAACTTTCGGCCCAGGTCGAACTCGCGCATGTCGCCCTGCACCCACTCCACCTCCACGCCGCGCTCGTCCGCCTTGCGCTGAGCCTCGGCAAGCATGTCCGGCGAGAGGTCCAGGCCCGTGCACGGGTGCCCGTCGGACGCGATCGGGATCAGCTTGTGTCCGGTGCCACACCCGAGTTCCAAGACACAACCGCCTTGCCGATCGGCCTCGTCTTTATAGAAGTGGACGGCCTGTTCGCCTCCGGGGAACAACCGGTCGTACAACCTCGCATCCGAGTAGAACTGCTGGCTCATGAGGCGCACCCTCCTTTCCGGATCTTGGGCACCCTGCCTTTCGGCCGACAAGCACCTGGGCCATTGTCGCGATCAGGCCGAGATCACTCCACGGCTTACCGACGCGACCGCACATCGGCTGCCAATGCGGATCCCCAACGCGCCGACTGGCGGCGCTAGGACGCACTTCACAACCGCGCATCGCAGCAGATCGGCGCGTGCGTGGCGCGCGCGTACCGTTCGCGGAAGAAGTCGGCCGCGGTCAGGAGGGGTCATTTGGTCGTCGCCGCACCACGCGCCGCCGCAGAGTGGGGGAGGCCACCACCTCATAGCCGGCCTCGATGAAGACCTGCACCAGCCCGACGGACGCCTCGTCCCAGATCACGGACCGGCCTGGCGGCGGCTCGATCGGGTAGCCCTCCAGGACGCTGGCGCCGACCTGCTGGCCGTACTCGACGGTGGCGGCGGCGAGCTCGTAGGTCAGCCCTGACTGGCGCCACCCTTTGCGCACCACGAAGCAGGTCACTGACCAGACGCCTGCCAGCTCGGG
>JAOPXM010000079.1 GCA_025965125.1 Nocardioides sp.
AGCGGCGTACCGGGGCAACCCCGCCGGCCAGACCGACGTTCTTGGCGAACATCCGGTCCACGGGCAGTTTTACGCCGTGCGGCACCCCGACGAACCCGACCATCGCTCCCGGTCGCGCCGCCGAGAATGCCATCCGCATCGAATCGTCGGTGCCGACGCACTCCAGGACCGCGTCCGCGCCAATGCCGCCGGTGATCTCCTTGATCCGCTTGACGCCCTCGGCACCGCGCTCAGGCACGATGTGGGTCGCTCCGAACGCGGTCGCGATGTCCTGGCGCGGCTCGTGACGCGACATCGCAACCACCTTCTCGGCACCCATCTGGACCGCGGCCAGTACGCCGCACAGGCCGACCGCACCGTCGCCCACGACGACCACGGTGTCACCTGGCTTGACCCGTGCCGAGACCGCGCAGTGCCAGCCGGTCGGGAAGACGTCGGACAGGGTCAGCAGGGACGGGATGAGGTCGGTGTCCGGCATCCCGTCGGTCTTGATCAGGCTGCCCTCGGCCTGCTCGACCAGGCCGTACTCCCCCTGCCCGCCGGTCGTGAAGCCGCTGTTCTCGCAGGCAGACTGGGCGCCGTTCGCACAGTGTGGGCAGGTGTTGTCACAGGTGCAGAACGGCACCACCACGAAATCGCCGGCCCGGAACGAACTGACACCCGAGCCGACCTCCTCGATCACGCCGACCATCTCGTGGCCGATAGTGGATCCCGCGGTGATCGGGTTCTCCCCGCGGTAGGGCCACAGATCGGAGCCGCAGATGCAGCCCGCGGTGATCTTGATGACCGCATCGGTCGGACGGGAGACTTCTGGCTCGGGACGATCCTCGAGTCGGATGTCGCCGGCGGCATGGATCGTGGTCACTCGCATAGCCCGATCCTGCCAGGAGCACCCACGACCCGGACCTACGCATTGGCTTCATCTCATATCTGAGATAGCGTCCGGCGCGTGACCGTCGACTACCTCAGCCAGATCGGCACCCTGATCCGGAGCGCACGTCGGCACCGCGGCTGGACCCAGCAGCAGCTCGCCGACGCGTTGAGCACCAGCCAGAGTGCCGTCAACCGCATCGAACGCGGCCATCAGAACGTGTCCATGGAGATGCTCGCCCGGATCGGTGAGGCCCTCGACGAGCAGCTGGTGAGCATCGGCGCAGGGCCGGTGCACCTGCGGGTCACCGGACCGACCACGCTCTCGGGCAGCATCGACGTCAAGACCTCGAAGAACGCCGGTGTCGCGCTGCTCTGCGCCGCACTGCTCAACAACGGCCGCACCACACTCCGCAAGGTGGCTCGGATCGAGGAGGTCAACAGGCTCCTTGAGGTTCTGGACAGCATGGGCGTCAAGACCCGCTGGCTCAACGAGGACAACGACCTCGAGATCGTGCCGCCCGCACAGCTCGATCTCGTATCGATCGACGACGAGGCTGCCCGGCGTACTCGCTCGATCATCATGTTCCTCGGGCCGCTGCTGCACCGGCTCGACACGTTTGACCTCCCGTACGCCGGCGGCTGCGACCTCGGCACCCGCACGGTCGAGCCGCACATGTCGGCCCTTCGTCCTTTCGGCCTCGAGGTCAAGGCGACCGACGGCTCGTACCACGCGCGCGTCAACCCGGCGATCGACCCGCAGCGGCCGATCGTGCTCACCGCGCGCGGCGACACGGTCACCGAGAACGTCCTGATGGCCGCCGCGCTGCACCCGGGCGTGACCGTCATCCGCAACGCGTCGTCCAACTACATGGTCCAGGACCTGTGCTTCTACCTGCAGAAGCTCGGCGTCGTGGTCGAGGGCATCGGCACCACGACGCTCACCGTCAGCGGTCTCGCCGACATCGACGTGGACGTCGACTACGCCCCCAGCGAGGACCCGATCGAGGCGATGTCGCTGCTGGCCGCGGCGATCGTCACGCAGTCCTCGATCACGATCCGGCGGGTGCCGATCGAGTTCCTCGAGATCGAGCTCGCAACCCTCGAGGAGATGGGCTTCCAGTACTCCCGTTCGGAGGAGTACGTCGCGGCCAACGGGAACACCCGCCTCGTCGACCTCACCACGAAGCCCTCACACCTGCACGCGCCGCTCGACAAGATCCACCCGATGCCGTTCCCGGGGCTCAACATCGACAACCTGCCGTTCTTCGCGGTCATCGCAGCCGTGGCCGAGGGCCAGACCCTGCTGCACGACTGGGTCTACGAGAACCGCGCGATCTACCTCACCGAGCTCAACAAGCTCGGTGGCCAGGTCAAGCTGCTGGACCCGCACCGGGTGATGATCGAAGGCCCGACGCACTTCTCCGGCACCGAGATCGTCTGCCCTCCGGCACTCCGGCCGGCTGTGGTCATCCTGCTCGCGATGCTGGCCTCGAAGGGCACCTCGGTGCTCCGGTCGACGTACGTCATCCATCGTGGCTACGAGGACCTCGCCGAGCGCCTCAACCAGCTCGGCGCCAATATCGAGCCCTTTCGCGACATCTGACGCGAGCGCGGCGAGGCCGTCAGCCGAAGAGCGTCTCGACCCAGGCCCGGGCCGGGAGCTTCGTCACCGGCGGGGGTGTCATCTCGGCGGTGATCTTCGGCATCGGCGCGGTGTGCTGGCCGGCATGGCGGTGCCAGTCCGTCTCGGCCTCGATGAGGGCACCCAGGTCGGCGCGCTCCAGGAAGACGCCGTGGCCCTCCGGGCAGGCGGGCACCTCCGCATCGCCGATCGACCTGGAGTCCATGTCGGCACCGCAGCGCGGGCACGTCAAGCTGTCCATCCTTCGAAGGTAGCGCCGCCTGACAACGTGCGCCGGACGCGCGCCGGAATTCCCGGTCCTCAAATCGGGTTCCGCGCGCCGGGGCGGGTGAATACTGCGTGCGTGACGTCGCCCAGCACCGGATACGCCTACCTCGATGAGGTCCTGCGCAGTCCCGGGAGCGTGCTGGCGTTCGCACACCGTGGTGGAGCTTTCCATCCCGAGCTCGAAGGGCTGGAGAACACGCTCGAGGCGTTCAAGGTCGCGGTCTCGCTCGGGTACCACTATCTGGAGACCGATGTGCACGTCACCCGTGACGGCGTGCTCCTCGCGTTCCACGACGCGGTCCTGGACCGGGTCACCGACCGCAGCGGTGCCATCGCCGACCAGACCGCTGATGAGGTCAACCAGGCCCTGATCGGCGGTCGCGAGCAGGTGCCGTCGCTGGGCCGCCTGTTCGACGAGTTCCCGAAGGCCCGGTTCAACATCGACATCAAGTCCGAGGGAGCGGTCGCCGCCCTGGCTCGCTTCGTCGAGGAACGCCGGGCGTGGGACCGGATGCTGGTCGGGTCGTTCTCGCGCAGCCGACTGAACCGGTTCCGCAGGCTGACCGGCGGCCGGGTGCCGACCTCCGCCCATCCGCTCGAGGTGGTCGCGTTCCGCTTCCTGCCCAGCGGGCGCCTCGCCGACGCGGTCACCCGGGGCCGGGTCGACGCTCTCCAGGTCCCGCATCGGCGGGGCAGGTGGGTGGTCACCACCCCGGGTCTCGTACGCCGCGCCCACTCGGCGGGCAAGCACGTGCACGTCTGGACGATCGACGACCCGACCGAGATGAGGGAGCTTCTCGACCGGGGGGTTGACGGACTCGTGACGGACCGCACGGATGTGTTGAAGACCGTGCTCCTCGAGCGTGGTCAATGGCAGGCACGGAGGGACTGAGCTCATGACGGCATCCGCCGAGACTTCCGGGATCGCCAACCTCGAGCCCCTGAACCGGGCCAGGGAGCAACGGGCCTGGAACTGGTACGACTGGGCGAACTCCGCCTTCTACACCACGATCCTCACGGTCCTTTTCGGCCCGTTCATGATCACGGTCGCAGGGAAGGCCGCAGGGTGTGGCTCCGACCCGGACGACACGTGCACCCAGACGGTCAACGTGCTCGGCCTCCACCTCGCAGCCGGGTCCCTGCCGAGCTACCTGACGAGCTTCGCCACGATTCTCAGTGCGTTCCTGCTGCCGGTCGTGGGGGCCTTCGTCGACCGGGCGACGAACAAGAAGCTGCACATGGCCGCCTTCGCCTGGGCGGGGTCGTTCTTCGCTGCCCTGCTCTTCTTCATGCGCGGGGACCACTGGCAGCTGGGCGCGTTCGCGGTGATCATGAGCAGCATCCTGGGCGGCTGCTCGCTCGTCAGCTACTACGCAATCCTGGTCGACATCTCGAGCGAGGACGAGCGCGATCGGGTGTCCTCGCGCGGTTGGGCCTGGGGCTATCTGGGTGGCGGCCTGCTGCTGGCGATCAACCTGGTCATGGTCCTCGGCTACGACTCGCTGGGAATCAGCAAGGAGCTCGCCGTGCGCCTGTCGATGCTGTCGGCGGCGATCTGGTGGGCGGCCTTCACGATCATCCCGTTCCGGCGCCTGCGGGCACACCCTCCCCGCCACGTGGTGCCCTCATCGGGCACCCTGATGCAGCGCAGCTTCGGGCAGCTCGTCGTGACACTCAAGGAGCTGCGCCAGTTCCCGATGACGTTGACGTTCCTGGTCGCCTACCTCTTCTACAACGACGGCATCCAGACCGTGATCTACAGCGCCTCGATCTACGGCTCCAAGGAGCTGCACTTCGGCCAGAGCGTGCTGATCGGGGCGATCCTGCTGATCCAGTTCGTGGCCTTCGGCGGGGCGCTCTTCTTCGGCCGCCTGGCCGCGCGCCACGGCGCCTACAAGTCGCTCCTGTGGGGCACGTTCGCGTGGATGGTGATCGTGGTGGTTGCGATGTTCCTCCCGGACAGGAACATCCCGCTCTTTCTCGTGGTGGGCGTCGCGATCGGCGTCGTCCTGGGTGGCACCCAGGCGCTGTCCCGGTCCTTCTTCAGCCTGCTGATCCCCCGAGGCCGCGAGGGCGAGTACTTCGCCCTGTACAACGCCTGCGAGCGGGGCACGTCCTGGTTCGGCACCCTGTTGTTCGGCGTGATGTTCCAGCTCACCGGGTCCTATCGCCCCGCGATCGTCTCGCTGATCGTCTTCTTCCTCCTGGGTGCGTTCTTCCTGCTACGGCTCGACCCGCGACGTGGCATCCGGGAGGCCGGTAACGTCGTGCCCCAGGTGGTGTGACCCGCCGCACCCGCCGCAGCGGCCCCGAGCGTCGATTGTCGGAATCTTGAGCGCCTCGCTACCGTTGAACAGATTGAGGGGTTGACACCGGCGGGTGCGGAGCGCATCGCGTGCCGTGTCGGGGTCGGCCCAGACATTCAACGGGGGAAGAACTGGAGGTGCCTCATGGCAGAGCGCACATTGCGTGGAGCGCGGCTCGGAGGCCAGAGTTTCGAGGACGAGCGCGGGATTGAGTTCGCCGCTCGTCAGCAGGTTGGCTACCGCTGTCCGCAGGGACATGACTTCGAGATCACGATGTCGGTCGAGGCCGACGTCCCCGCCAACTGGGAGTGCCCACGCTGCGGCGCTGTCGGGCTGAGCACCGCAGGCATCCTCCCCGAGGAGAAGGCGGAGAAGCCGGTCCGCACCCACTGGGACATGCTGCTCGAGCGGCGTTCGGAGAAGGAGCTCGAGGACATCCTGAAGGAGCGTCTCGAGCTGCTGCGTGGCGGAGAGATCGGTCCGGCGCACCTGCACCGCGCCAACGCGAAGAAGCGCAAGGCGACGGCCTGACGCAGCGCCCCATTGCTGGGGCTCGGCTGCTGACTGCTCAGTCGTCCACGACCTCGCCCTGGACCACGGACCCGTCGGGTCCGGGTCCGGGGCGTCTCGCATTTCCGGCCCCGAGCACAACGATCCTGGTCGCGACCACCCGGCTCAGCAACCGGCGGAACATCGGCCGCGTGACGGGCAGGATGAGCAGGACGCCGAAGGCGTCCGTCACGAACCCGGGGGCCAGCATCAGGGTCCCGCCGATGAGGATCAGCGCTCCGTCGGCCAGCTCCTTGGCGGGCATCCGGCCGCTGTCCAGTGCGATCCGCAGGGCCCGCCAGGCTCGGCTGCCTTCGCGCTTGATCAGCCAGCTACCCAGGATGCTGTCGGCGACCAGCAGCAGGATCGTCCACCAGGGCCCGATCACCTGCCCCACCTGGATCAGCACGTAGATCTCGACGAGCGGGATCACGATGAACAGCAGGAACAGCACCCACAGCACGGGCCGGCGTCGGGCCATCAGCGTCTCCTTCGGACTGCACGGCTCAGCTGCTGCCGGCGCTCGGAGAGTCCCCAGCGGGTGATCATCCGCAGCGACTCCGTGGCGACGGACCCGCTCATCTTCGAGTCACCCCGGACCCGCTCGACGAACTCGATCGGGACCTCGCGCACGGTGAGCCCAGCGCGCAGGGTGCGCGCCACGAGATCGGTCTGGAAGACATATCCGGTCGACTGCACCCGGTCGAGCTCGATCTTCTCGAGCGTGCTGCGCCGGAAGAGCCGGTATCCCGCGGTGGCGTCGCGGACCTTGATGCCCAGCAGCATCCGGACGTAGAAGTTGCCACCTCGCGACAACACCTCGCGAGACAGTGGCCAGTTGACGACCGACCCGCCGGGCACCCAGCGCGACCCGATCACCAGGTCGGCATCGGCCAGCGCGTCGAGGAGCAGCTGGAGCTGCTCGGGCTGGTGCGACCCGTCGGCGTCCATCTCACCGATGACGTCGTACCCCCGGTCCAGGGCCCAGCGGAAGCCGTGCAGGTACGCCGCGCCGAGCCCGGCCTTGTGGGAGCGGTGCAGCACGTGAACCTGGGAGTCGGCGGCCGCCAGGCCATCGGCGATGTCCCCCGTGCCGTCGGGCGAGCCGTCGTCGACGACCAGCACGTCGACCCCCGGCTGCGCTCGGCGCAGCCGGTCGACGATCCAGGCCAGGTTGTCGGCCTCGTCATAGGTCGGCACGACCATCACGACTCGGCCGAGTCCTTCAATGCTCACCGGTGGATCCTCGCTCACGTGCTGATGGGGGTCGACAGCTCATGCGGTGCGCCGGGTGCGGGCGCTCCCTGACGGGCATCCGGCTCCTGCAACGACTGCCTCCGACGATACGGGAAGACTCCCAGCAGCAGACCCAGGCAGGTGAGCGCGAAACAGGCGCGCCCCGTCCACGGGCCCAGGCGCACGCCCAGAGGGATGTCGGTGGTCAGGCCGACGGTGCCGACGAGCACCGCCTGGGTGCGCTTGTCCGCGGTCGCGACCACCCTCCCGTCGGGCGCGATGATCCCGCTCCGCCCGTTGGTCGACGCGACGACGACCCAGCGGCCGGTCTCGATGGCGCGCAGCCGGGTCATCGCGAACTGCTGCTCGATCTGGTCGGTGTGGATGAACGTCGCATTGCTTGTCTGGACCGTGAGGAGCTCGGCCCCGCGGTCGACCTGCTGGTAGATCGCGTCGTCGTATGCGACGTCGAAACAGATCGAGTCCGCGACCTCCACCCCGGCTATGGCGAGCGGCTCCTTGCGCGTGCCGCTCAGCATGTCCCGCCCGACCATGTTCAGGCGTCCGATCTTCAGCCCATCGAGGAACTTGCGGAACGGGATGTACTCACCGAACACGACTGGGTGCCGCTTGGTGTAGCGGTCCCCCGCCCCGGTGACCGGATCCCAGACGATGCCCTGGTTCAGGACGTGGTTCGGGCCGGCGTCCACGATCGCCCCGACCAGGATCGGCACGCCGATCGCGTGGGACGCCGCAGTGATGCCGGCGTTCGTGGCGGAGTCGCTGAACGGGTCGACCGCCGTGGAGTTCTCCGGCCAGACGACGAAGTCGGGTCGTGCCTGCGCCCCCGAAGCGACCTCGTCGGCCAGCTGGATCGTGGCGTCCACGTGGTTCTGCGTCACCTGGCGGAAGTCGAGGAGGATGTCGTCGCCGTTGCCCGGAACGTCCCCCTGGACCGCCGCGACGGTGGTGTCACCGACCGTGTCGGCCCCGTAGGACCAGACGACGCTCATCGTGGTGAGCACACCGACAGCCACAAGCGCCGACACAGCAGCGATCCGGTCGCGGCCGCGGGAGACGGCGAGCCAGGCCAGCAGGCTGCCGAGCAACGCCAGGCCGAGGCTGACGCCGGTGCTGCCGACGTACGGAAGGGCACTCTGGAACGGCGAATCGACGACCGCGAACGAAAGCCGACCCCAGGGCATCCCGCTGAACGGCCACTCCGTGCGCCAGGTCTCCATCGTCACCCAGGCTGCCGCGATCCAGAGCGGCCACAGGCGCCGCCGGTGCAGGACGGCGGACACCGATCCCAGCACGGCGTAGAAGAGCGCCTCGAAGGTAGCCATGCCCAGCCAGGCATCAACGCCGACGGAGCGCATCCAGTAGGTCAGCACGAAGTAGAAGCCCACTCCGAAAGCGAGCCCCGGGATCCAGCCGGTGCGCGCGGTCAGCCCGCGGGTCGTCAGCACGAAGCCGGCGACCGCGAGCGGGAGCAGGAACCAGGCCGCCACGGGCTCGAAGGCGAGGGCCAGCGCGACGCCGCAGACCGCAGCGAGGACGGACCGGAGCAGCACGCTCACACGGTACCGATGTCGCCTGCACAACCGCGCAGAACGCCGGAAGGATCCCGAACCCCTTCGGACCACCCCGTGTATCGACTGGCTGCCGAAACCGAGATGTTGTCTAGGGGGGACGGGATCCTTCCGAGTCCGTTCTCGTGGAGCGGACCGACCTCCGCGAGCCGCGCAGGACAGGTGTTTGGCACCACACCCTCCGACACGGCCACTCGGACGTCGGTTCGCCGGCCACGATCTGCGTGAGCGGACGGCACACATTCGCTGTCCCGAGCCCTGGCTGTCAACCGCCTCCTGACCTGCACGAACACGGAAACGCGCAGGTCAGCCGGGGGGCAGTCGTTCAGAGAAAGTTCACGAAAAGTCCACTGGTTCGGCGTGTCGCACCGCTGCCCGTCCACCTGTCTATACGGGATCGGGCGGCATGCCCCCTCGGGCCGGGACGACGACGGTCCCGGTGGCCGTGGTCGCCAGGATCGAGACGTCGAGGAAGGCGGCTGCGCCCGGAGCCTCGGCGGTCGCGGCGCCGCGCGCGACGACCCGCACCGCGAAGTCCAGGACCCGCGACCTGGTGCCGACCCGGACAAGCTCGCAGCTGATCTCGAGGACGTCTCCGGCGCGCACCGGGGCAAGGAACTGGACGTCGGAGTACGACGCGAACAGACCCTCGTCACCGTCGGTACGGATGCACATCTCCGTGGCCACGTCCCCGAACAGGCCGAGACTGTAGGCACCGTCGACCAGGTTGCCGGCGTAGTGCGCATGTGAGTAGGCGACGTAGCGGCGGTGGACGACGCGGGTCCCGACGGTGGCAGACGCGGGGAGACTCATCAGCTGGCCTTCCTCTCGGTGAGTCGGTGGACGAGGAAGCTGGCGACCTCGCCGGGAGTCGTGCCCCGGCCGAAGATCCGGTCCACGCCGAGCGCTTCGGCCATCGACTCGTCGAAGCGTGGTCCGCCGACGATCAACAGCGGCCGCTTGTCGGACGGGTAGGACTCGCGGAACGCGGCCGACATCTCGCGGGTGTTGAGCAGGTGTGCGTCGCGCTGGGTGACGACCTGGGACACGAGCACGGCGTCGGCGTGCTCGGCGCGAGCGCGCTCGACGAGCTGCGGAACCGACACCTGGGCGCCGAGGTTCACGACCTTGAGCTCGCGGTAGTACTCAAGCCCCTTCTCACCGGCGAACCCCTTGATGTTCAGGATCGCGTCGATCCCGACCGTGTGCGCGTCGGTGCCGATGCAGCCACCGACGACCACGACGCGCCGACGCAGCGAGCTCTTGATGGCGGCGTTCGCCTCCTTCGGCGTCAGCAACGGGTAGTCACGCTCGACGACCTCGACCTTGCTGGTGTCGACCAGGTGGCTCACCGGTCCGTAGACCACGAAGAACGTGAAGCCCGGACCCATCGGCCGGGCGTGGACGACCAGGGCGGGATCCATGCCCATCTTGTTCGCGAGCTGGGCGGCAGCGCCCTCGGCGACCTTGGAGTGGGGTATCGGAAGCGTGAAGCTGAGCTGCACCATGCCGTCACCGGTCGTGTCGCCGTACGGCCGGATCGGCGATTCAGGAAGGCGCTCTGCGCCTGTCTCGGAGGTCATCGCTCCTCCAGGATCTCGGTCGCGGGGTTGTAGTACGCCGACGACTTGCGCGCGACGCCGTCGAGGCCCCGGCCGCCGTCGGCGGGACGCTTCATCAGACCGAACGTGCCGTCGGCGATGGCGTCGAGGAGGCCGTTGTCGTGCGCCAGGATCAGGTCGAGCAGCTCGATCGACTCTCCCAGCACCTGCCGGGCGCGGGTGGCGATGAAGCCGTCCGGCGCCGGGCGGAAGTCCTCGTGCAGGTTGCCGGCGGCGTTCATGACGTAGCGGACGTTCTGAAGCGCCAGGTCGCGATCCGACAGCCAGGGAGTGACGACCGCCTCGGTCATCATCCCGACCAGCAGGATGCCCTGCCCGGTGAGCGCCCCGGCCAGGTTGAAGAACCCGTCGAGCAGGTTGCCCTTGAACACGTCGCCGGTCATGTGGCGGGTCGGCGGCATCCACTTGAGCGGCGCCTCGGGGAACAGCTCACGTGCCAACAGCGCATGGGCGAGCTCGAGACGGAACGAATCGGGAACGTCCGGGTCGATCTCGAAGGCATGCCCGAGGCCCAGTTGCCAGTCCTCGAGCCCGGCCTCCTTGGCGAAGTACTCGTTGAGCAGCTGGCTGGTCGTCACCGTGTGGGCGGCCTCGACCGCATCGGCGGTCGTGAGGTAGTTGTCCTCGCC
>JAOPXM010000101.1 GCA_025965125.1 Nocardioides sp.
CGGAGCGGGTTCTCGACCACGCCGAGCATCCGCTTCGCCTGGTCGTAGTACGGCGAGAGCTCGGACTTCCAGTCGGTGATGTGGCTCCACTGCGCGTCGGTGTAGAACGCCGGCATCGGCTCGTACAGCGTGTTGGCGTAGACCAGCGAGCCGCCGCCCACCCCGGCACCGGACACGATCAGGCAGTCCTTGAGGGCGTCGATGCGCTGGATGCCGTAGCAGCCGACCTCGGGCCGGAAGAGGTAGCGCTTGACGTCGAACGAGGTGGCCGCGAAGTCGGCGTCCTCGAACCTTGCTCCCGCCTCCAGGACACCGACGCGGTAGCCCTTCTCGGTCAGCCGGAGCGCGGTGACCGAGCCGCCGAAGCCGGAGCCGACGACGAGGACGTCGAAGTCGAGCATCAGGCTCGCCCGAGCTTCTTCATGAGGCGCAGGTTGGCCGTCATCACCTTGGCGTACCTCTCGTCGGACATGCCGAGCATGGGTGCGAACCGGATCAGGCGCTGCGTGGCCACGGACTGGGACTCGGTGTAACGGAGAATCCCCTCGCTGCCCTGGCGCCGGCCCATCCCGGACTCGCGCATGCCGCCCATCGGGGAGTCGATGCTGGCGAAGGTGGCGCCGAATGCCTCGTTGATGTTGACCGTGCCGCACTTGATGTAGCGGGCGATCGCGCGGGCGCGGGCGCCGTCCTGGCTGTAGATGGAGGCATTCAGGCCGTACTCCCCCGCATTGGCGCGGGCGACGGCGTCGGCCTCGTCATGGAATCGGTAGAGCGAGACCACCGGGCCGAACGTCTCCTCCCCGAAGCAGGTCATGTCCGGGGTGACGCCTTCGAGGATGGTGGGCTCGAAGAAGTACGGGCCGAGGTCGGGCCGGGCGTTGCCGCCGGCGAGCACCTTCGCGCCCTTGGCGACGGCGTCCTCGACGTGGGCAACCACCGTGTCGAGCTGGTCCTGCGAGATCAGCGAGCCCATGTCGTTGCCCCAGGCGAGGGTCGCCCCGAGGGTCATCGCCTGGGTGCGAGCCACGAAGCGCTCCACGAAACGGTCGTACACCTGGTCCGCGACGAACATCCGCTCCATCGAGACGCAGAGCTGGCCGGCGTTCGAGAACGAGGCACGGACGGCGCCCTCGGCGGCCTTCTCCAGGTCGGCGTCGCGCAGCACGAGGAGGGGGTTCTTGCCGCCGAGCTCCAGCGAGCAGCCGATCAGGCGCTCGGCACAGCCCCGGGCGATCAGCTTGCCGGTGGCCGTCGAGCCGGTGAAGCAGACATAGTCGGCCTGCTCAACGATCCGGGTCCCGACCCTGGACCCGGGGCCCGCGACGACCTGCCACAGGTCCTCCGGGAAGCCCGCCTCCGCGAGCAGCTGGACGGCGAGGAGGGCCGTGAGCATGGTCTGGGCGTCGGGCTTGGTCACGACGGCGTTGCCGGCCATCAGGGCCGGCAGCCCGTCACACAGCGCCATCGTGAACGGGTAGTTCCACGGCGAGATGATGCCGACGACTCCCTTGGGGATCCGGTTGACCTCGACCCGGGTCAGCCCGGGCACCACGCCGAGCTTGCGCTGGGTGTCGAGGTGCTCGTGGGCCGTGCGCGCGTAGTAGCGCGCGGTCAGAGCGATGTGCAGCGGCTCGTCGAACGCGTGCTTGCGGGCCTTGCCGGACTCGAGCACGATCAGGTCGATGATCTCGTCCTGCCGGTCGAGCACGAGGTCGTGCAGGCGCAGCATGATGGCGGAACGCTCGTCCAGGGAGGTCCGCGCCCAGGCCGCCTGGGCGCGGCGGGCCCGGGCGAACGCCTTCGCGACGTCGTCGTCACTCGACTGGGGGATGTGTGCCAACGGCGCCCCGTTGAGGGGGGACTCCACCGGCTTCGTCTCCCCCGACGTCGACAAGACGTGCTTGGTCAGGGACTCGACGTACTCGGGTTCGAGGGCGTACGCCGCGCGAGGGTCGTGCTCGGGGTCGAACGGTCCCTCGACCAGCGGGCCGCCGGCGGGAGTGGGGTTGGGGGCGCTCATGTACCGAGGGTATGTGACCGAGGTCTCCGGAACTACCCTTCCCTGACGCCGTGTGTTGTTTTACACATGCTGGGCGTCTGTAAAGGTCGCGGCCTGCCCAAATCACTGGTTAGCCAGTGAAACCTGCGCTGAACACGGAGTATTCGCCATGCTCAGATCCAGTTTCACTGGTTAACCAGTGAAACCGCCTCCCCCAGCCCTATATCCCGGGCGCGGACGGGTAGATCGACTTCAGCTCGGTGTAGGCCGACAGCCCTTCGGGGCCGAACTCCCTGCCGAGGCCCGAGGCCTTGTAGCCACCGAACGGTGCGGCGAAGTCCATCGTGTAGGTGTTCACGCCGTAGGTCCCGGTCCGCACCCGGCGGGCCACGTCCAGCCCCGCCGCGGCGTCGGCGGTCCACACGGTGCCGGCGAGGCCGTACTCGGAGTCATTGGCGATCCGGATCGCGTCGTCCACGTCGTCGAACGGGATCACCGAGAGCACGGGGCCGAAGATCTCCTCCTGGGCGATCCGCATCCGGTTGTCGACGTCGGCGAAGACCGTCGGGCGGACGTACCAACCCTTGTCGAGGCCCCCGGGCATGCCGTTGCCGCCGACCACGACGCGGGCGCCCTCCTCCTGGCCGAGCGCGATGTACTTCTCGACGCGCTCCTGCTGGCGCTGGGCCACGAGCGGGCCGATCTCGGTGGCCGGGTCCATCGGGTCTCCGACGGTCATGGCACTCACGGTCTCGGCCAGCGCATCGACCACCGCGTCGTAGTTCTCGCGGCTGGCCAGGATGCGGGTCTGGGCCACGCAGGCCTGACCGCTGTTCATCAGCGCGGTGAACTTCAGGCCCTCCATGGTCGCGGACAGATCCGCGTCGTCGAGGACGATCGCGGCCGACTTGCCGCCCAGCTCGAGGCTGACCCGCTTCAGCTGCTCGCCGCAGACAGCGGCGATCTTGCGGCCCGCAGCCGTCGAGCCGGTGAAGGCCACCTTGTCGATCCCCGGGTGCGCGACCAGGTGCTCGCCCACCTCACGACCGGCGGCGACGATGTTGACGACGCCGGCGGGGACGCCGGCCTCCTGCAGCAGCTCCGCCATCAGGTAGCTGTCGAGCGGGGTCTCCGGTGCCGGCTTGACCACGATGGTGCAGCCGGCCAGCAGCGCGGGCGCGACCTTGGAGATCGTGGTGAACTGCGGGACGTTCCACGGTGGGATCGCCGCCACCACACCTACGGACTCCCGCCGCACGATCACGTCGCCGCCCAGCGCGGCGGGGCGGACCTCCTCCCACGGGAACGCGCGCGCGATGTTCAGGAACGACTCGAGCATCATCCAGGAGGCAGGAGCCTGCGCGAGGTTGGAGAACGACGTGGGAGAGCCCATCTCGGCCGTGATCACGTCGGCCATCTCGGCGAGCTTGCCCGCGTACAGCATCGAGAAGCTCGCCATCACCTCGATCCGCTCCTCGGGGCTCATCTGGGGCCACGGGCCCTCGTCGAAGGCCCGCCGGGCGGCGGCGACCGCCGCGTCGATGTCGGCTGCCGCGCCTTCCGGCACGGTCGCGACGAGCTCCTCGGAGTGCGGCGAGATCACCTGCAGCAGGTCCGAGCTGGCGGGCGCTGCCCAGGTCCCGTCGATGAAGAACGCCGTGCGGTCGAGGGTCATCAGATCTCCTTGTGGCGGTGCGAATCAGGGAGCGAGGGTGAACCAGTCGGCGAAGCCGCTGGGGTCGTGGCGGCCGAGGGCGCCGTGCTCGAACAGGCCCCATCCTTCGGCGCCGTCACACGTGGCGCGGCCGACGTGGTCGATCACGCCGAACATCGCCCGGCCGTCGACCTCGGGCGAGGTCATGTCGTAGGTGACCCGCTCGGTGAAGCCGGCCCCCTTCCACATGCCGTGGGTCCAGTCGGAGTCGCCGCCGTAGCCACCGCCGACGTGGATCGGCACGGGCAGGAGGGACTCGACCTCGAGCTGGACCGGCTTGCCGTCCGGCGTGGTGCAGGTGATCGACGCACCGGTGGGAATCCGGGTGCCGGAGCCGTAGCGGATGTCGGCGCGCGGCCAGCCGAGCTGCTCGACGCGGCCGTCACGCCAGACCCGCGTGCAGTCGTTGAGCACCCGGTAGCCGTCCGGGTTCTCCTGCATGATCAGGATGACGGCATAGTCCTCGAACCGCATCGGGACGTACAGCCACCACATCCCCTCGAACGGCGGGTCGGCCGGTTTGCCGGCGGGCTCCGCCTCGCCCACGGGCCGGATGCCCCAGGACCGGTCGCGGGTGCCGACCCAGCGGTCCGGGCTCACCGCGATCTCCTCGCCGTCGATCGCGATCGACCCCGACCAGGTGCCGACCTGGGCGAATCGCTGGGCGTCGAGCGTCACCCGGCTGCCGGCGCGCATGACGTGCGGCTGTTCCTGCAGGACGTCGAACGAGCCCTCCCAGGTCAGGTCCATCGCGATGCCCTCGGTCTCCTCGAGGACGACGCGCAGCTTCTTGAGCGGTTCGATCACTTCCAGCCGGTAGCCGTTGACGTGCTGGTTGAGCCGGTCGTCGTCGATGGCGTCCGAGAGATGTACGGCGGTCTGGACGCCCCCGCGCCGGACCAGGACGAACGCGTCCTTGGTGCCGAGGTTGGGGTAGTAGCCGAGGCCGGTGATCACGAAGATCTCGCCGGTCCGGTCATGGGCATTGAGGTAGCAGCGGTCGTAGAAATTGCGGTCGCTGCTGCCGGCCCAGGCGACCGGGAGCGGGACCTGGTGGATCGGGTACTCGTCGAGGGGGCCGACCATCAGGCGTCCACCTCCGCGAGGAGCTTCTCGAACAGCGGCTTGTGGTGCATGAGGGACTCGATGTCGTCGGGCCGCTCGATCTCGCCGAAGTGGATGGACCGGGCACCCGTGCGCATGAAGACGATGCTCCACTGGACCGCGTTGTAGAGGTGGAACCAGTGCAGGTCGCCCAGCGCCACGCCGCTGAGCCGCTCGTACGTCGCCTTCACGTCTTCCTCGCGCATGAAGTGCGGCATCCCCGGCATCTCGAGCATGCCCGTGATCGACTCGAACACCTGGTGGGCGAACACGATCCAGGAGACGTCGAGCTCGCGCGGCCCGATGGCTGCCATCTCCCAGTCGAGGACGGCGACGGGTTCGAAGTCCCGGTAGAGCACGTTGCCGATCCGGGAGTCGCCCCAGCAGAGCACGGTCTCGGATGTCGAGGGGAGGTTGGCCTCGAGCCAGGTCAGCGCGCGCTCGACCATCGGGGAGCGCCCGATGTCCGCCACGGCGAAGTCGTACCAGGCTCGGGTGCGAGCCAGGTTGCGGGCCAGCGGGGTGCGCCCCGGCTGGTGCGGGTCCAGGAACGCGAACGTCGACTCGGCGTCCGGGATCGCGTGCAGCTTGGCGATCGCCTCGACGGTGCTGTCCTGCAGGCGCCGTTGGTCCTCCGGTGCGGCGTCGTGCAGCCAGTTGTCGCCGAAGTTGTAGGGCAGCACGTCCTGGGGGACGACGCCGTCCACGCGGTCCATGAGGAAGAACGGCGTGCCGAGCACGGCGCCGGTGGGCTCCATCCACCGCACCTGCGGGACGGGTACGTCGGTCAGCACGCCGACCAGTCGGATCGCGTCGAACTGCTCCCGGAGGGCGTACTCCGGGAAGACCGGGACGTCCTCCGCGGCCGGCGCGACGCGCGCGACGTACCGCCCGACCTGTGGGGCGCCGTTCTCGCTCCACGTGGCGTCGAGGATCAGGGTCTCCGACGACATCCCGTTGGCGTCCACTCCGCTGTGCATCACCACGGTCGGGTCCGCCCCCGCCGGCAGCAGCGTCGCCAGCCAGTCGGCCAGTCGGGTGGGCAGCGTGGTCGCGTCGCGACTGGAGCGCTGCAGCTTCATGTCGGCGGGCGGGGGTGCCTGGGTCATCGAACTCCCTCGGATCTGCGGTTGGTCCGGATCGGTTGTGACCTGGGCCTCAGCGCAGGGCCAGCATCAATGGAACACGTTCTAGTTGTCAACGAGCCTGCGCCGGAACCGTGCGTCGACGCGCCGTGGGCCTCAGACGATGTCCGAGACCTTGACCCGGGCCTCGTCGGCCTCCTGGTCGGTGAGCTTCAGCTGGCTCTGGCGTTCGGCCTCGACCCGTCGCAGGTAGTGGTCGACCTCGTCGGCTCTCCGCGCGTCGTCCCAGCCGAGCTCGGTCGCCATCAGCGCCGCGGCCGGCGCGGCCGCCCCCACGCCCCGGTCGAACGTCTCGATCGAGATCCGGGTGCGCCGGGTCAGCACGTCGTCGAGGTGTCGGGCGCCCTCATGGGTGACCGCGTAGACGATCTCCGCGGCAAGGTAGTCCTCGGCGCCCGCCAGCGGGAGCGCGAGCACCCGGCGTGCGTCGATGAGCGCGAGCAGGTCGTCGACCAGGCTGCCGTAACGGTTCAGGAGATGGTCGATGCGGGCGACGTGCAGGCCCGACCGCCGCGCCAGCATCACCCGCTGGTTGGCGCGGGTCTCGTAGCCGTCCGCCCCGAGGAGGGGCACCCGGTCGGTGATGGAGTCACGGATCGTCAGGTTCACCGTCGACTTCAACGAGTGGGCGGCGGCGTCGACCGCGTCCTTCGCCATCACGCGGTACGTCGTGAGCTTTCCGCCCGCGATCATCACCAGGCCGGGCACCGGGGTGACGACGGTGTGCTCGCGGGAGATCTTCGAGGTCGGCTCGGACTCACCGGACAGCAGCGGACGGAGCCCGGCGTACACACCCTCGACGTCCTCGTGGTCGAGGGGTTCACGCAGGATCTTGTTGACGTGGTCGAGGATGTAGTCGATGTCCGCGCGGCTGGCTGCGGGGTGCGCCTTGTCGAGGTTCCAGTCGGTGTCGGTGGTTCCGATGATCCAGTGCCGCCCCCACGGGATGATGAACAGCACGGACGTCTCGGTGCGTGCGATGAAGCCGGCCTCGGAGCGGATGCGATCACGCGGCACGACCAGGTGGATGCCCTTGCTGGCCTGGACGTGCAGCGCCCCGCGACCCCCGACCATCTCCTGGATCTCGTCGGTCCAGACCCCGGCCGCGTTGACGACCACGCGGGCCCGGACCTCGAACTCGCGGAGGTTCTCGAGGTCGAAGGCGCGGACGCCGACGACCCGCTCGCCCTCCCGCAGGAACCCGGTGACCTTGACCCGGGTGGCCACGTGCGCGCCGTGCGCGGCCGCCGTCCGGGCAATGGTGAGCACCAGGCGGGCGTCGTCCACCTGGCAGTCGTAGTACTGGATGGCGCCGGCGATCTTGTCGGCCTTGAAGTCGGGAGCGATGCGGGCGACCTGGCGCCGGAACAGGTGCCGGTGGCGGGGCAGGCCCATGTCGTACTTGCCGAGCATCGCCATCGCGTCGTAGAGGGCGAGACCGGCACCGACGTACGGCCGCTCCCAGCCCAGGTGGGTCAGCGGGTACAGGAACGGCACCGGCTTCACCAGGTGCGGGGCGAGCCGGGTCAGGAGCAGGCCCCGCTCCTGCAGCGCTTCGCGCACCAGCCCGAAGTCCAGCATCTCGAGGTAGCGCAGGCCACCGTGGATGAGCTTGCTGCTGCGGCTGCTGGTGCCGCTCGCGAGGTCGCGCTGCTCGAGGAGGCCGGTGCTGAGGCCGCGGGTCACCGCGTCCAGGGCGGTGCCGGTGCCGACCACACCCCCACCGACCACCAGCACGTCCAGCTCTCCCTCGCTCCCGAGACCCGCCATCGCCGAGATGGCGGTGTCACGGGCGTCGGGGCCGAGGGCGCTGGGCTGGCTCACGGTCTCAGTCTCGCAGGGTGACGTGACGGAAGGGTTTCCCCGACACCCGAGGCAACCGAACGAGGTGCCGGTGCGTCTCCCTGACATGGGGTGCCGGTGAGGTTCGCGCTGCGAGGGCTGGCGCTCGCGTCGTGCTGCTCCCTGTTTGCGGCCGCCACCGCGTTCATGGGTGCCTCGGATCCCCAGCCGGTGCGCCCGGTGGCGGACCTGCAGGCCGTCACGGCACCCACGCCAACGCCGAGCGCGACGCCCGCGCCGAGCGCGACGCCGCGTCCGGATCCGACACCACGGACCGCCACGGTCGTGATGGGCGGCGACCTGCTCTGGCACGACACCGTGTGGCTGAGCGCGGCCGAGGACCACGTCCGCACGGGGCGCGGCCGGGCGTTCGACTTCGACCCGATGTTCGCGTCCCTGCGACCCCTGATCAGGTCAGCGGACGTGGCGATCTGCCATGAGGAGGTGCCGTTCGCGGCACCCGGGCAGGACTACCAGAACTATCCCGTGTTCGCAGCACCCCCGGTGATCGCCACCTGGATCGGTCGCACGGGCTGGGATGCCTGCGTGACCGCGTCGAACCACAGCCTGGACCAGGGCTGGGACGGTCTCGCCCGGACCGCCGACCTGTTCGACGCAGCCGGAGTTGCGCACGTAGGGACGTTCCGCTCACGTGCCGAGAGGCACCGGCCGGTCATCCTCACCACCGACCAGGGCGTCCGGATCGGCATCGTGGCCGGGACGTACGGCACCAACGGGTTCCCGTTGCCGGCAGGTCGCCGGTGGTCGGTCTCGCTGTGGGACGCCGACAACCTGCTCGACCAGGCCCACCGGGCGCGCCGTGCCGGCGCTGACATCGTCATCGCACACATCCACGGCGGGAATGAGTACGACCCGCTGCCGAACCCGGACCAGGTCGCTCTGGTCGAGCGGCTGACCGCCTCGCCCGACGTCGACCTCGTCCTCGGAGAGCACGCCCACGTCGTCCAGCCCATCACCCGGGTCAACGGCAAGTGGGTGGTCTACGGGTTGGGCAACATGGTCGCCCAGTCGGAGGTCACCCGGCCGCGCGCCTACGAGGGCATCAGCGTCGAGTTCACGTTCACCGAGCGGGCCCACGGCGGGTTCCGGGTGCGCGAGGCGGCGTACGTGCCCACGACCTGGAACTCGTGGTCACCGGGTCACCCGATCCGGATCCGTCGGGTTCTCGACGCGCTCGCCCGCGGCGTCGGGGACCCTGCGCGGCTCCGCGAGGCGCGAGCCGAGATCCGTGCGGCCGTGAACGGTCTCGGCGGCACCCCCGGTCTCGACGAACGGTGAGGGTCAGCCGCCGAAGGCCGGTGGCGTGTACGAACGACAGGTGCCACGTTCGCTGGCCGGGTAGCGAGCTCGCACCGTGCAGACCCGGCGCATCTGGTCGGCGGCGTCGGGCCGCAGCAGCCAGCCGCGTCGTACGGCGGTGTCCGTGGCCTTCCGCATCTGGGCCTGATAGACGTCGAAGGACGGGTACAGGGCGCGGATCTTCGGGTTGCCGAACGGGATCGTGAGTCCACCGAGGGGGCACGCGGTGCTCCGGTAGGACGCAACCGGCACCTCGATGGGTGGCAACCGGATCCCACCGCGGGTGTTGTGGTGCCGGTCCGTCGCGAGCTTGCCGGCCCGGAACGTGTAGCGGGGGGTCACCGGTGGCGCCTTCCCGGTGCGGACCCAGCGGTCCAGCTGGTGGAGGGCGGTCGAGGTGGCGTAGTGCATGGGCATCGTCGCCCCGGCGACGATGCACGCGACGTCGAGGGGCGCAGGGATCTGTCCGTAGTTGCCGGCCGCACTGATCGTGGCGCGGTAGTCGCCCCTGTCCTGGGGCGGAAGGTCCACGAGCCGCGGGGTCAGACCGAACACCGACTGGTAGCCGATCCAGTAGTCCGAGTGCGCCGTGCCCGCGACCTCCCACATGCGATACCTCGGGTCGTTGCTCGGGCCCTGGGGGCTGGCCTCGCGGTCGCTGAGCAGGTGGAGAACCGGCACCGTGAGCGTGCGGGGGAAGCGCTTCTGGCCGCCGCCATGGATCAGGAAACCGTCGATGACGCCCGTGGCAGCCTGGGTCGTCCGCACGTAGTTGTAGAGCCGGTCCGCCGACTGGGACTGCCCGGCTGCGAGCACCCGGCGTACCCGCAGGCCACCCATGGGGTCGAGATGTCCGGCCTTGTGCGTCCGCATCGCGCGCGCGACCTGGGCGAACATGTCGAAGCTGTACTGGTCCCCCGGATGACTGATCGCGGCGTAGCGCAGGGGGTCCCAGCCCTGCGGCGTGAGGGGGGTGCAGCACAGTCCGGCCGCCTGGGCGCTGACGTGCACGAACGCGAAGCCCTCCCGCAGCAACATCTCGCGGGCCTCCATCGAGTCCACGGCGTTCTCGAACTGCGCGGTGACGTTGACCCAGTCGAGCAGCACGCTGCCGTTGAACCGTCTCTCGGACTTCGGTCGGAACACGATGATCCTCGTCGTGTACGGCGCGGTGGCCCCGCCCGCCGCCGTAGCCGTGCCGGACACGAGGTACTCGCGCTGGACGTAGCCGAACGGCTTCAAGGTGTGCCAGGAGTCCCACATCGGGTGGCCGTGGAGGCCGACCGGTGGCCGGGTCAGCGTCGGCAGCGGGACCGTCCGGTGCGCAGCTGGGCGACCACCCGGGGCCTCGGGCGTTCTCGCGAGCGCCGGCGCACCGCCCAGGCCGAGCAGCAGGGTCAGCGCGAGCAGGGCACGTGTCGGCACATCGATCACTCTGTCAGTCGGCTCGTGTGAACGGCGCCGCGAACTGCCCGTACTGGAACGCGTCGTCGCTGACACCGGGCCCCGCCATGCCGGCATCGCTCTCGACGAGACGGATCGTCAAGGTGTCCCCGTCCAGGCGGTAACGGTAGGTGTACCTGGCGCCCGAGTCGTCGGTCAGATGGATGAGGTGACCCTTCGCATTGAAGACACCGGACTGGGCGTCCACGAAGGGTCCGCCGTCCCCACTGGTGGAGACGTGCCAGTCGTAGGCCAGCACTTCGAGCCGCGACACCATGGACTGCCTGGCCCCGTTCGACTCGAACACCGCCCGGACCTCCTTCGGGCTCCGCTCGCGCAGGAGCATCGCCCGGGTCACCTTGCCTCCGAGCCAGGTCCCCTCGATGGGGCTCGCTGCGGTCGACTCCGACTCGGAGGTGGACGGGGCCGGATCGGGCCTGGCTGTCAGCTCGGGCCCGGTGGCCGACTCGACGACCGCGGGCTCGATCACGCTGTCGAACACCAGTTCCCCGCCCTGGACGGTGTAGCCGCCGTATGCGGCAAGCGTGGTGTCGCCGTAGTCGTCGATGCCGTAGGTGCCGAGCACGGAGTCGCGCCCGCTGGTGGCGAAGAACGCCGACACCACTGCGGCGCGGCCGTCCGGGGTCGGCGCGGCCGCCTCGCCGGCGGCGTCGATGGAGTCCAGGACCACGCTCAACGCCTCGTAGCCGTAGATGGCGTAGGGCTCCGGGGCGTGCCCGAATGCCTCCTCGAAGTCGGCATAGAACGCCTGACCAGCAGCCGGATAGGAAGCTGGCTCCAGGGTCGGGTTGGTGATGAAGACGTTCTCCGCCACACCGGGATCGAGCTGTTCGGTGAAGGCGCTCTCTGCACACCCGTCGGGGAAGAACATCTTGGTCTCGGGCCGGGTCGCCGCGATGTCGTTCGCCACCTCGGGTGCGCCGTTCTGGGTGATCGCACCCAGGAAGAAGCAGGTCGGTGCTGCGGCCTCGAAGGCACTCTTGGTCGTCGCGCCGAGCGGGACGTTCCCGACGACCTCGATGCCGGACTGCTGAGCGCTACTCGCCACCGCATCGGCGATGCCGCGGCCGTACGTCTCGTCGTCGTGCGCGATGAACACATCGGTGCAGCCGCGGTCCCGCATGGCCGAGACGAGGGCACCCGCCTGGACGTGGTCGGCCGGGACCACGCGTCCGTAGGTGCGTCGTCCGGTCGGGTAGTACTTGTCGGGCTCGCCCGCCTCGGCACCGTCGGCGCGGGTCAGGCCAACGTAAGTGTTTGACGGCGAGACCTGCAGGATCCCCGCCTGGTTGAGGATCGGGAGCGACACGACCGAGGCCCCGGAGTTGAACTCCCCCACGTAGGCGATCGTGCTCGGGTCACCGGCCGCCTGCTCGGCGTTGGCGGCGATGTGGCCCGGCTCAAAGAAGCCGAACTCGGGGTCGGCGTCGTCGAGCGAGACGAGCTTGATGTCGTAGCCGGCCGCCGTGCCGTCGTGAGCGTCCAGGGCCAGCCTGAACGCGCGAACGAGGTCCTTCGACTGGGGCTTGGAGTCACCCTGGAGCGGCAGGCTGGAGTAGATCGTCAGCTCACCCCGGTCCGCCAGCTTCGGTGGCTCCGGCGGCTCCGCCGGGTCGTCGCTGCACGCGGTCAGGGCGAGCGCACAGAGCGCCAGCGCGGCGCCTCGGCGCCTGCGTGCAGAGTTCGTCGTCGCTGCCTGGTCTGACGTCATGGCGTTTCCCTGGGTGCGAGGAGCTCCATCCCGGTCGCGACGTTACCGCAGCCGCGACCCCAGGTCGCGACGGTCTGCGTGCATCGTGCGGACCGCCCGTGTCTCCGCGACGACCGCGGGATCCAGGTCGGCGATCGCCAGGCCCTCCTCCTCACCCAGTCTGGCGAGCGGCCGACCCTCGGGGTCGAAGATCGCGGAGCCGCCGATGAACCGGTGGTCGCCGCAGGTGCCGGTCGCGGCCGCGAGGACGACGTACATCCCGTTGTCGAGCGCACGGGCCGCCAGTGCGACGTCGCGCCGGTGGGCGGAGCCGGGGAAGAACGCGGCCGAGTTGAGGTATCCGACCGCACCACCGTCGGCGGCGTCGCGGGCATGCTCGGGGAAGCTGCTGTCGTAGCAGATGCTCAACCCGAGCCGGAGGCCGTCGACGTCGATCGAGGCGCCGCAGGGGCCGTCGGAGAAGTACGCCGCCTCGTCCGAGTCGACGTGCTGCTTGTCGTACGGCGCCGTGACGGCGCCGTACGGACGGATCACCAGCATCGTCAGGCGTCTGAGGTCGCCGCGGCGCAACGGGGTGCTCACCACGACGACCATGTCGGCGGTCGCCGCCGCCTGGCGCAGGGGCTCGAGCCAGGCACCGTCGAGGTCATCGGCGGACGGGATGGGGCCCACGAACGCCGCTTCGTCGTAACCGGTGA
Source organism: Nocardioides sp. (assembly GCA_025965125.1). GTDB lineage: Bacteria > Actinomycetota > Actinomycetes > Propionibacteriales > Nocardioidaceae > Nocardioides. The sequence continues at coordinate 13,001 of JAOPXM010000101.1, forward strand.
GGAAGGCCTCGGGCAGCACGAGCAGCCGCACGCCCTGGCCGGCAGCCAGATCGACCAGCCGGACCGCGGTCGCGACGTTCGCCGAGATGTCACCCGAGACGGCGACCGCCTGCCCGGCCGCGACGCGCACCACCCCGGGAGCCGGGGTCACTCGACGACGACCTCGACCCGCTGGAACTCCTTCAGGTCGGTGTAGCCCGTGGTGGCCATCGACCGCTTGAGCGCGCCGATGAGGTTCATGGTGCCGTCGGCCACGCGGGACGGGCCGAACAGGATCTCCTCGAGCGTGCCGACCCGCTCGAACTCGACGCGCTGGCCGCGCGGAAGCTCGGCGTGGTGTGCCTCGGCACCCCAGTGGAAGCCGTGCCCGGGGGCATCGGTGGCGCGCGCGAACGGCGAGCCCACCATGACCGCGTCGGCACCGCAGGCGATGGCCTTGGCGATGTCGCCCGACTTGCCGATCGAGCCGTCGGCGATCACGTGAACATAGCGACCGCCCGACTCGTCGAGGTAGTCACGCCGCGCAGCGGCGACGTCGGCGACCGCTGAGGCCATGGGCACCGCGATCCCGAGGACGGTCCGGGTGGTGTGGGCGGCGCCGCCCCCGAAGCCGACGAGCACACCGGCGGCGCCGGTCCGCATCAGGTGCAGGGCGGCCTGGTGGGTGGCGCAACCTCCGACGATCACGGGGACGTCGAGCTCGTAGATAAACTCCTTGAGGTTCAGCGGCTCGGCCTGCGAGGACACGTGTTCGGCCGAGACGGTCGTGCCGCGGATGACGAACATGTCGACGCCCGCGTCCACCACGACCTTCGCGAACTCCTTGGTGCGCTGCGGGGAGAGCGAGCCGGCGACCGTCACGCCCGCGTCGCGAACCTCACGCAGACGCTCGGTGATCAGCTCCGGCTTCACCGGCTCGGTGTAGATCTCCTGCATCCGCTTGGTGGCGTCGTGTCCACGCAGACCCGACACCTCGGCGAGCAGCGTGGTCGGGTCCTCGAAACGCGTCCAAAGGCCTTCGAGGTTGAGGACGCCGAGACCGCCGAGCTTGCCGAGGGCAATCGCGGTCGCGGGAGACATCACCGAGTCCATCGGTGCGGCCAGCACCGGGAGCTCGAAGCGGTAGGCGTCGATCTGCCAGTCGATGCTGACTTCCTCGGGGTCGCGCGTACGCCGTGACGGCACGATGGCGACGTCGTCGAAGGAATAGGCGCGGCGGGCGCGCTTGGCACGCCCGATCTCGATCTCGGTCACGCACCGAAGTCTGTCACGAGCCGAGACCAGCAAGAGCCTCCCGTCATCTGCACACCGGACCTACACTGCTCGCGCCATGCTGGTCCTGCCGGAGCACCTCGCCCCCCTGCTCGCGGGACCGCCGTGCCTCGATGTCCTCGGGAGCAGCGACCCGTGGCCGGTGCCCGAGGGGTGGCTGGAGGAGACCCAGCAGCGGATCCGGGTCCTGGCCGAGGACTCCCGGGGCCGCGGCGGCAAGGAACCCACGGGTGACTGGCGACCCGGTTTGTCCGCACTGGTCCCGCAGATGTGGTCACTGATCACCTTCCTCCCGGCCGCGATCCCCACCTGGGCCGGCAGCCACCCCTTCCTCGCCGACGAGCTGCTGCAACCCTGGCTCAAGGAGGGGTACCAGCTCCCCCAGGGCCGGATCACCTACTTCTCCAACAGCGACGACACCTGGCACCTCGACATCTTCTGGCGGCTGCGCGACCTGGGGCCCGCCGCCCGGATCGCCGCGCTCGAGCTCACCATCGACGCCCTGGACGTTCTCTCCGCGGTGCCGCAGATGGCCGGTCGCGCCGGCGCGCTCACGCGCGCCTTCCGCCGTGTGCTCGACGAGCCGGACCTCCGCCGCAGCCACGAGACGGCGCCCTGGGACGAGGTCCGCAGGATCTGGCACACCGAGGTGGTGTCCGACGAGGACGCACAGTTCGTACCCGAGGTCCGGGGCTGGACGTCCCAGCTGGTGTGGTCGCTCAGCGGGCTCGACTCCGCACACGCCCGGCTGAACCAGGTGGTCAGCCGGGGACAGACGACCGACGACCTGATCGCCTCGATGGCCCTCCACGGCGGCGTCGACGAGCTGCCCACGGCCTTCGCGGTGGCGGCTGGGGAAGCGCGGTACGCCGCGGTGAGCGCCACCCTCGAGCGGCTCCGTCCCGGCTTCGACGCCGCGGACTGGTTCGAGGACAACCGCGGGTGGGTGGGCCGCGCCATGGTCGGCGGGGAGGTGGAGACCGTGCGGCTGTGGGTGGCGATGGCCACCCAGGTCGCCCAGCTGGTCACCACCCTGCCCGACTTCCAGAGATCCGCGTCCTGCCCGAGCCGGATCGGCTACGTCGAGGACCTCGAGGGTCTGTTCCGGGCTCCCCCGACCGTGGTGAACCCGCTCGTCGCCCAGCTGGCCAGGACCACCGCCCAGCACGGGCCCGGACCGGCCGGGGGCGACCCGCTCCGCGCCCGAGAGGGGGAGGACGGCGACACGGTGCCGGATCTCGCCGTACCCGAGGTCGAGATCGGCGACCCGATGGCCGAGCTCGCCGCGCTGATCGGCCTCGAGCCCGTCAAGGAGCAGGTGCGTCGGCTCGTTGCGGAGGCCAAGGCAGACCGGATGCGGGTGGCAGCGGGGATGCCGCCGTCGGACCGGTCGCGGCACATGGTCTTCGTCGGCAACCCCGGCACCGCCAAGACCACGGTCGCGCGACTGCTGGCCCGGATCTATGCCCAGCTGGGGGTGCTGGCGACCGGGCACCTGGTGGAGGTGACTCGCTCCGACCTGGTGGGCGAATACATCGGCCAGACCGCGCCGCGTACCACCGCGCGCTTCAACCAGGCCACCGGTGGGGTGCTGTTCATCGACGAGGCCTACTCGCTCGTGCCCGCGGACTCCGGACGCGACTTCGGCCAGGAGGCCGTCGCCACCCTGCTCAAGCTGATGGAGGACCACCGCGACGAGGTCGTGGTGATCGTCGCGGGCTACCCCCGGGAGATGGCTCACTTCCTGGCCTCGAACACCGGGCTCGCCTCACGCTTCCCCAAGACAATCGAGTTCGCCGACTACGACGTGGCCGAGCTCGCCGCGATCTTCGAGCTGGTGGCGGGTCAGGCCGGCTACACGCTCGGCCCCGGTGTCGTCGACGCAGTCCGCTCTCTCGTCCCCGCGCCGCGCCCGATCGGCTTCGGCAACGGCAGGTTCGTGCGCAACGTGTTCGAGGAGGCGGTCTCCCGCCAGGCCGTGCGTCTCGTGGCGCTCACCGACCCGGCCCCGGCGCAGGTGCGGGAGCTGCTCCGCGAGGACCTGCCGGACCAGGCGCCGCCGGACCGCCCACCCAGTGACACCGGGCTCTACCTGTGACGAACGGGCCTCAGCGGCCTGGGTAGTTGGGTGCCTCGACGGTCATCTGCACGTCATGGGGGTGGCTCTCCTTGAGCGAGGCGGAGGTGATCCGGACGAACCGGCCCTTCTCCTGGAGCTCGGGGATGGTGCGGGCGCCGATGTAGAACATCGACTGGTTCAGGCCGCCGATCAGCTGGTGGGCGACTGCCGCGAGCGGCCCGCGGTAGGCCACCTGGCCCTCGATGCCCTCCGGCACGATCTGGTCGTCGCTGGTGATCTCGGCCTGGAAGTAGCGGTCCTTGGAGTAGGACTTCTTGCCACGGCTCGACATCGCGGCGAGCGATCCCATGCCGCGGTAGGACTTGTACTGCTTGCCGTTGACGAAGACGAGGTCGCCGGGCGACTCCTCGCAGCCTGCGAGCAGGGAACCCACCATCACGGTGTCGGCTCCAGCCACGATCGCCTTGGCGATCTCACCGGAGTGCTTGAGCCCGCCGTCGGCGATGACGGGTACGTCGGCTGGCCGGCAGGCCAGCGCGGCTTCGTAGACGGCGGTGACCTGGGGCGCACCGACCCCGGTGACCACGCGCGTCGTACAGATGGAGCCGGGGCCGACGCCGACCTTGACGGCGTCGGAACCCGCGTCGACGAATGCCTGCGCACCTTCACGGGTGGCGACGTTGCCGCCGATCACCTGCACATGTCGGGTGGCCGGATCGGTCTTGAGCCGCTTGACCATGTCGAGGAGCAGCCGGACGTTGCCGTGGGCGGTGTCAGCGACGAGTACGTCCACACCGGCTTCGACGAGCGTCGTCGCCCGGAGCCACGCGTCGCCGAAGTACCCGATCGCGGCACCCACCATCAGCCGGCCGGCCGCGTCGTTGGACGCGTTCGGGAACTGTTCGGACTTCACGAAGTCCTTGACGGTGATGAGCCCGGCGAGGCGACCGCCGTCATCGACGAGCGGGAGCCGCTCCCGCTTGTGCTTGCGCAGCAGGAGCGTCGCGTCCTCGCGGGCGATGCCCACTGGGCCGGTGATCAGCGGCATCGGTGTCATCACCTCGTCGACCTTGGTGGTGGCCCACTCGGCGACCGGGGTGAACCGCAGGTCGCGGTTGGTGATGATGCCGAGGAGGCGGAGGTCGGTGTCGACGACGGGGAGGCCGGAGACGCGGTACTCGCCACAGATACGGTCCAGGTCCTCGAGCGTCGCGTCCGGACCGATCGTGACGGGGTTGGAGATGATCCCGGTCTGGGTCCGCTTGACCAGGTCGACCTGGTAGGCCTGGTCCTCGATCGACAGGTTGCGGTGGAGCACACCGAGTCCACCCTGGCGGGCCATCGCGATCGCCATCCGCGACTCGGTGACGGTGTCCATGGCGGCGCTCACGAGCGGCACCCGCAGCGAGATCTCGCGCGTCAGCCGCGAGGTGGTGTCGATGTCCGACGGGGCCAGGTCGGAGTGACCCGGCAGCAGCAGGACGTCGTCATAGGTCAGGCCCAGTGCGGCGAACTTCTCGGGGAGCTCCACTCCCACATGCTACCGGCGGGGAGGAGCGGACACGTCCCCGACGTGCTCAGGTCCGCTGGGGCTTGAGGTCCCGCACCGGCACGCGCACGGTCAGCACGTCGGCGGCCATCCGGATCCGGCCCCGCATCCCCGCCGCCAGCACCATGGGCAGCACCGCCTGGTTGTCCGAGCGGGTCGTGAGAACGATCTCGCGGGCACCCAACGTGTGCGCGAGGCGGGCGCCCTCGACCAGCAGTCGGGTGCCGATCCCGCGGCGCTGGAAGGTCGGGTCGACCCGGAGGGTCACCGGGCGCACGTCGGGCTCGTGCTCGTCGGGCGCGCGAACGGTCGCGATTCCGACGACGATGCCCTCGATGACGGCCGACACCGAGCCGCCCTCGGTGAAGTACTCGGGGGTGGCGCCGTCGCCGATGCGGCGTCCCGCGCTGACCGCGAACCCCGAGTCCTCCCTGGCCCGCCGGAGGACGTCGCCAACCAGGTCAGCCATCGCCGAGGCGCGCGCATGTTCGGCGGCGGTGAACGGGGCGCTGCGCCCCACCTGGACCTGGACGTCGCCGACGGTCACGTCCATCACGTCCGGCCCGCCCGGCGTGGTGCCGAGCCCCCGGGCCCGGGGTCCGGCTCGGCGTCGAAGAGCGTCGCCACCACCTCCGGGAACGAGGCGGGCTGAGCCAGGATCGCCCGCGCCGCCTGCACGTAGCGGGTGGGCTGGTCGGTCAGTGCGGCCTCGGTGCAGGGGGCGGAGACCACGGACTCGCCGCCGGACCGCTCGACCAGCTCGGCGATCTCCTGGGCACCCCACCCCTCCGGGGTGCGCAGCACCAGCTCATCGGTGACCCTCTCGATGGAGGGGAAGATCTGCAGGCCGAGAATGTTGACCCCGGCATCGCCACAGTTCCGCGCCAGCACCGCGAGTGCGCCGGGCCGGTCGGGCAGCGTCGTCCGCACTCTCCACAGCATGTCGCGAGCGTGTCCCGCGCAGGTTGCGCGACGGCGTCCGTCGTGTTTCCTGCGCGGAACGTTCGTGCCGCCGGTTTCACTGGTTAACCAGTGAAACCCGCACTGAACACGGGAAATCCTCCGTGTTCAGTGCGGGTTTCCTGTGTCCAGTCAGCGCGACCGGGTCAGGCGTACGACCTCAGTGACCGTGGCCGTGGCCATGGCCGGCTGCGGCCGGAGCGTCGTCTTCCTCTTCGGGCTTCTCGACGATCAGGGTCTCGGTCGTGAGCAGCATGCCCGCGATCGACGTGGCGTTGACCAGCGCGGAACGGGTCACCTTGACCGGGTCGAGGACCCCCTGGGCGACCAGGTCGCCGTACTGCTCGGTGGCGGCGTTGTAGCCGTTGCCGGGCCCGAGCTCGCGGACCTTGGTGGTGACGACGTACCCGTTGACGCCACCGTTCTCGGCGATCCAGCGCAGGGGCTCGTCCGCGGACTTGCGCACGATGCGTACGCCGGCCGCCTCGTCACCGGTGAGGCCGAGGTCGTCCTTCAGAACCTCAACCGCGTGCACGAGAGCGGAGCCACCGCCGGGGACGATGCCCTCCTCGATCGCGGCGCGCGTCGCGGAGACGGCGTCCTCGATGCGGTGCTTCTTCTCCTTCAGCTCCACCTCGGTGGCGGCGCCGACTTTGATCACGCACACGCCACCCGCCAGCTTCGCGAGGCGCTCCTGGAGCTTCTCGCGGTCCCAGTCGGAGTCGGTGGAGTCGATCTCGGCCTTGATCTGGTTGACGCGGCCTTCGACCTCGGCCGGGTCGCCGGCCCCGTCGACGATCGTGGTGTTGTCCTTGGTGATCACGACGCGCCGGGCCTGGCCGAGCACCTCGAGACCGACCTGGTCGAGCTTGAGCCCGACCTCGGGTGCCACGATCTGACCACCGGTGAGCGTCGCGATGTCCTGCATCATCGCCTTGCGACGGTCACCGAAGGCCGGAGCCTTGACCGCGACGGCGTTGAACGTTCCGCGGATCTTGTTGACCACCAGCGTCGACAGGGCTTCCCCGTCAACGTCCTCGGCGAGGATGAACAGCGGCTTACCCGCGGCGATGACCTTCTCCAGCAGGGGCAGCAGGTCGGCGATCGCCGAGATCTTGCCCTGGTGCAGGAGCACGTAGGGGTCGTCGAGGACGGCCTCCATCCGCTCGGGGTCCGTGACGAAGTACTGAGAGATGTAGCCCTTGTCGAACTGCATGCCCTCGGTGAACTCGAGCTCGGTGCCCATGGTGTTGGACTCCTCGACCGTGATCACCCCGTCCTTGCCGACCTTGTCGAACGCCTCGGCGAGCAGCTCGCCGATCACGCTGTCGCGGCTGGAGATGGTGGCCACCGAGGCCATGTCCTCCTTGGACTCCACCTCACGGGCGGCGTCGCGAAGGGCGGCACCTACCGCGTCGGCTGCGGCGTCCATGCCGCGCTTGAGCCCCATCGGGTTGGAGCCGGCCGCCACGGCGCGAAGGCCCTCGTGGACCATCGCCTGGGCGAGCACGGTCGCGGTGGTGGTGCCGTCGCCGGCGATGTCGTTGGTCTTGGTGGCAACTTCCTTGGTCAGCTGCGCACCGAGGTTCTCGAACGGGTCGTCCAGCTCGATCTCACGGGCGACGGTCACACCGTCGTTCGTGATGGTCGGCGCGCCCCACTTCTTGTCCAGGACGACGTAGCGGCCACGAGGGCCCAACGTCACCTTGACCGCATTGGCGAGCTTGTCAACGCCACGCTCGAGTGAGCGGCGGGCGTTCTCGTCGAACTCCAGGATCTTCGGCATTGCTCTCCTCTAACGAGATCGAGTCGTCCGCCTCACGAGGTGCTTGAACACCCCGCGAGTCGGACGACCCGGTTGAAATCAGGAAACGACAGCCAGGACGTCACGCGCGGAGAGGATGAGGAACTCGTCTCCGGCGTACTTGATCTCGGTGCCGCCGTACTTGCTGTAGATGACCTTGTCGCCCACGGACACGTCCAGCGGGACGCGATTGCCGTTGTCGTCGATGCGACCGGGACCGAGCGCCACGACCTCGCCCTCCTGGGGCTTCTCCTTGGCGGTGTCGGGGATGACCAGACCGGAAGCCGTGGTCTGCTCAGCCTCGAGCGGCTTCACGACGATGCGGTCCTCGAGGGGCTTGATGTTGACCGACACGATGTCGACCTCCACTTTCTGCACATGTAGTTGGATCACAGCTGTTCGAACTGCTGCCTTGGCAGGTGCTTCACGTCTAGTGCCTGCGGGTCGGGTACGCCGTCGCGGGGGTCGCACCGTTGTCGCAAGCGCTGGCATTCTCACGGGGAGAGTGCCAACTCAGAAACTAGCACTCTCAACAAGTGAGTGCCAGAGAGGGTCACCGGTGGTGCTGCCACACTGACGTGGTGGACCTCGACGCCTTCCGCTGGCTGCTGACCGACGAGGGTCAGCAACTCCTCCGCGCGGCAGACGACGTGGCCGACGACGACCCCCTGCGGGCCCAGACGAAGCTGCGCCGGACGGCCGGCCGTACGGCGGACCCGGAGCAGGTCGCGGCAGCGCTGACCCAGGCCGCGCTCCGTCGTCGAGCGGTGGTGAAGTTCGGCGACCTCGCCGCGCGCATGTACTTCACGCCCGACGGGCTGGAGCAGGCCACTCGCCAACCGGTCGCGGCGCACCGGGCAGCCCGTCTGACCGCGTTCGGGACCGCCTCGATCATCGACCTCGGCTGCGGCATCGGGGGTGACCTCATTGCGTTCGCCGGTGCGGGCATCACGTCCGCCGGGGTCGACCTGGACCCGGTCCGCGTCGAGGTGGCGACGGCGAACCTCGCGGCCCTGGATCTGGAGGGCGCTGTCATGGTCGCCGATGCGACCACCGTGGACCCCGCTCCGTTCGACGTCGCTTTCGCAGACCCCGCCCGGCGCACCGGCCGGGGCCGCACCTTCGACGTTGACGACTGGACACCGCCGTGGTCGTTCGTCGAGGGGCTGTTGCACCGGGACTCCTGCGTGAAGGTCGCCCCCGGCATCCCCCACGGTCTGGTGCCGGAGGGCGTCGAGGCCGAGTGGGTCAGCGACCACGGCGAGGTCAAGGAGGCCGCCCTCTGGGCCGGTCGCCTGGCCACCACGGCCCGCCGCGCCACCGTGATCGGCAACGGCGGCCTGGCAACACTCACCGACGAGGACGACCCCGGCGCTGGCGTCGTCGACGTGGCCAGGTTCCTCTACGAGCCCGACGGCGCCGTGATCCGTGCGGGGCTGGTCACCGCGGTGGCCGCCGGGGTTGACGGCGGCCTGCTCGACGAGCACATCGCCTACGTCACCTCGGAAAGGCCGTTCACCACACCGTTCGCCCGCAGCTACGAGGTGCTCGAGCAGCTGCCCTACCGCGAGAAGGCGTTGAAGGCGGCCCTCCGGGAGCGGGGCATCGGCCGGCTCACCATCAAGAAGCGCGGCGTCGACGTCGTACCCGAGCAGCTGCGCAAGCGGCTGGCTCTTGCCGGCGACGACGAGGCGACGCTCGTGATGACCCGGGTCGCCGGGCACGGCACGGCGCTGCTGGTCCGTCCGCTCTGAACGCACTCGCACGGAACGGCCGGACGGAGACCAGCTCCGCCCGGCCGTGGTTCCGTCAGGGTCAGGCAGGCACCGGAACCGCCCGGGTCACCGGAGCGTCCGCGGTCTTGCGTGAGTGGCGGAGGCCCAGCCCCGAGAGCAGCAGCATCAGCGCGGCTCCGACATAGGCGGCGATCGCCGCGTAGAGGGCGATCGTGCCCATGGTGGCGAACGCGAAGCCGTAGAGGAGCAGGCCGCGCAGGGTGTCGCCCATGAACATCGACTGGCGCACCTGACCCAGGGCCTGGCCCTCGGGGCTCGCCTTCTGCTCGTCGGTCATCGCGGTGAACTCGCCGCTCACCTCGGAGTAGGTCTTGCCCTCGGCCATGGCGTCCATGTGCACGGCGATGTAGAAGTCCGCGTAGGCCTTCGCCTGGGGGCCTGTCGTCAGCGGCTGACCGGCGTACTGGTCGAGCGCGTCGTGCTGGGCCTGGGTCTCGAGGGCCGCCTTCTCGGGCATCGTGATGTTCTGCTGCGAGAGCTGGTCGTGCACCTCGTTGGCGATGAACACGTTGGCCCACGTCAACAGGCCGGCGGCGATCAGCAGGACGGTGGCCAGCAGAAAGCCGGCCCCGGAGATCAGTTTGTCGAGTGCAGAGCGCACGGGGATCCTCCTCTTACTGGCGATGACCCCTGCCACCGCTCCTGAGATCAACCTAGGAACGCGCTGTGTTCACCAGCAGGGCCGTACGTCACGGAGGAGCTGGGACTTGGTCCCCGAAGACTGGGACCTTTACCCGCCCAGGGCGGCGCGCTCCGCGCCGATGGAGGTGTCGTCGCCGTGCCCGGTGTGTACGACGGTGTCGTCAGGCAGCACGAAGAGACGCTCGCGGATCGACTTCGTGATCAGGTTCGCGTCACTGAACGACCGGCCGGTCGCACCGGGCCCGCCCTGGAAGAGCGTGTCGCCGGTGAAGACACAGCCGAGGTCGGGCGCGTGGAAGCAGACGGCGCCCGGCGCGTGGCCGGGCGTGTGAATCGCGCGGAGCGTCGTGCCGCCCACAGAGATCTCGAAGCCGTCGTGCAGGTCGACGTCCCAGAGGTAGTCGGTGTGGGTGAGCTCCCAGAGCACCTTGTCGTCGGGGTGCAGCATGATCGGCGCCACGACCTCCTCCCGCAGCGCGGGCGCCACCCGGACGTGGTCGTCGTGCGCATGGGTGCACAGGATCGCGCGGACCTTGCGGTCCCCGACCACGGCCAAGATGTCCGAGACGCTGTGGGGTGCGTCGATGACGACGCATTCGGTGTCGTCGCCGATCACCCAGATGTTGTTGTCCACCTCGAACGTCTCGCCGTCGAGCGAGAACGTCCCGCTGGAGACCGCGTGGTCCACCCGCGCCATCAGAGGACCACGACCGAGCGCAGCACGCCGCCGGCGTGCATCTTCGCGAACGCGGCCTCCACGTCGCCGATGCCGATCTCCTCGCTCACGAACGCGTCGAGGTCGAAGCGCCCCTGCAGGTAGAGGTCGACGAGCATCGGGAAGTCCCGTGACGGCAGGCAGTCGCCGTACCAGCTCGACTTCAGCGATCCACCACGCCCGAAGAGGTCGATGAGCGGGAGGTCGGGGATCTTCATATCCGGGGTCGGCACACCCACGAGCACGGCGGTGCCGGCCAGGTCGCGCGCGTAGAACGCCTGCTTCCACGTCTCGGGGCGGCCGACCGCGTCGATGACGACGTCGGCGCCGAACCCACCGGTGAGCGCCTGGATCGCCTCCACCGGGTCGGTGCTCGACGAGTCGACGGTGTGCGTGGCGCCCAGCCGTTTCGCGGCCTCGAGCTTCTTGGCGTCGATGTCGACCGCGATGATCGTGCCCGCCCCGGCCAGGGCGGATCCCGCGACCGCCGCGATACCCACACCGCCACAGCCGATGACCGCGACCGACTTCCCGCGGGTCACTTCGCCTGTGTTGATCGCTGCGCCGATGCCGGCCATCACGCCGCAGCCCAGCAGGCCCACAGCGGCCGGCCGAGCCGACGGGTCGACCTTGGTGCACTGGCCGGCCGCGACCAGTGTCTTCTCGGCGAACGCGCCGATGCCGAGGGCGGGCGACAGCTCGGTGCCGTCCTCGAGTGTCATCTTCTGGGTCGCGTTGTGGGTCGAGAAGCAGTACCACGGCTCACCCCGGTCACAGGCCCGGCAGTTGCCGCAGACCGCCCGCCAGTTGAGGACCACGAAGTCGCCCGGCGCCACCGTCGTCACGTCGGGCCCAACCGCCTCGACCACACCCGCGGCCTCGTGGCCGAGCAGGAACGGGAAGTCGTCGTTGATGCCGCCCTCGCGGTAGTGCAGGTCGGTGTGGCAGACCCCGCAGGCCTGCACCTTCACCAGCGCCTCGCCCGGACCGGGATCCGGCACGTTGATCGTCACGAGCTCCACGGGCTGACCCTTGGCACGGGCGACGACGGCCTTGACCTGCTGCATGTGTTCCTCCGGGTGTTGTTCGCTGGGCTCCCTGTCGAGCCCATGCAACCGTACGGAGCGGGGGCACGTGCAGAGGGGTGTGAGGGCAGAGCTGGTGACAGCGAACCGGCGCACGACCGACTTCGAGTCGTGGCTGGTCGCGCGGGAGCCTGCCCTGCAGCGCCTCGCGCACCTCCTGACCGGTGACGTGCACGGCGCCCAGGACTGTCAAACAGGCATAAGTCAGTCACGTCAAGACAGTCACGCTCAACATTCAAGCCTGGACGGCATCACCAGCGGCCTATGCCTGTTTGACGGGCCCTCGCGCCATGAGTTCCCGCGTTCTCCTGGGTGTTTTCACTGCCGCCGCCGTCGTCGCGACGACGGCAGGTTCTCTCTTCGCGCTGGTCTTCACCTGGCCCTGCCGGGTCACTGTTCCGATGACGCCTTTCGAACCTACGAGGCATGGCGGTCTTCCGGGCACCACGGGCACTGGCCTCCCGCGGCCGACTGCGAGCCGTACTGACGAAATTGCAACCTTCCTCCCACCGTTCGCGTCTTCGACACGTACCGGACGGAGGACGACATGCAACTCACCACAGGCGCCAGGGCCGAGACTGGCGCGATGGGGAACCGGGCGGCCGCGCGCGACGAGGAGTTCACGGCGTACCTCAACGCCCGGCAGCCAGCCCTGCTCCGCACGGCCTACCTCCTGACCGGTGACCGGCACCAGGCCGAGGACGTGCTCCAGACCTCGCTCGCCAAGCTCTACCTCGCCTGGGACCGCGTCCAGGACCGTGACTCCGTCGACGCGTACGTGCGCCGGATCATGGTCAACGAGAACAACTCGTTGTGGCGGCGGGGCTGGAAGAAGCGTGAGCACGCGACCGACGTGGTCCCCGAGGCGACACCGGTGCGCGACACCTACGACGAGGGCGCCGGTTCCGCTCTCTGGGACGTCGTCCAGACGCTGCCGAAGAAGGCGCGCGCCGTGGTCGTCCTGCGCTACTACGAACAGCTGACCGAGGCCGAGACAGCCGACGTCCTCGGCATCTCGGTCGGCACCGTCAAATCCCAGGCGAGCCGCGCGCTCGCCGCCCTTCGCGAGCGCACACCCGCTGACCTGAACCCCCGCCACCAGGAGGAGGAGCGATGAACGACGACAACGAGCTCCGTGACCGGCTCGGCAGGGAACTGCACCAGCGTGCCGACGGCATCCACGACGCGCCGCTGACCCTCGCCGACGTGAAGGGCACGGCCGGTTCGATCCGACGTACCCGACGGCTTGCGACGGCTGCCGGCGTCGCGGCGGTCGTCGCGGTCATCGTGCCGGTGGCGATCTTTGCGAGTCAGGGACTCGGCCAGAGCGACTCCCTTCCGCCTGCCAGCAACTCGCAGCTGCCGACGCCCACCCGGACCGCCGACTCCTCGGCGCCCTCCCCCGAACCGACCCCACCCACGTCGGCGCCGAGCCCCGGGGCGGTGCCCGGGTCCGCGCTCGACGGCGCATTCCCGACCGGCCCGCCGCCCGCGCTGCCCTACCTCGACGGCAAGCAGCTCATCAGCCACGACCGGGCTCCGGTCGACCTGCCGCAGGCCTACGACTCGTTCACCATGGTCGGCGACCGGTTCGTGGGCATCTACTCCGACGTGAACGGCGAGCGGATGGTCGACATCGTCGAGGGGGACGGCTCGGTGAGCCTGACCGAGCCGGTCGAGGGCGGTCTCGCGCTCAGCGACATCGGCACGACCGTGGCCTACGGCACCCCCGCGGGCACCATCGAGACGGTGTGGGCCGACGACCAGGTTCAGCTCGCCAACAACCTCGGCGAGCCGGTCTCGGTGGCGGCGGTGGTGGGCAACGGCTCCTGCCACGAGGTCGACGGCGGCTGCCGGGTGTTCTTCAACAGCAACACGGGTGGCACGCCCCGGGCCGCGGACTCGCACGGGATCGTCGACGAGTTCATGAAGGGCGCCCTCAAGGTGAACGACATCTCGCCCACCGGCCTGATCGCCGTCATGACCTCCGCGGCGGACGAGACCTCATGCAGCGGGGTCTACAACGAGCAGAACCAGCGGTTCGTGTTCAAGACCTGCGACAACACCCTGCAGACGTTCTCGCCGGATGGGGGCCGCCTGCTGGCCGGTCCGGACTACCTCGACGGGATCGGCGACGGCTCGCTGGCGATCCTCGACACCGCGACCGGCGATCCGGTGGCGCAGTTCGAGATCGACGGCGGCTACATCGCGGGAGCGCAGTGGGAGGACGACGACCACGCGCTGGTCATCGTGCACACCGACGACGTGGGCTGGCGGATCCTGCGGGTCGGTGTCGACGGTTCGGTCGAGATGGCGGCCGGTCCGAAGGTGACCGTGGACGACACCCAGCGGCCCTACTTCCTGCCGAGCTGATCACGGGCACTGCCCGACCTCACCGGTTTTCGAGACGCTCGCTGGCGCTCGCTCCCCAACCAGCGGGTGGTCTCACTTCCAGACGTGGACGTAGTCGACGCTCAGGGTCGCGGGCAGCGGGGCCCGTCCGTCGTACACGTTCCCGGTGGTGCCGAGCGCCTGCGTGAAGGCCACGATGTACGGCTTCTGGAACGCCGGGTCACCGGAGGTGTTCACGAGACAGGTCCTGGCGTTGACCTCGACCTTCAGCTCGGTCGGCGACCACTCGAGCGTCCAGGTGTTGTAGGCGCCGCGCGGCGCGATGCAGTCCCATGCTGTGTTGGTCCCGGGGATCGGTCCGCCATTGTCGTTTCCGGAGTAGTGCAGGAACGGGATGCCGAGGTCGGGATTGACGGAGTAGCTCTCCAAGACGTCGATCTCGCCCGCCAGCGGCCACACTTCCCCCGTCGCGACCCGGTCGTCCGGCCACAGCCAGAACGTCTCCTGCAACCCCGGATCGCTCGTCGCCTCGACCTTCACGCGAGCCTCGAAGCGGCCGTACTGCTGGCTGAACAGGTGGTACGTCGACACGCTTCCGGAGGTGTACGGCGAGGGCGCCAGCGCGGGATCGGACAGGCACGGCACCGGCGCACCGAGCGTGCGCACGGTCAGGTTCAGGGTGCCGCCGCTCACCGAGACGTTCTGCGGGTCGTCCACGTAGCAGGCATGGGCCTCGGGGGTGCCGGTGCTGAAGTGCGTGGTCTGGGGCACCCACCTGGTCCGGTCGAGCTCCGTGCCGTCGAACTCGTCGTCGAAGGCGCAGACCCAGGCCGACCCGTCCGACTTCAGCGGCTGCGGGCCGCACGCGTCGCTGGACAGCGGGTCGACGTCCGCGTCGGTCTCGCCCAGGAGGGCGAACGACAGCACCAGGAGAGTCGCGACGGCAGCCAGGGAACGGTTCATGGGGTCCTCCCGAGAGAGGGTCGCATCCTGTTCGCTGTGGTGCCGGGAACGGGTCCGACCAACGGACCCGTTCCGCGTACCCGCTCACCTCGCCGGCCACCGCCGCGAGGCGCCAGACCCCTGGCGGAGGTCTACTTCCACACGCGCAGGTAGTCCACGTTCATGGTCGCGGGCATCGGCGTGCGTCCGTCATAGACGTTGCCGGCACCGCCCAGTGCCTGGGTGAACGCGGCGATGTACGGCTTGTTGAACGCGGTGTCGCCTGACGTGTTCACCAAGCAAGTCCTGCCGTTCACCATGATCTTCAGCTGCGCGGGAGTCCACTCCAGGGTCCAGGTGTTGAAGACGCCTCGGCGCGCAACACAGTTCCAGGCGGTGTTGGTTCCCGGGACCGGTCCCCCGTTGTCGGTGGCGCCGTAGTGCAGGAACGGAACGCCGAGGTCGGGATAGACGGAGTAGCTCTCGACCACGTCGATCTCTCCGGCGGTGGGCCAGAGCGCGGCGGAGGTGACCCGGTCGTCCGGCCACAGCCAGAACGTCTCCTGCAGCCCGGGGCTCCGGGTCGCCGCGACCTTGATCCGCGCCTCGAACCGGCCGTACTGCTGGCTGAACAGGTGGTACGTCGACACGCTGCCGGACGTGTAGGGCGAAGGTGTCAGTGAGGGATTCGATGCGCAGGGAACGGGCTGGGCGAGCTTGCGCACCGTCAGGTTCAGGCTGCCGCCGCTCACGGAGATGTTGGCCGGGTCGTCCACGTAGCAGGCATGGACCTGCGCGGTGCCGGTGCTGAAGCCGGTGGTCTGGGGCACCCACTTGGTTCGGTCCAGGGTACGAGCGTTGAACTCGTCGTCGAAGGAACAGAGCCACCGGGAACCGTCAGCCTTCACCGGCTGCGTCCCACAGGCGTCGGTCGGCAGCCTCGGCACCCGGGTCCTGCTTGTCGAGACGGGATCCGCCGCCTGGGCGGCGGCGTTGCCGAGCAACGAGATCATCAGGGTCGCAACTACGACCAGTACACGCTTCACGAGATTCTCCCAACCAGGAGAGGGCGTGCCGAACCAAGCCGCGCATGGCTTCGCCAGGCGGGGTTGTGCTCCCTCCCCTATCAAATTTGACGCGCTCCCCCATGGCAACGCGGTCTTTCTGACTTCCGTAACCGACGTTAGGGTCCGCCACGGCGGCGCGGGCAAGACTCGGCTTCAAGTGGTCCCAGATGACCAAGACCTTTGACCGAACGGATGACTGTTCCCGGCGTGTCGCGCGCACCCGGCGCCAGGCCGGGCCCTAGGGGCGCTATCTCCAGACGTGGAAGTAGTCGATGTTCATGGATGCCGGCAGCGGAGCGCGTCCGTCGTAGGCGTTCCCTGCGCCACCCAGGGCCTGCGTGAACGCGGCGATGTAGGGCTTCTGGAACGCCGGGTCCTCGGACGTGTTCACGAGGCAGACCTTGTCGTTGATCGAGATCTTCAGCTGGGTGGGTGTCCACTCCAGCGCGTAGGTGTTCCACACACCGCGGGTCACCGCACAGCTCCAGGCCGTGTTGGTGCCTGGAATGGGGCCCCCGTTGTCGTTCGCGGTGTAGTGGAGAAACGGGATGCCGAGATCGGGATAGGCCGAATAGGTCTCGACGATGTCGATCTCGCCGGCGGCCGGCCAGTACGTCGAGGAGCCGACCCGGTCGTCGGGCCACAGCCAGAACGACTCCTGGAGTCCCGGGTAGCGCGTCGCCGCCACCTTCACGCGCGCCTCGAAGCGGCCGTACTGCTGGCTGAACAGGTGGTACGTCGACACCATGCCCGACGTGTACACCGAGGGAGCCAGCGCTGGGTTCGACGTGCAGGGCACGGGCCGGGCGAGCTTCCGCACGGTCAGGTTCAGCGCACCGCCGCTCACCGACACGTTGCCCGCGTCGTCCAGGTAGCAGGCATAGGCCTGCGCGGTGCCCGTGCTGAATCCGAGCGTCTGCGGCACCCACTTCGTCCGGTCCAGGGAGTTCCCGTTGAACTCGTCGTTGAACGTGCAGGTCCAAGCGGTTCCATCTGACTTGAGGAGCTGTGGCCCGCAGGCGTCACTGGGAGCCTTCGGGACCCTCGGCGGCCTGGCGGCATCGGCCGGGGCGTTGGCGAGCGAGATGATCGACGAGATCAACAGGGTGGCCACGACGACCAGAAGGCGCTTCACGACGAGTTCTCCCGACTGGGAGGGCGCAGTGGACTACACCCGCCGAGGGTGGCGGAGTAGTGCTCCCTCCCCCGATTTGTGTAGCCGCCACGGAGACACGAACCTCGAACGGGCTCGTCACGCCAGGGCGGGCAGGAGACTAGTGACTCAGGCGCGGACTCGTCACTACCCGCGACAAGGCGTGGACAACAGGACTAGTCGAGCCCGGTCAGACCAGGACGGTGGTGACCGGGAGGCTCGAGTCAGCTGGGAGGTCCAGCGCTGACGGGGTCCGGCCACGCGCGACCATCTCCGCGCCCAGTGCGGCCACCATGGCGCCGTTGTCCGTGCACAGACCCGGCCGCGGGACCCGGACCCGAATGCCCCGCGCCCTGGCTCTCTCCTCGGCCATCGCACGCAGCCGCGAGTTCGCCGCCACGCCACCGCCGATGAGCAGGTCGTCAATGCCCTCGGAGACCGCCGCGTCGAGCGCCTTGCGGACCAGCACGTCGCAGACGGCCTCCTGGAAGCTCGCGGCGACGTCGGCGACAGGGACCGGCTCCCCCGAGCGCTCGCGCGCCTCCACCCAACGCGCGACGGCTGTCTTGAGCCCGGAGAAGGAGAAGTCGAAGCGGTGCCTCTCGAGGTCGCGGCCAGAAGTCAGCCCGCGCGGGAAGTCGACGTACACGCTGTTTCCGTCGCGAGCGACGCGGTCGATGTGTGGGCCGCCGGGGAACGGCAGCCCGAGCAACCGGGCCACCTTGTCGAATGCCTCGCCAGCGGCGTCGTCAATGGTCGCGCCCATCGGCTCAACGCCGACGGTGACGTCCTCGACCCGCAACAGGCTCGAGTGGCCGCCACTGACCAGCATCGCCAGGCAGGGCTCCGGCAACGGGCCGTGCTCGAGCTGGTCCACGGCCACGTGGGCGGCGAGGTGGTTGACGCCGTAGATCGGCTTGCCGAGCCCGAGCGCGAGTGCCTTGGCCGCGGCCACCCCGACCAGCAGTGCGCCCACGAGCCCGGGACCGCAGGTGACCGCGATCGCGTCCACGTCCCCCAGGGCTACGCCGGCGGTGTCGCAGGCACGTTCGATCGTCGGAACCATGGCCTCGAGGTGGGCCCGGCTCGCGACCTCGGGCACGACGCCACCGAAGCGCGCGTGCTCCTGCACGGAGCTCGCGACGGCGTCGGCGAGCAGGCGCTCGCCGCGGACGAGCCCGATCCCGGTCTCGTCGCACGACGTCTCGATGCCGAGGACGAGCGGCGCGTCA